>JAEYZH010000206.1 GCA_023430685.1 Pseudomonadota bacterium | reverse complement strand
CGCGACTGACGCTCAGGGTGCGGTGGACGGCGAGGCCTGACGCCCGAGCTGGGAGACCAGCGCGCGCAGGGCCGCCGGCTTGACCGGCTTGCGCAGCAGCGGATAACCCAGCGAGCGCGCGCGTTCGGCCAGCTCCGGGCTGGTGTCGGCGGTCAGCAGCGCCCCCGGCGGCGGCGGCGAGCACGCGGCGCTCAGCATGTCGAGCGCGGCGAGGCCGTCTTCGCCTGCATCGAGGTGGTAGTCGACGAGCAGCAGGTCCGGACGCCGCGCGAGCAGTGCACGACGCGCCTGCGCAGGCGTCAGCGCGAGGTCGCAGGTGACGCCCCAGCGCGTGAGCAGCGCATGCATGCCCTCGAGGATCGTCGCGTCGTTGTCGAGGCAGAGCACGTGCAGTCCGCCGACGCGGATGTCGTCGCCGCCCGCGGCACGCTGGCTGGTCGGCGCGAGCGGGGGCGCGACGCTGCGCGCGACCTCGAGTGCGAACACGCTGCCGCGTCCGGCGACCGAGCGCACGGTGATGCGATGCCCGAGCAGGCGCGCCATGCGGTCGCAGATCGAGAGCCCGAGTCCGAGCCCCTTCTCGCCCCACGGCGAGGCATGGCTGCCGCGGTGGAATTCGTCGAACACGCTGCGCAACTGCTCGGGCGGTATGCCCGGACCGCTGTCCCAGACTTCGATGCGCAGGTACGGACCTGCGCGCCGTGCGCCGCAGACGACGCCGCCGCTGCGCGTGTAGCGCAACGCGTTGGCGAGGAAGTTCTGCAGGATCCGGCGCAGCAGCTGGGCGTCGCTGCGTACCCAGGCACGGCTCGGTACGATGCGAAGGCGCAGGCCGCGCGTCGCCGCGAGTACGCCGAACTGGTGCTGCAGCGTTTCGAACACGTCGGCGAGCGCGACGTCGCCGACGTCGACGCGGTACTTGCCCGCTTCGAGGCGCGATGCTTCGAGCAAGGCTTCGAGCAGGTCTTCGGCCGCCTTGAACGAGGCGTCGATGCGTTCGGCCAGCACGCTGCTGTCCGGATCCAGCGCCTGGTGGCGCAGCGCCGAAGCGAACAGGCGCGCCGCGTTGAGCGGCTGCAGCAGGTCGTGGCTCGCGGCCGCGAGGAAGCGCGTGCGCGACTGGTTCGCGGCTTCGGCCTGGCGCACCGCGCGGCGCTGCGCGACCAGCGCGAGCTCCAGTTCGCCCGTGCGCTGCACGACGCGCTGCTCGAGCGTTTCGTTCGCTTCGCGCAGCGCGTTCTCGACATGCTTGTAGGGCGTGATGTCGCT
Source organism: Pseudomonadota bacterium (assembly GCA_023430685.1). Classification (GTDB taxonomy): domain Bacteria; phylum Pseudomonadota; class Gammaproteobacteria; order Xanthomonadales; family Rhodanobacteraceae; genus Dokdonella_A. The sequence goes on along the minus strand of JAEYZH010000206.1, from coordinate 17,172 downwards.
GAATGTCGTGAGGTAACCGCCCCCCGGCAGCGGATCGCCGCGCGTTTCGATCATGCGACCATCGCTGCGCTCGCGCACGTAGACATGCGGCGTGCCACGACGCAGGTGGTGCATGCGCCGGCGCACCTGCAGCTCGACCTCGCCCGGGCCGAGCAGGCCGCGCGCGGCGTTGTGGCGGATCAGGTCGGCGACCGGGCGACCGACGTACACGTAGCCCTCGGGATAGTCGAACAGGTCGAGGTAGCGGCGGTTCCACGCGACGATGCGCAGGTCGCGGTCGACCACGCTGATTCCCTGCGCCATGTTGTCGAACGTGACGCTGAGGAGCTCGCGGTTGAAGCGCAGTTCCTGCGACGCCTCGTCGAGCAGGGTCGCGGCTTCGGACAGGTCGAGGCCGGTGCCGCGCAGCGCGCTGGTCAGCATGCGCCGCGCCGAGGCGGCGCCGATCGCGCCGGCCAGCGCGCGTTCGGTGTACTGCACGAGCGCGCGGTCGGCGATGCTGTCGGGCGTCATCGGGTACCCGCTCACCTGCGCGTAGTCGGCGAACGCGCGCGCGGCGTTGCGCTCGCCGAGGATCCTTTCCGCGATCGCGACGAGATCGGCCACGCGCACGCGCCCGCCCCATTCGCCGACGCCGCTCGCGCGCGACGCGAACGGGTCGAGGAAACTCGCCGCACGCAGGCGCTCCTCGACGCCAGGCCGGAAGCGCAGCGAAACGAAGACGCAGCCCGCGACGTTGACCAGCAGCGACCAGAACGCGCCGTGCGTGACCGGGTCCCAGCCGCTCATCATGAACAACGCATGCGGCTTGAGCCAGGTCGCGCCGAAGGGCCCGTCCGACACCCAGCCGGTCGACAGCCAGCCCGCGAGCGCGAGCGAGGGCAGCAGCAGGGTGTAGATCCACATGCCGAAGCCCGCGCAGAGGCCCGCGATCACGCCGGTGCGGCTCGCGCCGCGCCAGTAGAGGCCGCAGACGATCGAAGGCGCGAACTGTGCCACCGCCGCGAACGCGAGCAGGCCGATGGCGGCGAGGTTCTGCGAATGGGTGGTGTTGCGGTAGTAGGTGAATGCAAGCAGCGCGAGCAGCACGATCACCACGCGGCGCATGCGCAGCACGAGCAGCGAAAGGTCCGCGCGCTGTTCGAGCCTGAGGGCGCGCACGCGCAGCAGCAGCGGCATCATGAGGTCGTTGCTGACCATCGTCGCGAGCGCGACGGACGCGACGATGACCATGCCGGTCGCGGCCGAGAAGCCGCCGATGTAGGCGAACACCCCGAGCAGGTGGTCGCCGTTGGCGAGTGGCAGCCACAGCAGCCAGGCATCCGCCGCGACCTCCGCGCTGCCCGCGGCGCGCGCACCCGCCGCGACGATCGGCAGCACCAGCGCCGAGATGATCAGCAGGTAGAGCGGGAACATCCAGCGCGCGCGGCGCAGGTCCGCGGGGTTCTCGCATTCGACGACCGCGACCTGGAACTGGCGTGGGAGGCAGAAGATCGCCGCAAGCGCGAGTCCGGTCTGCGCGAGGAAGCCGGTCGGCAGTCCCGACGCGGCCGCCGCCTCGAGCGGCGCGGTGAAGTCGGCCAGCCCGCCGCCCGCGTTCAGCGCGTAGACCCCGATCGCGATGAATGCGGCCAGTTTCACGATCGACTCGGCCGCGATCGCGAGCATCATGCCATGGTGGTGTTCGGTCGCGTCGATGCCGCGCGTGCCGAACAGGATCGAGAACACCGCGAGCAGCAACGCGACGTACAACGCGCTGTCGCCGAGCCAGTTCGGATGCGTGCCGACCGCGCCGGTGAGCACGTCGAAGCTCATCGAGACGGCCTTGAGCTGCAGTGCGAGGTAAGGCACCGCGGCCGTCACGGCGATCACCGTGACCAGCGCCGCGAGCGCATGCGACTTGCCGAAGCGCGAGGCGATGAAGTCCGCGATCGAGGTGACGTTGCGTTCCTTCGCGACGAGCACGAGGCGCTCGAGCAGGCCGAATCCGAACACGAACAACAGGATCGGGCCGAGATAGATCGGCAGGTACGACAGTCCGTCGCGCGCGGCGCTGCCGACCGCGCCGTAGAACGTCCACGACGAGCAGTACACCGCGAGCGCGAGGCTGTAGACGATCGGCCGCAGCCACGCGCGCGCGGGATAGAGCGGATGGCGGTCGCCGAAGTACGCGATCGCGAACAGCGCGGCCACGTAGGCCACCGACACGAGCATCAAGAGCCAGCCGGGGATCATCGCGCCTCCTCCTCCGGGCTGCATTGTAGGCCGGCGCGGAGCCACGCCGCGCTTGACGCGGAACGCAACCGCACCAAGCATGGCGGCATGACCGCCGCGGCCCCGCTTGGATTTTCCCCTCCCCCGGACGCGGCGCCGGTGCTCGCCGACGACGTGCATGTGTGGCACCTCGGCCATGCCGGCACGCGTCCGGCCGAGGTGGCGGCACGCGCGCGCGCCGCGCTCGAGGCGCTGCTGTGTGCCTACGCAGGGCGCGACTGCGCGCCAGCGATCGAGCGCGGCGCGCAGGGCAAGCCATTCGCTCCCGCGCTCGGTGGGCTCGAGTTCAACCTGAGCCACGCCGGTTCCGACGTGCTGCTCGCGTTCGCGCGCGGCCAGGCGGTCGGCGTGGATCTCGAGCGCGTCGACCGGCGCGTCGCGCTCGACGCGATCGCGGCGCGCCACTTCGCGCCGGCGGAGGCGCGCACGCTGGCCCGGCTCGAACCGGGGCTGCGCCGCGAGCGGTTCCTCGAGCTGTGGACGCGCAAGGAGGCGGTGCTGAAGGCGCTCGGCGAGGGCCTGTCGTTCGGGCTCGCGCGCGTCGAATTCGGTCTCGATGCGAACGGGCGGATCGGCGCCCTGCGCGGACCGCTCGCGCATCCGCACTGGCAGCTTCACGCGCTCGCGCCGGCCGCCCTGCTGGTCGCGACGCTGGCCTGGCGCGGCGCGCCGCGGCCGGTGCGCGCGTACACGCTGCCGCACGCGCGGCTTGCGACGTTCGTGCACGCGCGGCCGTCCTTGTGAGCACGATGGCAGACGGACAGACCCCCATGGCGGACGGCTCCCGCGCAGTCGCGGGCTTCGGCCAGGCGCTCGACCGCATCACGCTCGAACGCGCGAAGCGTGGCGACATGGCGGCATTCGCGATGATCTACCAGCGTTTCGGCGGCGCCTGCTATACGCTCGCGCTGCGCGTGCTCGGCGAGCCCGCGGCGGCCGAGGACATCGTGCAGGAGGTGTTCCTGAAGATGTTCGCGACGTTGCGCGGTTACCGCGGCGAGGCGCCGTTCGGCGCCTGGCTCAAGCGGATGACCGCGAACGCGACGATCGACGTCGTGCGCGCGCGGCAACGCTTCCGCGGCGACGATGCAGAGGCGCTGTTCGAAGCGATGCCGGTTGCCGAGTCGGCAGCCGAGGATCGGGCCGATGCATGGTCGCTGCTCGCGCGCTTGCCCGAACGGGCGCGCGCGGTGGTGATCCTGCACGAGGTCGAAGGTTACACGCACCGCGAGCTGGCCGAGTTGTTCGGGCAGAGCGAGAGCTGGTCGAAGTCGATCCTCGCGCGCGCGTTGAAGCGTCTGGGCAACGATGATGGCTCCGAAATCGCGGAGCTGGATCCATGATGGAGTGCGTGGCATGAGGCGGCACCTGGATTTTTCGAGACTGCCGGAGTTCACCCCGGATCCGGCATTGTGGTCGCGCATCAGCGCGGCGCAGCGGGCGCGCCAGCGACGTCGCCGCGGGCTTTTCGGTGCGGGCGGCGCGGCCGTGGCCGCGGCACTGTTCGCGGCGGTACTCGTGCTGCCGCGCGCGCCGGCGCCGGATGCGCGGATCGACGCGGTGGCTGCGGGTGAACGCGAGTCGCGCGCGCTCGAGGCCGAGTGGCTGCGCGTGGCGGCCGAAGCGCGTCCATTGCCGACTGCGCGGCTGCGCGCGATCGATGCGGCGTTGCAGGCGGCCTATGACCGCGGCGCGCGCGCCGACGAAGTCGCGCCGCTCTGGCAACAGCGCAACCAGGCGCTGCGCGGACTGCTGGTCCGCGCACAGGACGGCACGACCGTCGAAGCGGTCGCGACGCTTACCCGGATTTGAACCGGACAGGATCGATGCACGGAGAGACCATGAAGACCCCCACGATGTATTCCACGCGTCCGGCCGGTGCACTGGCCCTGCTGGTCGCACTCGCGTGCGGCGCGGTCGCGCCCGCGTTCGCTTCCGATGCGCAGGTCGAGCAGCGCCTGCGTGGCGAACTCGATGCCATCATGACCGAGCTGATCCAGAGCGGCGCGTTCGACGGCGAGGACTCGCTCGAAGTGGGTGCGCCCGCGCGGCGCGTCGCGGACCTCGGCCTGCTCGTCGACAGCGCGCACGCCGACGAGCGCGGGTTGCGCGTGCTCGCGGTGACGCCCGGTGGCGGTGCCGAGCGCATCGGCCTGCGCGCAGGGGACACGCTGCTCGCGCTCAACGGCACTTCGCTCGCCCGCGCCGACGGCGGCGCGACCTTGCGTCGGAGCGTCGATGGATTGCCGGACGGCAGCCCGCTCGCGTTCTACGTGCAGCGCGAGGGCACGACCCGGACGTTGTCGGGTCCGTTGCGCAGCATCGAGCTGCCGCCGATGCGGCTCACGGTCGGTTCCGGCACGCAACTCGCGGCCGCCTCGCCCGGCGTGCGCACGGCCGACCGTGGCGACGATGCAGTCGCCGGCTGCGGGCGCATCAGCGATTTCGACACCGCGCCGAGGCAGCAGCAGTTGCACGCGGCCAGGATCATCAGCATCGACGGCACCACGCCGGGGCCGGATGGCGCGAAGTCGTACCGGGTGGCGGCGGGCTCGCACGTGGTGAAGGTGGCCGAGGACATCGAGGACCGCTATCTCGGCTTCAGCGACCGCGCGCGCGCATCGGGTCCCGCGACGCAGCGCTACAAGACGCTGACGATCGACGTCGCTCCCGACACGACGACCCTCGTCGCCGCACGCCTGATCCCGGAACAGCGCGACAACCCGAGTGGCGGCGCGTACTGGGAGCCGGTCGCCTGGAAGCAGGTGGCGGAGGCGTGCAGGTAAGAGGGCCCGCGGGGTGGGTGACTCACGATTCGGCAGGGCGCCTTCGCTTGATCCGAACCCCGCGTTGATCCACTGAAGGATGCGTATCGAGGGCTCGCTGGCCGGGTGCAACCGGCCAGCGGGCCCTTTATGCTTTTGCGAATCCCCGAAGCCCGGATGCCGCGTGACAGCCCTCAGCGTCAACGTCAACAAGGTCGCGGTGCTGCGCAACTCGCGCGGGCACGCGTGGCCGGATCCGGTCGTGGCCGCGCGCGTCGCCGTCGAGGCAGGTTGCGATGGCATCACCGTGCATCCGCGACCGGACCAGCGGCACATCCGCGTCGACGACGTCGAGCGCATCGCGCGCGTGCTCGGCGGCGTCGAGTACAACCTCGAGGGCAACCCGTTCGCACCTGCGCGCGGCGGCTATCCGGGCTTCATCGAGCTCGTGCGGCGCGTGCGCCCCGCGCAGGCGACGCTGGTGCCGGACGGCGACGCGCAACTGACCTCCGACCATGGCTTCGACCTCGTGCGTGACGCCGCGCGGCTCGCGCCCGTGGTGCGCGAACTCAAGGCACTCGGGTGTCGCGTCAGCGTGTTCGTCGACGCGGGCTGCGACGGCCTCGAGCGCCTCGCCGGGATCGGCGCGGATCGCATCGAGATCTACACCGAACCGTACGCCGCCGCCTTCGCGCGCGGCGACCACGCGGATGCGCTCGCGGACTGCGTACGCAGCGCGGAACGCGCGCGCGCGGCCGGCCTCGGCGTCAACGCGGGCCACGACCTCGACCAGCACAACCTCGGCACGTTGAAGCGGGCGATCCCGTTCCTCGCCGAAGTGTCGATCGGACACGCGCTGTTTTCCGAGGCGATCTACGACGGCCTTGCGCCGACCGTGCGCAGTTACCTCAGGATCCTGTCGGAATAATGCACGTCGCGTGGTCTCGACCGTGCGGGACGTCTAATCGACGATCACGAACGTCGCTGGCACAGGCCGTGTAGGAGCGCACCCTGTGCGCGATCGCGGAAACCCGACTGTCGACAGACTGCCGGTTTCATGCGCGGATCGCCCACAGGGTGGGCTCCTACAGAGCAGCTCGAGGGTGGTTCCGGAGGGTCGCGCGCGCTACAAACAAAACGGCGCCGCGTTGCCGCGGCGCCGTCTGGTCCGACACGGTGGGCGGGCTTACTCCCCGCCGGCACCCGTCGTGATGAAGCCGATCTTGACCATGCCGGCGACCTTCGCGTCGGCCATCACGGTCGCGATCTTCTGGTACTGCGTCGTCTTGTCCGCGCGGATCTGGAGCTCCGGCTGCGGGCTCTTCTGCGCGGCCACGCGCAGCTGGGCCTGCAGGATCGCTTCGGTCACCGGTTCGTCGTTCCAGAACAGGTCGCCGTTCTCCTTGACCGCGAGGTCGATCGGATCCGGAGGATTGGTGTCCTGCGTATTCGGATTCGCCTGCGGCAGGTCGATGCGGATCTTGTGCGACATCAGCGGCGCCGTGATCATGAAGATGATCAGCAGCACCAGCATCACGTCGACGAGCGGCGTGACGTTGATTTCCGCCATCGGGCCGCCGCCCGAACCACCCGAACTCATTGCCATGGCTTACTTCCTCGCGGCGGCGACCGGGACCGCGCCGCCATCGACGCGCGAACCGGTCGCGAAGAAATCGTGCAGGTCATGCGCGAATTCGTCGAAGCGCGCGTAGATCACGCGGTTCTGGCGCACGAAGAAGTTGTACGCGAGCACCGCGGGAATCGCGACGAACAGGCCGAACGCGGTCATGATCAGCGCTTCGCCGACCGGGCCCGCGACCGCTTCCATCGAGGCGTTGCCCGACGCGGCGATCTTGATCAGCGCGTGGTAGATGCCCCAGACGGTACCGAGCAGGCCGACGAACGGCGCCGACGAACCGACCGTGGCGAGCACGGTCATGCCGCCTTCGAGGCGCAGGCTCTCGCGGGCGACGGCCTGGCGCAGCGCGCGATCGATGAACTCCGAACGGTTCAGCGCCTCGACCAGGCGGCTGCCTTCGTTGCGCTGGTGGTGCGCGGCGGCCTGCGCGGCGTCGAGCGCGATCTTCGAGAACGGTTCGCCCTTGGGCTGGTCCTCGAGGAAGCGCACGGCGTCCTGCGCCGACGGCGTGTCCCAGAACGTGTTGATGACCTTCTCCATGCGCGCCCGGATCATCGAGTTGCGCAGGAAGTTGGCGACGATGAAGTAGATCGACGCGATCGACATCACGCAGAGCGTGATGAATACGATCCAGCCCAGGACGTCGAAGTTCTGGATCAGGTCGGCGAAGCCCATCTGGCTCATCGCGGCGGCGTTGTTGCCGCCGCCCGGCGCCGGAATGACAGCTGGCTGAGCCGCTGCGGGGGTCTGAGAGGCATCTTGCTGCATGGCTCTACCTTAATTAGACAGATTGAACTCGATCGGAACCAAGGCATACCCACGGCTGGGTTTGCCACCCTTTGAACCCGGATTGAACTTCCAGGTCTTCACTGCAGTGATCGCGGCCTGATCGAGCAGCCGCGAACCGCTGGATTTTTCGACGGTGACGTCTTCCGGCGTGCCGTCGAGGCCGACCAGGACCTTCAGGATCACCTTGCCCTGCTGGCGCTGTCGCACCGCCTGCGGCGGATACTTCGGCGGGCGCATCCTACGGTAGCTGATGTTTTCGCTCGGCGCGATGTCGGCCGGCGGCGCCGGCGGTGCCGGAGGCGCTGGTGGCGGTGCCGGAACCGACATCGGCGACGCCTCTTCGGTCACGACAGGCGGCGGCGGCTCCGGTGGTGGCGGAGTCGGTGGCGGCTTGATCTTCTCGATCACCTTCGGCGGCGGCTTCTTCGGCGGCTCCGGCGGTGGTGGCGGCGGCGGCGGTGGCGGCGGCGGCGGTTCGATGAACTCGACCGTGACCTTGCGGTCGATGGCCTTGTCCTTCGGCGGCGGCGGTGCGACCGGCGCCATCATCATCGCGAACGCGAATGCATGCAGCGCGAACGCGCTTGCGAACGCAGTGACGCGCCGCCAGCTGAACGAAGAGTCGCCGCCAGATTGGTAGGTATCAGCCATCAGTGTTGACCAACGAGAGTGTGTCTGTGCGGCTGCGCGGGCAGCGCCGTCGATTCAAGCCCCGGTTCCCCCAGGGGGCCTGAGCGCGGTGAGCGGGGCACGGTACAACACACCGTGCCCCCGCGACAAGCGGCGCGACCGCGCCAGACGTAGTGGATTATGGAGTTGTGTTTCGATCCTTGCGCGCCGGGTTTGCGCGTGCCTGCAATACGCGTCCGCCGTGGACGGGCGCGTATCGCGCATTCGCGTGCGCGTGGCGGGCCGGCGTCGTCCGGTCGCCGAATCAATTCTTCCTGGCGCGTTTGATCTTCACGCCACCGGTCGCGGCCTTGATGCGCTGGTCGGCCATGACCTTGGTGCTCGGGAAGCCCTGCGCCTTGCGCCAGTCGGCGAGTGCAGCCGCGTCCTGCCCGAGGTCGTTCTTCGCATCGCCGCGCAGCAGGTAGGCCTCGCCTTCCTGGCGCAGCCCGCCTCGCGAGATCGCGCGATCGAGCGCTGCGATCGCGTCGGCGGACTTCTCGCCGTAATAGAGGAGATAGCCGAGCTGGTAGTCGACGTTGCCGTCCTGCCCGAGCGGCGCGGCCTTGGTGTAGCCCTCGATCGCGCAGGCGTCATCCTCGGCCTGGCTGCAGACGTCGCCCATGAGCTTGTAGTTGTCGTAGTTCTGCGCGATCACGCCCTTCGCGAAGCCTTCCTTCATCAGGCCTGCGGCTTCCTTCGGGTTCTCCGCATTCGCGTAGAGCTTGGCCAGCTGGGTGTAGTCGTCACCCGTAGTGATCAATCCCTTCGACTTGGCGCTCGCGAGCACTTCGAGTGCCTGCGGCAACTTGTCGCCCTGGATGTAGATCGTCGCGAGCTGGTTCACGAGCTTCTTGTCGTTCGGGTTCTTCGCGAGTTGCTCCTGCACGATCTTCGCGGCTTCGTCGTACTGGTCGAGCTCGAAGTAGCTGGCCATCAGGATCTGCGTCCAGCTGTCGTTGACCGTGTCGGTCATCGAAATCGCCTTCTTCATCGTGTCGATCGCGGGCTGGAACTGGTCCAGGCGATAGTGCACGTTCGCCTTCAGCGCGAGTTCGTCGGCGGTCTGCTTGCCGGTGAGCTTTTCCCATTCCGCGAGCGTCGCGAGAGCGTCCTCGTACTTCTCTTCCTGCACCTGGGTCTGCGCGAGCGCGTAGACGAGCTGGAACTGCCCGTCGTTCGGCAGCGCGTCGAGCGCGATCGCGGCCTTGTATTCGCTGATCGCCTGCTCGCCCTGCTCGCGGTCCCAATGGATCTGCGCCATCAGCTGGTGCGCGAACGCGAGCGCGTACTTGCTCGCCTTGCCGTCGTCGAGCACCTTGCGGATCAGCGGTTCGGCTTCTTCGGCGTTGCCTTCGTTGACGAGGTCGGTCGCCTTGTTGAGGTTCTTCTGGTCGCGCTCGGACATGCTGACCTTCGGATCCTTGCGCGTCGCGTCGGGATACTCGTTGGCCTTCTTGTCCTTGGCGGCGGCCAGCGCCGAACCGAATGCGAGTCCGGCGAGGCACAGGATCGTCAGCAACCACTTCGTCAGCTTCATGTCGTACCCCTTGAACATACGAAGAGCGTCGCAGTTTGGCGTGCGACGAAAAAAAAGAGGGCCGAGGTTAACGCCGCGTCCGTGAACGGCACAAGCACGCGCCGTGCGCCGCCGCTGGTGCATTGCAGCAGCGACTCCACCCCTCAGACGTCGAGATTGGCCACGCGCAACGCGTTTTGTTCGATGAACGCGCGTCGCGGCTCGACCACGTCGCCCATCAGCGTCGAGAAGATCTGGTCGGCCGCGACCGCGTCCTCGATGCTGACCTGCATGAGTCGGCGCGTGTCGGGATTGACCGTGGTTTCCCAGAGCTGCTCGGGATTCATTTCGCCGAGGCCCTTGAAGCGCTGGATCGTGCGCCCGCGGCGGGCTTCCTCCATCAGCCATTCGTAGGACTGGCGGAAGCTCGTGACCGGCTGGGTCTTGTTGCCGCGCCGCAGCAGGGCACCCGGCTGGACGAGTCCCGCGATGCGGCTCGCGGCTTCGACGATCGGGCGGAACTCGGGTGCGGTCAGGAATGTCGCCGACAGCGACTGCGTGTGGCGCAGGCCGTGCTGGTCGCGCTCTATCACGAGCGCGCCGGACTGGCCCTCGCCCGCCGACTCGGCCGTCAGCGTGTAACGCGGACGACCGAGTCCGCTGGCGTCGAGCGCGCTGCGCAGGCGATCGACCCAGGACTCGAGCGCGTCCGCGTCCTGCCAACCGTCGGCCGGCAGTGGCGTCTCCAGCAACGCCCCGAGGAAGGTCGCATCGAAGCGGAACGCGAGGCGATCGATCTGATCGAGCGCGGCCCGCCATGCCAGCATCAGCTGTTCGAGGGCGGTGCCGCTGATCGCCGGCGCGTCGGGATCGTAGGCGAGTTCGGCGCCGTCGACCGCATTCGAGATCAGGTATGCGTTGAGCGCCGGGTCGTCCTTGAGGTAGAGCTCCTGCTTGCCCTGCTTGAGCTTGTACAGCGGCGGCATGCCGATGTAGACGTGGCCGCGTTCGATCAGCTCGGGCATCTGGCGGTAGAAGAAGGTCAAGAGCAGCGTGCGGATGTGGGATCCGTCGACGTCCGCGTCGGTCATGATGATGATGCGGTGGTAGCGCAGCTTGTCGATGTTGAACTCGTCCTTGCCGATGCCGGTGCCGAGCGCGGTGATCAGCGTGCCGACCTCGGCCGAACCCAGCATGCGGTCGAAGCGTGCGCGTTCGACGTTGAGGATCTTGCCCTTGAGCGGCAGGATCGCCTGGTTCTTGCGGTTGCGGCCCTGCTTGGCCGAGCCGCCCGCCGAATCACCCTCGACGATGAACAGTTCCGACAGCGCGGGGTCCTTTTCCTGGCAGTCGGCGAGCTTGCCCGGCAGACCCGCGATGTCGAGCGCACCCTTGCGCCGCGTCATCTCGCGCGCCTTGCGCGCGGCTTCGCGTGCACGCGCGGCGTCGACGACCTTGGCCGCGATCGCGCGCGCTTCCTGCGGATGCTCGAGCAGGAACTCCTCGAGCTTCTGGTTCATCACCGACTCCACGATCCCCTTGACCTCGCTCGAGACGAGCTTGTCCTTGGTCTGCGACGAGAACTTCGGGTCGGGCACCTTGACCGACAGCACCGCGATCAGCCCCTCGCGCATGTCGTCCCCCGACAACGCGACCTTCGCGGTCTTCTGCAGGCCGGCGGCCTCGATGTAATTGGAGAGCGTTCGCGTGAGCGCGCCGCGGAACCCCGCGAGATGGGTGCCGCCGTCACGCTGCGGGATGTTGTTGGTGAAGCAGAACACCGTTTCCTGGTAGGCATCGGTCCACTGCAGCGCGGCGTCGACCGTGATGCCCTCGTGCTGCGCGCTGAAGTTGATCACCTTCGCGTGCAACGGCGTCTTCAGCTGGGCCAGGTGCTCGACGAACGAGCGGATGCCGCCCTCGTACTGGAACACGTCGCGCTTGTCGGTGCGCTCGTCGACGAGCTCGATCTTGACGCCGGAATTGAGGAACGACAGCTCGCGCAGGCGCTTGGCGAGGATGTCGTAATGGAATTCGAGGTTGGTGAAGGTGCCGCTGCTCGGATGGAAGCGCACGGTGGTGCCGCGCTTCGTCGAGGGCCCGACGACCTTGAGCGGATACAGCGGCTCGCCGTGCGCATACTCCTGCCGGTGTTCGCTGCCGTCGCGATGGATCGTCAGCCACAGGTGGTCCGAGAGCGCGTTGACGACCGATACGCCGACGCCATGCAGGCCGCCGGACACCTTGTAACTGTTGTCGTCGAACTTGCCGCCCGCGTGCAGCACGGTCATCACGACCTCGGCGGCCGAACGGCCCTCCTCGGGCTGGATGTCGACCGGGATGCCGCGTCCGTTGTCGGAAACCTCGACCGAACCGTCGGCAAGGATCGTCACGATCACGTGGTCGCAATAGCCCGCGAGCGCCTCGTCGATCGAGTTGTCGACGACTTCGAACACCATGTGGTGCAGGCCGGTGCCGTCATCCGTGTCGCCGATGTACATGCCGGGCCGCTTGCGCACGGCTTCGAGGCCTTTCAAGACCTTGATTTTACTGGAATCGTACTGGTCGCTCATGCCATCTCCGCGCGCGCCCGGGGCGGCCGTCGGGAGCGACGGCCGGATGACGGACTGCAATCGGACAATTATACCAGTCGCGCGACCTTGCCCTGTTCCACGTGGAACCTCGCGACCGGCGTCGCCACGTCGGAGAGGCCGGCGGGCGCGGACGTGCCGGTCGCGATGACCTGGGCGCCGCTCGCATCGACGACCGCGATGATGCGAGCCTGGTGCACCGCGTCGACCTCCGAAGCAAGATCATCGAGACCAAGCACCGGCCACTCGCCACACGTGGCCGCGAACAGCCGCGCCTGCGCCATGACCAGCGCGAACGCGCAGAGTTTCTCCTGTCCCCGCGAGAGGTGCTCGCGGCGCGGCGCAGAAGGGAACGCGAGCCGAAAATCCGATCGGTGCGGCCCTGCCCCGGTATGGCCCCGCGCGAGGTCGCGTTCGCGCCGGATCGCCAGCGTCTGGAGCAGGGATTGCCCTGTCGGGAAACCCGCGTCGAACGCGAGCGCGGGCTCTCCAAGCTCGGGCAGCAACTCGCGCAGCAGTGCGCGCAGCCAAGGGGACAAAGCCTCGAAGTACGCCTCGCGCATGTGCGCGAGCGGCTCCGCGGCGGCGGCCAGTTCCAGATCCCAGCCCGCGAACTCGGCTGGGCTCGCGTCGGAACGGAGCAATGCATTGCGTTGCCTGAGCGCGCGCTGGTAGCGGCGCCAGACCGCGAGGAAGTCATGTTCCACGTGGAACACGCCCCAGTCGAGGAAGCGCCGGCGTTCATCCGAAGGACCCGCAATGAGCTCGTGCGAACCCGGTTCGAAACAGAGCACCGCCGCGTGACGCATGAGTTCGCCGATCCCGACGCCCTGCCCGTCCAGCCGCGCCTCCAGCCGACGCGCGCCGCGGGCAATCCCGACGCGCCGCATGCCGGACCGATCCGCGACCTCGCCGAACACCGAGTACCCGGTTTCGCCATGGCGAACGAGTGCTTCACGCGCGGAGGTTCGAAAAGAGCGCCCGTGCGAAAGCAGGAAAGCCGCCTCGAGCACGCTCGTCTTGCCGGAACCATTGCCCCCTGTGAGCAGGTTCCAGCGCGGCGCGAACGCGATCTCCTCCTGCGCGAACACGCGCAGGTTCTCGATCCTCAACGTCAGCAGTTCCACTGCGGATGGACAGGTGGCCGCAGGCGCGGCCACGGGCGGCTTCAGAGCCGCAGCGGCATGATCACGTGGCGCACGTCATCGGTCTCGGGCTTGCGCACGAGGCAGCTCGACTGGCCATCGCGCAGGCACAACAGGACCTCGTCGCCGCCGAGCGCACCGAGCGCGTCGAGCAGGTAGTTCACGTTGAAACCCACGCTGAGGTCGGAGACGCCGGTCTTCGCTTCGATCTCCTCGACCGCCTCTTCCTGCTCGGGGTTGTGGGCCACGATGCGCATGCGGTTCGGACCGACCTCGAGCTTGACGCCGCGATATTTTTCGTTCGACAGGATCGCCGCGCGCTGCAGTGCCGCGCGCATGTCGTCGCGATGAACGCGCACTTCCTTGTCGGCACCGATCGGGATCACGGCTTCGTAGTCGGGGAAACGGCCGTCGATGAGCTTGGAGGTAAACGTGACGTCGCCGCGACGCACGCGCAGGTGATTGCGCGCGAACTCGAGCTCGACCACGCCCTCGCCGGGCTCGAACAGGCCCTGCAGTTCGTTGATGCCCTTGCGCGGCACGATCACCTGGCGCGGTGCACTCACGCGCGTCTCGACCCGGGTCTCGGCGAGCGCGAGCCGATGCCCGTCCGTCGCGACGCAGCGCAATGCGTTCTCGCGCAGGTCGAGCAGCATGCCGTTGAGGTAGTAGCGCACATCCTGGTTCGCCATTGCGAAACCGGTGCGTTCCATCAATTCCTTCAACGTCGCTTCGGGCAGGCTCACGCGTTCGACGAGTTCGATGTTCTCGATCGTCGGGAATTCGGTGGCCGGCAACGTCGCGAGCGTGAAACGGCTGCGACCGGCGCTCAGCACGACACGCTCGCCGTTCTGCTCGAGCTTGATGCGGCAACCATCGGGCAGCGCGCGGCAGATGTCGAACAGCTTGCGTGCCGGTACCGTGACTTCGCCCGCAACCAGATCCTCGGCTGCCGTGCGCGCGACCATCTCGACTTCGAGATCCGTTCCGGTCAGCGACACGCCTTCGCCATCCACGACGACGAGCAGGTTCGCGAGCACGGGCAGGGTCTGGCGCCGCTCGACGACGCCCACCACATGCTGCAAACGCTTCAGGAAGGCCTCTCGCTGGATGCTGAATCGCATGGTCTGCAGGTCCTGTTTCAAGGTTTGTCTTTCATGTGGAAGGATTGTTTGTTGCTGGTGCTGTGGACACACCGCAATTCCCAACTTTCATGTTAAGAATCAAACAGTTGTCCTGGAACAGCTAGCGGGAAAACGCACTCGGCCGCCTGTGGGCGAACTGTGGATCAAATTTCGCACGGCGGTCCGCCCACACGATATCCACAGGGCGTCCACCCCTCGAACCTTCACTCCGTCAACACGCGGATCAGCTTCTCCCAGTCCTGCCGGATCTTGCCGTCGGTCTCGCGCAGGTCGCGGATCGTGCGGCAGGCATGCAGCACCGTCGTATGGTCGCGACCGCCGAAAGCATCCCCGATTTCCGGCAGGCTGTGTTCGGTCAGTTCCTTCGCCAGGCTCATCGCAACCTGCCGCGGTCGCGCGATCGAACGGCTGCGCTTGATCGACAGCAGGTCGGTCAGGCGAAGCTGGTAGTAGTCTGCCACGGTCTTCTGGATGTTGGGGATCGAGATCGCCTGCGCGTGCACGGTCAGCAGGTCGCGCAGCGTTTCCTGGGCGAACTCGAGCCCGATGCGCCGACCCTCGAAATTCGCGCGCGCGACCAACGTGTTGAGCGCACCTTCGAGGTCGCGCACGTTCGACCGCATGCGCTTGGCCATCAGCACCGCAACATCCTCGGGCAGTTCCACGCCCTTCGCCTGCGCCTTCGCGAGCACGATCGCCGCGCGTGTCTCGAAGTCCGGCGGCTCGATCGCGACCGACAGCCCCCAGCCCAGGCGCGACTTCAGCCGTGGCTCGAGGTTGTCCACTTCCTTCGGATAGCGGTCGCAGGTGAGGATGATCTGCTGCTTGCCCTCGAACAGCGCATTGAAGGTGTGGAAGAACTCTTCCTGCGTCGTGTTCTTGCCCGCGAAGAACTGGATGTCGTCGATCAGAAGGGCATCGACCGAACGGAAGCGACGCTTGAAGTCGTCCATGCCCTTCTGCTGCAGCGCGCGCACCATGCCGCTGACGAACTGTTCCGAACGCAGGTACAGGATCTTCACGCCGGGCCGGTTCGCACGCATGAGGTTGCCGGCCGCATGCATGAGGTGGGTCTTGCCGAGCCCGGTTCCGCCGTACAGCAGCAGCGGGTTGTAGGCGCGGCCCGGGTTCATCGCAACCTGGGTCGCGGCGGCCTTGCCGAGCTGGTTCGACTTGCCTTCGACGAAGTTCTCGAACGTGTAATGCGGGTCGAGGCTGGGTTCGGCCGCGTCGCGCGAGGGCGTTGCACGCGCGCGTGGCGCCGGGCGCGAAGCCTCGCGCGCACCGCGCGCCGCGCCGACCTGCAGCTGCACGCCGCGCTCGCCGCCCGCGACGTGCCCGAGCACGAGCCGAATGCGCTCGAGGAAGCGCTCGCGCACGGTTTCCATCGTGTACTCGTTCGGAGCCCACAAGGTGATGCCGTCGGCCCCCTCGCTCGCCTGCAGCGGCGCGATGTAGGTATGGATGTCCTCCGCGCTGAGCTCCGCCTCGAGGCGGGACAGACAGCGGCGCCAGAGCTCGCTCATCGGTATTGGGGATTCCAGTGCGCCGACGCCGGCGCGGACGATCACGCGCGGACGGGCGGACCGTGCAGTCTAGCAGCATGGGGACCTGCGCCCGCCCGGCCCGCGCCGACGAGGCGCACCCACCTGGTTTGACACTGCGCACCCGTGCCGCCTATCATCCGCGCCCTTTTTCCCGTTTCCGGCGACTCCCATGGCCACCAAGCGCACCTACCAGCCGAGCAACCTCAAGCGTGCACGCGACCACGGCTTTCGCGCCCGCATGAAGACCCGCGGCGGCCGCAAGGTCATCAATGCGCGTCGCGCCAAGGGCCGCAAGCGCCTCGCGGTCTGACTGCAGCACCTCCCGGCATGACGCGCGCCCGGTTCCCGCGCGCGGCGCGCCTGCTGACCCCCGCCGACTTCGCCCGCCTGCGCGGCATCAGCCGCCGCATCGGCAGCCAGAGCTTCGCCGCCGAAGTCGCGCCCGCCGCTTCGACCACCGCCTGCGCCCGCCTCGGCCTCGCCGTCTCGCGGCGCGTATCCAAGCGCGCGGTGCGCCGCAACCGCATCAAGCGCATCGCGCGCGACAGCTTCCGGCACCATCGCGCGGCGCTCCCGACCTGCGACATCCTGCTGATCGCGCGCAGCGATGCCGACCGGCGCAGCAATGCGGAGCTGCGCGACGAGCTCGAGCGGCTGTGGCAGCGCGTCGCCGCATTGAACGACACGCGCACGGCCGGCACAATGCGCGCCTGACGCCCCGCCGCGCGCCCCCGCTCGGCCGCCCCGGCCCCGCCGCAACCGCCAACGCAACAGCAGCGCACCGCGCGGCTGCCGATCCCACAACGCGCGACCGCGCCGAATCGAACCCATGACGAGTCCCCGCAACCTGCTCCTGATCGCCCTGCTGTTCATCGGCTACCTGATGTGGATGCAGTGGCAGGAGGATTACCACCGCCCGCCCGCGACGACCGCAAACGCGCCGGCAACGATCCCGACCGACGGCACGCCCGACGCCGCGACGCCGAACGCGGGCGTTCCCGCGGCTGCCGTGACCGGCGCCGACGTGCCGGTGGCGGAAGGCCAGGTCGCGCCGGTCGCCGACGCGCCGCGCGCGCCCGAGGGCGAGCG
>JAEYZH010000087.1 GCA_023430685.1 Pseudomonadota bacterium | reverse complement strand
ACCGAGATCCGCTTCGACGACTGGCGGCGCAACCCGAAGCTCGCTGCCGACGCGTTCCGGTTTTCGCCACCCGCGGGCGTCGACGTCGTCGGCGACGTCGGACCGGATGCCGAGGTGTTCCCGGTCGAGGAATGATCGCGCTCGGCATGACAGCCGTCACGCGCGAATCCTGACCAATGCGGATGGTCCGGTCGCCTTCCGGTGTCGATGATCCCCGTGCACCGTCGGGTGCGAACCGGAGGACGACATGGGCATCGAGTTTCCGCAGTTCACCGCCTCGCAGCGCGAGACGGTCGGCCGCTACCTGCCGGCGGTTCTCGCCGTCATCGGCGTCTGGCTGCTGCTGCGCGGCCTGCGCAAGAGCTTCTGGACGCTGTTCGGACTGTTCTGGGCCGTACGCGTCATGTGGTGATGCGGGCAGCGACGGCGCGGCTGCTAGACTGCGCGCCGCGCCGCCTCGCGGCGTCCACCGACGGAACCCGCGATGCCGCATGCCCAGCACCTGATCGAGCGCTACTACGATGCGTTCAATCGTGGCGATCGCGAGGCGATGCTCGCGCTGCTCGCCGAAGACGTCGCGCACGACCTCAACCAGGGGCCGCGCGAAGTCGGGCGCGAAGCGTTCCGCGCGTTCCTCGCGCGCATGGACCGCTGCTATGCCGAGCAGCTCCGCGACATCTCGATCCTGGCTTCCGCGGACGGCTTGCGCGCCGCCGCCGAATACGTCGTGCACGGCCGCTACCTCGCGACCGACGAAGGCCTGCCGGCGGCGCGCGGTCAGGCGTACCGGCTCCCGGGAGGCGCGTTCTTCGAGATCCGCGACGGACGCATCGCGCGCGTGACGAACTACTACAACCTGCAGGACTGGCTTGCGCAGGTCGGCGCGGCCTGAGTCGTGGCGGGCGGACCTCCGGCACGACGCATCGCGGTGATCGGCGGTGGCCCCGCGGGCCTGATGGCGGCCGAGTCCGCGCGCGCGGCCGGTGCCGAAGTCGATGTTTACGACCGCATGGGTTCCTTCGCGCGCAAGTTCCTCATCGCCGGAAAGGGCGGGCTCAACCTCACGCATTCGGACCCGCCCGGGCGATTCGCCGGGCGCTACGGCTCGCGCTCGCATGAAGTCGGCGCGTGGCTGCGACGGTTCGACGCCGACGCGTTGCGCGAGTGGGCGCGTGGACTCGGCGTCGAGACCTTCGTCGGCAGCTCCGGCCGCGTGTTTCCGCTCGACCTCAAGGCGGCGCCGCTGCTGCGCGCGTGGTTGCGCCGGCTGCGCGCGTCGGGCGTGCGGCTGCACGTGCGCCACGCGTGGCGTGGCTGGAACGCGCGCGGTGCACTCGCGTTCGACACGCCCGACGGCGCGGTCGACGTCGAAGCCGATGCGGTCGTGCTCGCACTCGGCGGCGGCAGCTGGCCGGTGCTCGGCTCCGACGGCCGATGGACCGCGCTGCTCGCTGCGCGCGGGGTGGCGCTCGCGCCGTTGCAACCGTCCAATTGCGGTTTCGACGTCGCCTGGAGCGACCACTTCCGGCAGCGCCACGCGGGTCAGCCGGTGCGGCCGGTCGTGGCCGAATGGACCGACGTCGAAGGTCGCCCGAGGCGCCAGCAAGGCGAGTTCGTCGTGACCGAGGGCGGCATCGAAGGCAGCCTCGTGTACGCGGCGAGTGCGGACCTGCGCGAAGCGATCGCGCGCGACGGAGTGGCGACGTTGCGGCTCGACCTCGCGCCCGCGCGCGCGATCGAGCGCCTCGAGCGCGATCTTGCGCATCCGCGCGGCACGCGTTCGATGTCCGAACACCTGCGACGCCGCGCAGGCATCGACGGCGTGCGCGCCGGGTTGCTGCGCGAGTGCGCGCCGGTGCACGCGCTCGCCGATCCGGTGCGGGCTGCGGCTGCGATCAAGTCATTGCCGTTGCACCTGCTGCGTGCGCGACCCCTCGAGGAAGCGATCAGCAGCGCGGGTGGCGTGCGGTTCGAGGCGCTCGACGACGATCTGAGACTGCGCGCGCTGCCGCAGGTGCATTGCGCGGGCGAGATGATCGACTGGGAAGCACCGACCGGCGGCTACCTGCTGACCGCGTGCTTCGCGAGCGGGCTCGTCGCGGGCGCCGCCGCCGCGCGCTTGCGGTAATCTGGCCGCCCTGCGCGGACGCAGCGCACCGCCTCACGCGATGATCGACATCCAGACCTTCAGCGGGACGGCCATCGTCCCCTACCTCGACGCGGTCGCCGCGCTGCGCATCGAGGTGTTCCGCGACTGGCCCTACCTCTACGACGGCGATGCGGCGTACGAGCGCGGCTACCTCTCGGCCTACGCGCGGTCGCCGGACAGCCTGTTCGTGCTCGCGCTGGACCGCTCCGGGGTGGTCGGCGCGTCGACCGGCATGCCGCTCGCCGACGAGGCGCCCTCGTTCCAGCATGCGTTCCGGCAGCATGCGATCGCGGTCGATCGCGTGTTCTATTTCGGGGAGTCGGTGCTGCGGCCGGCCTGGCGAGGGCGTGGCATCGGCCATCGCTTCTTCGACGAACGCGAGGCATGGGCGCGCAGGCTCGGGCGCTACACGATGACCGCGTTCTGCGCGGTCGAGCGCAGCGCCGACGATCCGCGCGCGCCGCCGGGCCACCGTGCGAACGACCTCTTCTGGAGCAAGCGCGGCTATCGCCGCCAGGACGACATGTTCTGCGAGCTCGACTGGCGCGAGGTCGGCGAGTCGAAGGAGAGCATGCATCGGCTTCGCTTCTGGCTGCGCGCGTTGGAGCCGCGGTGAAGGTCCGCGTCTCCGCCACGCGCCGTCGGATCACCGATCGGCGCGATTTCGCGGCAGGACAAGCTGGCGCTGCCGAATTCGAGTGCGCGGACGCGCTGTTCGAATCCGGCGAAGCGCAGGCACGCGCCATGCAGCGCGATGCGACCGGCCACTTCGACTTCGGCCGGCGGCCTGCGCCCAGGGCGAACGGGAACGGGGAGCGCGCCGGCGCTCAGGCGGGCGCGAGCCATGCTCCGGCCTGCAGCGACAACGCCGCGAGCAGGATGCCGATCAGCATCGCGGCGAGCACGTCGCTCGGGTAGTGCAAGCCGAGCACGACGCGCGACACCGCGACCAGCAGCGTGAACGGCACCAGCAGCGGCGCGAGCATCGGCAGGTGCGACAGTGCGACGAGGCTGAAGGTCACTGCATGCAGGGTATGCCCGGACGGAAAGCTGAACTCGTCGAGCGGCGCGGTGTAGGCGATGATCGCCGCGTGCGCGCGGAACGGGCGTGGCCGGCGCGTCCAGCGCTTGAGCAGCCTGTACAGCATCGCCGCGATCAGGCCCGTCAACGCCATCTGCAGCGCGATCGCGGGTCCACGCGCGCCTGCGAGCAGTGCGATCGCAGCCATCAAGGCGTACCAGAACACGCCATCGCCGAGGCGGCTCACGATGCGGAACAGGCGGATCAGCGCGCGCCGTGCGACCCATTGGTTCATCGCGAGGCAGAGGCGGCGATCGCCGCCGCCGAGGTCGAATCGCCGTGCGTTCATGCGTGCATCTCCCGTTGCGTGCGCAAGCCGTCGAGCAGGCGTGCGAAATGGCCGGCGACATCGGCCTGGCCTAGATCTGCGACCTCGGCCCGCACCTGCTCGCGGCGATGGGCGAGGTCGTCCGCGTCGGCATCCACGATGCGGTCCGCGAGCGTGACCGCCGCGTCGACGAAAGCGTCCGCATCGCCGACCGCGACGCGCGCTCCGGCGCAGGCGCCATGCAGGTGCTCGCGTGCGGCGCCGTAGTCGAACGCGACCACGGGAACCCCGCTCGCGAGCGACTCGAGCGTCACGTTGCCGAAGGTCTCGGTGAGGCTCGGGAACACGAACAGGTCGCCGCTCGCGAAGTGCCGCGCGAGCGCCTCGCCGCGCTGCGTGCCCGTGAACCGCACCTCGGGATGCGCCTGCTGCAGGGCTTCGCGCGAGGGGCCGTCGCCGACCACGACGCAGCGCGTGCGCGGATGGCGTGCGCGGATCGCCGCGAACGCGCGCAGCGCGAGTCCGAGGTTCTTCTCCGGCGCGAGCCGGCCCACGTGCACGACCACGAGATCGCCGGGCGCGGCGCCCCAGGCTGCACGCAGGTCCGCGTCGCGGCGCGAGGGATCGAACAGGCGCGTGTCCACCGCGCGCCGCAGCAGGTGCACGTTGCGAAAGCCGTTTGCTTCGAGGAAGCCCGCCAGCTCCAGCGTCGGCACGAGGGTCGCGTCGGCGTGGTTGTGAAAGCGCCGCAGGCAGGCGAATACGGTCGGGGCGAGGAAGCCGAGGCCGTAATGGCGCGCGAAATCGTCGAAACGGGTGTGGAAGCCGGTGCACGCGGGGATCTGCAGTCGGCGTGCCGCGCGCAGCGCGCTGTGGCCGAGCGGGCCTTCGGTCGCGACGTAGATCGCGTCGGGCGGGCCCTCGGTCCAGCGCCGCTGGAACAATCCGGTCGCGGGCAGTCCGAAGCGCAGGCCGGGGTAGCGCGGCACCGCCGCGCCGCGCAGCAGCACTTCCTCGATGCCGGCTTCCGCCGGAAGTTCCTCGCGCTGGCGCGGGCGCAGCACTTCGACGCGATGGCCGAGCGCCGCGATGCCGCGCGCAAGCGCCTGAACCGTGAGGGCGACGCCGTTGACCTCGCGCGGCCAGGTCTCGGTGACGATCGCGACGTGCATGGCTGGATACCGGGCGGTCCATGCGGACCACCCGCGCAGCCTCGTGGAACGCGTTGAAACGGGTATTGCGAACGTGTGGCGGGTCGATGACAGTGGGCGGGTGCTGAAACATGCCTGTCACACTTGCGGCCTAGCGTGCACGAATGCCCATTGATCCAGCCACTTGCGCCCACGCGCTGCCCTCGATTCCGGCGCGCACGCGCGCGCGCCGTCGGCATCGGCAGCTGCGCAGCGCCGGGAGCGCGGCGGCGGCCGCGCTGGTGGTGGCCGGACTCGCGGCGATGCCGATCTATCTCGTGTTCGGCCTGCGGCCCTGGGACACGGCGATCGCGCACGACGGAGCGCGCCTGCTGCAGCTTGCGGCAGGCAGCCTGCGCGCGGTCGCCTGCGCACTGCTCGTCGCGATCCCGCTCGGGCTCGCCTGCGCCATGTACACCGCGCATTTCGCCGCGCCGCGCCTGCGTGCCTGGATGAAGCCCGGGTTCGAACTGTTCGCCGCCGTGCCGACGGTCGTGTTCGGATTGGTCGCGACCGCGACGCTCGCGCCCTGGCTCAAGCATCACGTCGCGACCGCGCTGCTGCTGCTCGTGCTCGTGCCCTGCGTGCTGCTCGCCGCAGGCTTCGCCTTCGGTTCGCGCGCGCGCGGATGGTTGCCGCTCGCACTGCTGCCGCTGGTGATCACGCTGGTGGCCGCCGGCACATGGGCCGCAGGGCACGCTGATTCCGCGCTGATCCATCCCGATAGTCCTTGGAATGCGATGCTGGTCGGCTTCGCGCTCGGCTTCGCGGCGCTGCCGCTGGTGTTCTCGGTGGCCGAGGATGCACTCGCACTGGTGCCCGCGGCGCACACGCGCGCCGCGTTCGCGCTCGGCGCGACGCGCTGGCAGGCGCTGGTGACGATCGTGTTGCCCGCGGCCGGATCGGGCTTGCTCGCGGCGGCGGTGCTGGGCTTTTCGCGTTGCTTCGGCGAGACGATGATCGTGCTGATGGCCGGCGGCAACGCATTCGGCGCGCCGTTCGATCCGCTGTCCGCGGTGCGCACGCTGAGTTCCGAACTCGCGGTGTCGATGCCCGACGCCGCGCCGCACGGCGCGGCCTGGGGCGACTTGTTGCTGGCCGCGCTCGCGTTGCTCGCGGTCAGCGTGCTCGCGAGCGCGATCGCAGAAGGGATGCGTTCGCGCCTGCGTGGTCGCCTGGGGCAGGCCGATCCATGAGCAGGCGTCGCGGCGATGCCGCGGGCACCTGGCTGCTCGGAGGGCTCGCGGCGATCTCTGTCGCGGCGATGCTCGCGTTCGGCGCGTACGTGCTCGCGTCCGGCTTCGCCGCGTTCTGGCCCGGGCGCATCACCGAGCTGGACTTGCGCGACGGCAGCCGCGTGCTCGGCGAAATCGTCGGCGGCGATGCGCGCGCGATCGCGCTGCGCGGCAGCGAGCGCCTGCGCGCGGGCGACGCCTACCTGCGCATCGCGCGCACCGACATCGTGGGGCAATCCTGGCCGTCCGACGTGGTCGCGCTCTTGCACCCCGATGGTCGGCGCGCATTCGCGCGCGGCGATGCGGCTGCATCCGATCACACGGCCGTCGAGGTGACGCGGCCGAACACGTTGTCCTTGCCCGCGCGCATCGGCCTCGCGCTCGCGCGCGCCGCACGCTTCATCGCGACTGCGCCCGAAGCGGGCGGCGTCGGAGGTGGCGTCCTGCCTGCGCTCGCGGGCACGTTGACCCTCGTGCTGCTGACGAGCCTGTTCGTGATGCCGGTCGGGATCGGGGCGGCCGCATTCCTGCACCTGCGCCGCGGCCCGGTGGTGCGCATCGTGCGCGCGGCGATCGACACGCTCGCGGGCGTGCCCTCGATCGTCTACGGCGTGGTCGGCCTCGGGCTGCTCGTGCACGGGATCGGCGGCAGCCTCGATCGCCTGCTGTACGCGGACCGACTCGCCGTGCCGACCTGGGGCGCCGGTGGCCTGCTGTGGGCGGCGCTCACGATGGCCCTGCTGACGCTGCCGGTGGTCGTGATCAGCGTCGAGGAAGGGCTGCAACGCATCCCGCGATCGCTGCACGACGGCTCGCTCGCGCTCGGTGCATCACGCGAGGAAACGCTGTGGCGCATGAGCCTGCCGGCTGCGAGACCGGCGGTGCTGACCGGCCTCGTGCTCGCGATCACGCGCACCTGCGGCGCGGTCGCGCCCCTGATGCTGGTCGGCGTGGTCGAACTCGCGCCGGCACTGCCGCTGGACGGCGCGTTCCCGTACCTGCACCCTGCACGGCAGTTCATGCATCTCGGCTTCAGCGTGCACACGGCCGCGTTGGCGAGTACCGACGCGATCCGCGGCGTTCCGCATGCCTACGCGTGCGCGGCGCTGCTCGTGATCGTCGCGATCACCCTCAACCTCGTCGCGATCGTGTTGCGCAACCGACTGCGCGAACGCTATCGCGAACTCGGAACCTGATTCGATGACGACCGACGCGCGCCATCATGCTCCCGCCGCCATTGCGGATGTGCAGCCTGCCGTGGCGCTGCGCGTGGCCGGCCTGCGCGTCTGGTACGAGCGCAGGTGCGTGCTCGACGGGATCGACCTCGCGATTCCGGACAAGCGCATCACCGCGCTGATCGGACCCAGCGGCAGCGGCAAGTCGAGCCTGCTGCGCTGCCTCAATCGCCTGAATGACGAGATCGCGGGCTTCCGCATGGAAGGGCAGGTGCTGCTCGGCGGAGTCGACGTCGCCGCTGCCGGCACCGACCTGCAGGAACTTCGCCGGCGCGTCGGCATGGTGTTCCAGCGCCCGAACCCGTTCCCGCTGTCGGTGCACGACAACGTCGCCTACGGCCTGCGGCTGCTCGGCCTGCGCCGCGGCGCCGAGCTCGAACGGCGCGTCGAAGCCGCGTTGCACGCGGCGGGGCTCTGGGACGAGGTCGTCGATCGGCTCGACGGCTCCGCGCTGGAACTCTCGTCCGGCCAGCAGCAGCGACTCGTGATCGCGCGAGCGATCGCGGTCGAGCCCGAGGTGCTGCTGCTCGACGAGCCCGCGAGCGCGCTCGACCCGGCCGCGACCCTGCACCTCGAGGAGCTGCTGCGCACGCTCGCGCAGCGCTATACGCTTGTGCTGGTCACGCACAACATGCAGCAGGCGGCACGCATGGCCGACTATGCCGCATTCATGGATGCCGGGCGCATCGTCGAATTCGGCGCCACCGATTCGCTGTTCACCAACCCGCGCGAACGCCTGACCGAAGACTTCATCACCGGGCGCCACCGCTGAGACCGACCATCGGACCGATCGAGCCATGGACCGCCTGCATCTTTCACAGCATATCTCGCGCCGCTTCGGCAGCGAGATCGAGGACCTGCGCCGCGAAGTGCTCGCGATGGGCGGGCTCGTCGAGGAGCAGGTCGACGCGGCACGCTCGGCGCTCGCGCGTGGCGCCGCGATCGATGCGCGCGAGATCGACGCGCGCGAACGCCGCATCAATGCGGCTGAACTCGCGATCGACGAACAGTGCGTGCTCGTGATCGCGCGCCGCCAGCCGGCGGCCTCCGACCTGCGCCTCGTGCTCGCGATCCTCAAGATGCTCAACGAACTCGAGCGCATCGGCGACGAAGCCAAGCGCATCGCGCGCATCGGCGAACGCCTGGTCGGGCAGCCGTCCGCGCCGGATGTCGAAGCGGGCATGCAGGCGCTCGGCACGCTCGCGCTCGCGATGCTGCACGACGCACTCGATGCGTTCGTGCGCCTCGACGAGGCGCCCGCGCTCGCGACGATGCATCGCGATGCCGAAGCGGACGCGGCCTGGCGCAGGCTGCAGGCGATGCTGGTCGAGCGCATGCGCGAGGTGCCCGACACGATCCCGGCCGAACTCGACCGGCTCTGGTGCGCGCGCTCGTTCGAGCGCATCGGCGACCATTGCAAGAACCTGTGCGAGTCGGTGCTCTACATCCTGCACGGCAAGGACGTGCGGCACTCCGGGCTCGCCAAGCCGCCGCGCGCCTGAGCGCGCGCCGCACCCGTGGTCAGCCGGCGAGCGCGGGGTCGTCCCAACCCGGTCGTGGCGCGAAGCGCGCGCCGTGCACGCGCGCGAGCGCTTTGAGGCGTGCCTTCAGCGCAGCCGCGCCACTGTCGCGCACGTGCCGGATCGGTCCGCCGCGGAACGGCGCGAAGCCGGTGCCGAAGATCACGCCCGCGTCGAGCAGGTCGGCATCGTCGACGACGCGGTCGTGCAGGCACGCAACCGCTTCATTGAGCAGCGGCAGGATCAGGCGGTCTTCGAGATCATCGGGCGCGACGTAGTGCGGGTCGACCTCGGGCTTTTTGGCTTTTCCGTCCTCCCAGGCGTAAAACCCCTGGCCATCCTTCTTGCCGCGCTTGCCGTCCTTCGCGAGCTGCTCGAGTCCGGCTGGAATCTCGAGCCCGAGGAACGGGCCGAGTTCGGCGCCGACCGATGCCGCGACATCGAGGCCCACGGTGTCGATGAGTTCGATCGGTCCCATCGGCATGCCGAAGCGCTTGGCGGCCTTGTCGATGACCGGCGCGGGAATGCCTTCGGCGACCGCGCGCGCGGCTTCGAGCATGTACGGCATCAGGATCCGGTTGACGAGGAAGCCCGGCGTGCCCGCGACCGGCACCGGCAACTTGTCCAGCGCCTTGCAGAACGCGAGCGCGCGCTGTTCGGTAGCAGCGTCGAGGCGGTCGTGGCGCACGATCTCGACCAGCGGCATCAGCGCGACCGGATTGAAGAAATGCAGGCCGAGGAAGCGACCAGGCGCCTGCACGGCGGCGCGCAGCTCGTCGAGCGGGATGCTCGAGGTGTTGGTCGCGAGCAGCGCGTCGGCCGCAAGCTTCGGTTCGGCCGTGCGGTAGAGCGCTTCCTTGGCTTCGGCGTTTTCGTAGATCGCTTCGAGCAGGAGGTCGGCCGAAGCGATGCCGGCGCCCTCGACGTCGGCCTTGAGGCGTGCTTCGGCCGGTCCGATGCGGTCGGCCGTCTTGAGCTTCTTGCCGAACAACGCCTTCGCGCGGTCCAGCGCAGGCTGGACGTACTTCATCTCGCGATCCTGCAGCGTCACCTCGAAGCCGCGCAACGCGCACCAGGCCGCGATGTCGCCGCCCATGACCCCGGCGCCGACCACGTGCACGCGCGTGATGCCGTGCGCGGCACCGCCGGCGAGGCCCTTGAGTCGCTCCTGCAGGAAGAACACCCGGATCAGGTTGCGCGCGGTCGGTGTCGTCGCGAGCTTGGCCACCGCGCGCGCTTCGAGTTTCAGGCGTTGCGGCAGGCTCGAGCCGCCGCGCCGCCAGGTGTCGATCAGCGCGAACGGCGCGGGATAGTGTTCCTTGCGCGCCTTCGCCGCGGTCTGCTTCGCGAACACCGGTGCGAGCAGTTGGCGCGCGGGCCAGGTATTGGTCGCCCACGCGAGGGCGCGCTGGCCGAGCGGGCGCGCGGCCGGCTGGCGGATCAGTTCGCGCGCGGCTTCGAGCAGCAGTTCGGGTGAGGTCACGCGATCGACGAGGCCGATCGACTTCGCTTCCGGTGCCCCGACCGTCCGGCCGGTCAGCATCAATTCCATCGCCTTGGGCGCGCCGATCAGGCGTGGCAGGCGCGCCGAGCCACCCCAGCCCGGGAAGATGCCGAGCTTGACCTCGGGCAACGCGATGCGCGTCGATGCATCGCGGGAGGCGACCCGGAAGCGGCAGGCGAGCGCGAGCTCGGTGCCCCCGCCCATGCAGACGCCGTGGATCGCGGCGACCGTGGGGCAGGGCAGCCGTGCGAGGCGCTGGAACAGGCGCTGGCCACTCTCGAGCGCATACAGAACGGTGCCCGCGCGACCGAACCCCTCGAATTCCTTGATGTCGGCGCCGACGATGAAGCCGTTCTTGCCTGAACGGACGATCACGCCGCGCGGCGGATCGAACGACAGGCGCTCGACGATCTCCGACAGCTCGTCCAGCACGGCGCGCGAGAGCGCATTGACCGAGCTGCCGGCGCGGTCGAGCGTCAGCACGACGATGCCTTCGCCGTCGCGCTCGGGCTGCCAGTGCTGGAATCGCAGGCCTTCGAACATGACCGGCTCCGGGAAAGCGCAAAGGGACGGCTATAATCCCGGCAAGCCGTGCGCCGGGTCAATGCGGCGGCCACAAGCGCTGCGCGCGACCGCGGCGTTCCGCCGCCATCGCAGACGGGGATGCATGGTCGAGTCGAAAGCCGAACTGCCGCTGGTCCAGAAGCTGCTCGACCGCATCGTGCAGTCGCCGCATCCGCTGGTGGTGCTGCAGACGCCGCACGTGGCCGAGACGCTCGCGCAGATGCGCGTGCTCGCGATGCGCGGGGGGACCTCGATCTATGCCTGGGAGCCCGACAGCGGCCTCGCGTCGCTGCGTGAGAGCGGCCTGCACGTGCCCGGATCCAAGCGCATGACCGATGCGCTGCGCTACGTGCTGCAGAGCATGCACTTCGGCATCTACCTGTTCGTCGATTTCGCCGAGCACCTGCGCGCGGCGGAAACGCTGACGCTTCGGCGCATCGGGCGCTTGCAGGCCGCGAACGAGCGCAAGCTCGTGTTCGTCGGCTCCAGCGTCGAACTGCCCGAGGAACTCGATGGCATGTACGAGCTGCTCGCCGCCGAGAGCGAGATGCATCGTCGGCTGCGCCTGCGCGACGGGCGCTGGGTCTCATGAGCTCGCCTGCCGCGGACAGCCGTGGAGGCGCGCTGATCGTCGCGGCGGACCGCGATGATCGACGCGTGCTGTTCGACGCGCTCGACGCGCAGGCATTCGAGGAGATCTATTCGGCGCGCGACATCCCGCAGGCACGCGGCTTCCTGAGCCCCGAGATCGGCATCGACCTCGTGCTGCTCGAGTTCGGCGACGATCCGCGCGAGGCGCTCGCGTTCTGCGACGAGTTGCGACTCCACGCGAGTTCCGACATCCCGGTGATCGGACTGCTCGGCAGCCGCGGCGGCAGCTGGAGCGGCGGGCGCACGCCGCCGGGCCTGATCGAATGGATCGCGCGACCGGTCAAGCCCGACGATGCGCTCGCGCGCATCAAGGTCGCGCTCGCGGCGCGCAGCAGCGGCGCGGTGCGCACCACGCCCGCGCACGCCGACCGCTACCAGTTCGCGTTCGACGGCAGCCTCGACGAACTCGCGATCGTCGAGCCGTCGAGCGGGCGCCTGCTCGAGGTCAACACCACGTTCGTGCAGCGTTCGGGTTATTCGCGCGCGCAGATCCTGGCCGGGCGCATCGACGGCTTCGACCTCGTGCTGTCCACGGAGCGCCGCGCGGAGTTCATGCGCAGGCTCGAGAAGGACGGCAGCGCGCACCTGCGTGCGCGCAAGCCGCGCGCGGACGGCAGCAGCTATCCGGTCGACCTGCACGTGCGGATGGCGGTGCAGGACGGGCGCGTCGTCCACTTCTACCTGTTCCGCGAGATCGAGGAGTTGAGTCGCCACCAGGAAGCGCTGGTCGCGTTGCTGCGCGTGGCCCAACCCGGTGGGCGCGAGGAAGGCATCGAGGCGGTGCTGCGCGTGCTCGTGGACTGGCTCGCGCTCGACTCGGCGCTGGTCGCGGAGGTGCCGTCGGAACCTTCGGGCGAACCGCAGTCGCTCGCGGCCTGGCACCGCTTCGACGCGGTCGACGCGCCCGACCCGATGCGCGAGATCACCCTGCGCCACGTGCTGGACGGCAACGAGGTCATGCAGACCTCGAATGCGTGGCGCAGTCCCGGCGTCGACGCATCGGTGCGCGAGCAGCGCTTCGAGTGCGTGATCGGACTGCCGCTGCTCGGGGAGCGCCAGGCCTGCGTCGGCGCCTTGCTGGTCGCGCGGCGCGAGCCGATCGTGCCGGATGCCGCGATCATCGGCGGACTGCGCGTGATCGCACGCGTGCTCGCCGGCGAGATCGAGCTGCGCCGCGCACGCGCGCAGGGTCGCGCGATCGGCCTGCGCGACCCGCTGACCGGGCTGCCGAACCGCCTGCTGTTCAACGACCGGCTCAATTCCGCGATCCAGGAGGCACACCGCACGAGCGAGATGTTCGCGGTGGTGTTCGTCGACCTCGACCGCTTCAAGAACATCAACGATTCGCTGGGCCACGCGGTCGGCGACCAGGTGCTCGCGGCCGTGGCCAAGCGCCTGCGCGGGAGCGTGCGCAGTTCCGACACCGTCGCGCGCTACGCCGGCGACGAATTCACGCTGATCCTGCGCCACATCGTGCAGCGCGACGACGTCGTGCGCATCGCGGAGAAGATCGTGCGCGCGATGGAGGCGCCGCTGCAGCTCGCGGCCGGGCTCGAGCTCAACATGACGGCCTCGCTCGGCCTCAGCTTCTATCCCGACGACGCGGTCGACGCCGAACGCCTGCTCAAGCACGCCGACGTCGCGATGTACTCGGCCAAGGGCATGGGGCGCAACAATTTCCAGGCCTACGTCGCGGTGCCCGAGGAGTCGCACCAGCAGCGGCTCGCGCTCGAGGCGAAGCTGCGCCTGGCCGAAAAGAACGGCGAGCTGCGCGTGTTCTACCAGCCACAGGTCGACAGCCAGAGCGAGGACATCGTCGGGATGGAGGCGCTGATCCGCTGGGAGCACCCCGAACTCGGCATGATCAGCCCCGGGTTCTTCATCCCGCTGGCCGAGGAGTCGGGCCTGATCATCCCGATCGGCGAGTGGGTGCTGCGCGCGGCCTGCGACGACGCGAGGCGCTGGCAGCAGAAGTTCGGCCTGTCGCTGCGCGTCGGCGTGAACCTCTCCCCGCTGCAGCTGCGCCAGCCCGGCTTCGTGCAGCTCGTCGCCCAGGTCATCGAGGAGAGCGGGCTGGATGCGCGCCTGCTCGACCTCGAGGTCACCGAGAGCATCAGCATGAAGTCGACCCCGGGCCTGCTCGAGACGCTGCATGGCCTGCGCGCGCTCGGGTGCAGCATCTCGATCGACGATTTCGGCACCGGCCAGTCCTCGCTCGACTACATCAAGCGCTTCCCCGCCGATCGCATCAAGATCGACCAGGCATTCGTGCGCAACATCGGCGTCGACCCCGACGACGAGGCGATCGTGCGCGCGACGATCTCGATGGCGCACAACCTCAACCGCGAGATCGTGGCGGAAGGCGTCGAACTGGAGGAGCATCGCGAATTCCTGCGCAGCGAGGGCTGCGAGGTGCTGCAGGGCTTCCTTTTCTGCCGGCCGCTACCCGCGGCGAGCTTCGAGAACCTGCTGCAGGAGCGGGCGCGACTGCTCGGGGGGACCGCGGCCACGCCGACCGCGCACGCTTGATCGCATCAACCGGCGCCGCCATGTCGGCGGTTCCACGAACTAATTCGAGCCGGAGCGGTCACAGGCCGCACGCCTGGACCGGACGGCAAACAGGGAGAGCGGCCCGGATGGGCGAAAGCGACTTGGACAGGGCGCTGGTCGAACGCGTCCAGAATGGCGAGCGGGCGGCGTTCGACCTGCTCGTGCGCAAATACCAGCACAAGCTGGTCAGCGTGATCTCGCGCTACATCAACGACTGGAGCGAATGCCAGGACGTCGCGCAGGAGGCGTTCGTGCGCGCGTACCGCGCGATCGGGTCGTTCCGCGGCGACGCCCAGTTCTATACCTGGATCTACAAGATCGCGATCAACACCGCCAAGAATCACCTCGTGTCGCAGGGGCGCCGCCCGCCGACCGAGGACATCGCGGTCGAGGACGCGGTCCAGTTCGACGGCGCCACGCGCCTGCACGAGTCGGCCACGCCCGAACGTGAACTGATGCGCCAGGAAATTGAACAAACCGTGTTCGCCACGGTCCAAGAGCTGCCCGAGGAGCTGCGGGTCGCGATCACCCTGAGGGAGGTCGACGGCCTGAGCTACGAGGAGATCGCGGAAGCGATGGATTGCCCGATCGGCACGGTCCGTTCGCGCATCTTCCGCGCCCGCGAAGCCATCGACGAGAAGCTGCGCCCGCTGCTGTCGGAAGGAAAGTAGAGCAC
>JAEYZH010000181.1 GCA_023430685.1 Pseudomonadota bacterium | reverse complement strand
CGGCCGGCGCGCGACGCCGGCGCGGCCGCAGGCGCCGGCAACGCTCCGCGTGTTACACGAAAACGATAGTACGAGGATCTTCGTTGACTTCCCGGCCGTGCCGGCCTAGCATCGGCAGCGGGTGGTCGTGCGCAGCCGTGCACGGCCCAGGCCCCCGGGAGGACGGACATGAAAGTCATCGTGGTGGCATTGCTGGCGCTGGTTGCGCCGCTGGCGTTCGCGGCTTCGAAGGGCGCGCAGGAGAGGTACAACGAAGCCGTCAAGGCGGAGACTGCCGACCAGTTCGCCGCGGTGGTCGCGGCGGTGCGCGCCGAGATGCGCGAGGGCGGTCGCTACGAATTCGTGCAGGCGCCGGAGAAGGCCGAGGTGGATCGCGGCCTCGCGGCGATGGAACAGCTGTTCGCGACGAATGGCGGCCAGGTGGCGAACATGAGCCAGGACGACAAGGTGGCGCTGTTCAACGCGCAGGAATCGGTGAACGCGATCCTGACTCGGCGCGACGCCGATCGCGTCATCTGCGAGAACCGCAAGCCGATCGGGTCCAACATTCCGAAAACGACCTGCCACACCTACCGGCAGCAGGAAGAGGCACGCCGCGGCACGAGCAAGGCGATGAATGACTGGGGCAGTCGTGGTTGCGTCGGCGGCACCAAGGACCGCCCGTGCATGCCGGGACTTCCGGGCGGACGCAGCGGGCAGTGACCGGTTGCGGTGGCGCCTGCGGCGCGGCACCGCCCCGCAGGCGCAACGGACCGGTTCAACGAAGATTGATGTACGACACGGCTCGTGATAGAACAGGCCGTGGCCAATCGGGCCGTGGCGAAGGAAAGGTGTTCGGGATGAAAGTGTTCTGGATCGTTGCAATGCTCTTCGCGTTCTCGGCGACGCCCTTGCTGGCCAAAGACAAGGTGGAGCCGGCTGTGAACGCGAACAGCCAGGATTCCTTCGCGACCGTATCGGCATGGGTGCGCGAACAGATGAGCGACGGCGGGCGATACAGCTACGTGACGGCGAGCGAGCGCACGCGGGTCAATCAGCGCCTCGACCAGATGTCCGAAATCTTCCGCAGGACTCCCGTGGTCGACCAGATGAGCGACGACGAGAAGGTGCAGATGTTCAACTACCAGGAAGAGGTCAACGCGATCCTCGCCAAGCGCGACAACGAGCGCCTGGTCTGCAAGAACGTCAAGCCGATCGGCTCCAACATCCCGACCCGCCAATGCGTCACGGCCGGCGAGATCGAGGCGCGCCGCCGAGGCGACATGCAATACCTCCAGCGGACGCAGCATTCGCCCCAGAACCAGAAGGGGTGACCCGTGGCGGCCGGCGATATTCCGTGCATCATGACGGAGCCGGCCACACGTGCCGGGTGCGACAACGGGAGCAGGTCGTGACCAAGAACGAACAATTGCCCAAGCCCACCGAAGCCGAACTCGGCATCCTCAACGTCCTGTGGGATCGCGGCCCGAGCACCGTGCGCGACGTGCACGAAGTGTTGTACCGCGAGGAGGGTGCCGGCTACACCACCGCGCTGAAGCTGCTGCAGATCATGCACGCGAAGGGCCTGGTGCTGCGCGACGACTCCGAACGCGCGCACGTGTTCCGCGCCGCGGTCAGCAAGGAGCGCACGCAGAAGCGCTTCCTGCTCGACATGGTGCAGCGCGTGTTCGACGGCTCGCCGTCGCAGCTGGTCCTCCAGGCGCTGGGCGGCAAGCCGAAGGCGACGCGCGAGGAACTCGACGAGATCCGTGCCCTGCTCGACCGCATCGAGGGGGGCCGCTCGTGAACGCCTTCGCCGACTGGCTTCCGTGGATCCTCGCGCTCGGTTGGACCCTCGTGCACGTGCTCTGGCAGGGCGTCGTGATCGGGCTCGCGCACGCGGCGGTGCGCGCCCTGCTGCCGAAGGCGCATTGCCATGCGCGCTATGCGGCGGGCCTCGCGGCCCTCGCGCTGCTCGCGCTGTGGCCGCTCGCGACCTTCCTCGCGCTGCGTCCGCGGGCCGACCTCGCCACGCTGCCCGGCGATGCGCTGTCCGCTTCGCTCGG
The DNA here is from genome assembly GCA_023430685.1 of Pseudomonadota bacterium. Lineage (GTDB taxonomy): Bacteria > Pseudomonadota > Gammaproteobacteria > Xanthomonadales > Rhodanobacteraceae > Dokdonella_A. The sequence goes on along the minus strand of JAEYZH010000181.1, from coordinate 4,920 downwards.
CACGCTCGCGGCAGGCGCATCGGCCGGCTTCGATGCGGGCATCGACGCGCTGCTGCCGTGGCTGGTCTCGCTCTGGTTCGTCGGCGTCGTCGTGGTCGGCTGGCGCGCGCTGCGCCAGTGGCGCGACCTCGTGCGGCTCACGCGGCGCTGGGCGTTCGCGAGTCCCGAACTTGATTCGATCATGCTTGCGGTCAACGCCCGCTTCGGCTTCGTGCGCAAGGTCCGCGTGCTGGTGTCGGCGCGCGTGGACACGCCGATGCTGATCGGCTGGATCAAGCCGGTCGTGCTGCTGCCGAGCGCGGTCGCGCTCGGCTTCCCGCGCCAGCAGCTCGAACTGATCCTCGCCCACGAGCTCGGCCACCTGCGCCGCTACGACCACCTGGTCAACCTCGCGCAGGCGATGCTCGAGACCGTCCTGTTCTATCACCCGGTCGTCCACTGGATCTCGCGCGACGTCCGCAACGAACGTGAACTGTGCTGCGACGCGCTGGTGCTGCGCCTCACGCAGGGCGACCCGCGCGAGTACGCGCACACGCTGGCCTCGCTCGAGGAGTTGCGCCAGCTGCCGGCGTCGTTCGCGCTCGCCGCGAGCGGTGGCGAACTGCTCGAGCGCGTGCGCCGCATCATCGGCCTGCCCGCGTCGCGCGTGGTCGCGCCGCGCCAGGCGCAGATGCGCTGGTTGTTCGCGGCGGCGCTGCTCGGCATCGGGCTCGTGCTCGCGCTGCGGATCGGCCGCGAGGACGCGCGCACGCTCGATGTGCCGGTGCTGTCGGCAGACTGGCTGGTGTCGCGCCCGGCGGCGACGCTTCCGCTCGCGACCTTCGCGCTGCCGTTCGAACGCCCGCGACTGCGCCTGCTTCCCTCCGAGCCGGTTGCCGCGATGATCGCGGAGCCTCGGCATGAACCCGCGCAGCCCGTTCCGGCGCATGCAGCCCCGGAGCTGACGCCAGCGGCAGTGCTGAGCGAACCCGTCGCGCCGGTCGCGCCGCAGGCGTCGGGCGCGCGCGCGGAGGCGACCATGATGCCTTCCGCGACGACGGTCCCCGCGCCGGCCGCCGCGGACCCCGTGCCGGTCGCCGGCGCCGTCGAACCCGCGCCCACGCCGGCCGTCGCCGCAGCGTCGGCTGCAGCTTCGCGTCCGGTCGCGACGCGCATCGTCCAGCCGAAATTCCCGAGCTTCGCGCGGCGCCCCGCCGGACGCATCGAGGCGAGCTTCGCGATCACGCCGGACGGGCGCGTCACCGATATCCGGATCGTCGAAGGCGATGCGACCAGTGCGTTTGCGCGCGCGGCCGAGCGCGCGCTGGAGCAGTGGCGATTCGATCCGGCGAGCCTGAGCGCGGACGCGTCCCGCTACACGCAGACCTTCGTGTTCGCGCCGCGCGACGCGGATTCCCGCGAGGAATGCATCAAGCCGACCGGATCCCTCGTCTGCCGCGATCCCGAGGAGTCTTCGACCCTGATCCGCTACAGCGCGGGCCGGTGAGGCGGAGGCATTAACAGAACGATCAGGGGTCTTTAACGGCGACTTAATCAATCGCTGCCTATAGTCCCCCGCACTGTAGTCCTGCTCGACACTCCTAAGTCAGGTCAGGTGACTGGCAGATTACGGTAATCGGGGCAGTAGCTTTTTGGCCCAAGCGAGGTGTGTTCCCCCAATGACACCTCCTTGGGCCATTTTCTTTTGAGTGCGCCCGTGCGATCCGTCCTGGATCGCCGGATCCCCGACACTCTGTTCCCGGATTCCGTTCGACTGCCGCCTTCGCCGCAAGACGGAAGCGGCGAGCCCTGTCGTCCCCGACGGGCCGGCGGGCACGCGTCGCGCGCGTGAACTTTTTGCGCGCCGTCGCGCTCCGCATCGGCGCCGTCACGCGTTAGAGTAGGCCCATGCGCATCCTCGTTATCGAAGACAACAGCGACATCGCCGCGAACATCGGCGACTTCCTCGCCGACAAGGGCCACGTGGTCGATTTCGCCGGCGACGGCGTGACCGGCCTGCACCTGGCCGTCGTCAACGACTTCGACGTGATCGTGCTCGACCTCGGGCTGCCCGGCATGGATGGACTCGAAGTCTGCCGCAAGCTGCGCCAGGAGGCGCGCCGCCAGACGCCGGTGCTGATGCTGACTGCGCGCGACACGCTCGACAGCAAGCTCACGGGCTTCGATTCGGGCGCCGACGACTACATGGTCAAGCCGTTCGCGCTGCAGGAGCTCGCGGCACGGCTCGAGGTGCTCGGCCGCCGCGGCAAGGGCAACAAGAGCCGCCTGCTGCAGCTCGCTGACCTCACCTACAACCTCGACACCCTCACGATCAGCCGCGCGGGCAAGCAGATCCAGCTCAACCCGATCGGGCTCAAGCTGCTGCAGTCCCTGATGGAGGCCTCGCCTTCGGTCGTGACGCGGCAGGAACTGGAAACGCGCGTGTGGGGCGAGGAACTTCCCGACAGCGACAGCCTGCGCGTGCACATCCACGGCCTGCGCGCGGCGATCGACAAGCCGTTCGACAAGCCGCTGATCCAGACGCGCCACGGCATCGGCTACCGCATGGTCGATCCGGATGCGCTACCGACGTAGGCTCCGCTCCCGCATCATCATTTCGTTCGCGCTGTTCGGCCTCGGCCTGACCGCGCTGTTCGCGGTCGCCACCGTGTACATGCGCACGCGCCTCGAAGACCAGCTCATCAACACGACGCTGCAGCGCGAGCTCGACAAGTTCGTCGATTTCAAGCGCGAGAACCCCTCGCCCGAGGCGCAGTTCCCGATGGCGCTGATCCAGCTGCAGATCGTGCGGGCGGGCCGCATCGCGACCGTGCCGCTCGCGTGGCAGAAGTTCGAGCCCGGCGTGCACGACATCGAGGACTTCGGCCGCGAGAGCAAGCTGCGTCCGTACAAGCTCGCGGTGTACAAGGATGCCGACTACTGGGCCTTCCTGCGCTTCGACGTGAGCACGCAGAAGCTCAGCGAGCGCCAGTTGCTGACGGTGCTGATCTCCGCGGTCTTCATGTTCGCGATCCTCTCCCTCGTGATCGGCTTCTGGCTGTCCGCGCGCGTGATGAGCCCGGTGACCGAACTCGCGCAGCGCGTGCGCGCGATGAGCCGCAGCGGGCGGCCGGAACTGCTGAAGTCGCATTTCGCCGACGACGAGGTCGGGCAGCTCGCCGAGGCGCTCGACGACTACTCGACGCGGCTGACCGAAATGGTCCAGCGCGATCGCGAGTTCAATGCCGACGTCAGCCACGAGCTGCGCACGCCGCTCGCGGTGATCGCGAGCACGACCGAACTGCTGCAGGCCTCGCCCGATCTCGCCGACAAGCCGCGCGAGCGCCTGTATCGGATCGAGCGCGCAGTGCGCCAGTCGACCGAACTCATCGACGCGCTGCTGCTGCTGTCGCGGCGCGAGCGCCAGGCGCCGACCGACGGCGAGACCACCGACGTCGCGAAAGTGGTGGAGCAGGTCGTCGACACGCAGCGCCCGCACGTCGCGAACAAGCCGGTCTCGGTGCGCGTCGAGGTGGAGCAGCCGCTCGAGGCGGCGGCGCCTTCTTCGGTGGTCTCGGTCGCGCTCGGCAACCTGATCGGCAACGCGTTCAAGTACACGCAGGCGGGCGAAGTCATCGTGACGGTCGGCCATGGCCGCGTGACCGTCGAGGACACCGGACCCGGCATCAATCCGGAAGATGCCGACAAGCTGTTCGAGCGCGGCGTGCGCGGCACGACGGTCGGCAAGGGCGGCGGCCTCGGCCTCGCGATCGTGCGCCGGTTGTGCGAACTCTACGGCTGGAAGGTATCGCTCGCGCCACGTCCGCAGGGCGGCGCGACCGCGACGATCGAATTCGGGCGTCCGTCGAACACCGCGTATTGACGCGTCGGCGGAACCCTCAAGCCGCAGGTTCCAGCCAGCCCCAGCGGTCTTCGGTGCGGCCGTCGAACAGGCCGAAGAACAGTTCCTGCATGCGCCGCGTGACCGGTCCGGGCTTGCCCGTGCCGACCGGCTTGCCGTCGACCGACCGGATCGGCGTGATCTCGGCCGCGGTGCCGCACATGAAGAGCTCGTCGCACAGGTACAGGTACTCGCGCGGAAGGTCGCGTTCGACCACTTCGATGCCGTGCGCGCGCGCGAGCGTGATCAGCGAATGGCGCGTGATGCCGTTGAGCAGGGCGGCGCTGACCGGCGTCGTGTGGAGCGCGCCGTCGAACACGAGGAACAGGTTCTCGCCCGCGCCTTCGCTGAGCAGGCCGGTCGACGCGAGCGCGATGCCTTCGCCGAAACCGAGGCGACGCGCCTCGCGCGCGACGAGCTGCCCCGACAGGTAGTTGCCGCCGGCCTTGGCGCCGGCCGGGATCGTGTTCGGCGCGAACCGCTGCCAGCTCGACACGCAGGCGTCGATGCCCGCTTCGAGCACGTCGGCGCCAAGGTAGGCGCCCATCTGCCATGTCGCGACCGCGACGTCGGTCGGTGTTTCCGCCGAGAGGCCGAAGCCGCCGAGTCCGCGGAACGCGACCGGGCGCAGGTAGGCCTGGCGAAAACCGTTGGCCGCGAGCACTTCGCGGCAGGCCGCGTCGATCTCCTCGCGCGTGTACGGGATCGAGATGTCGTGGATCTTGGCGGAATGGAACAGGCGCCGATTGTGGTCGGCGAGGCGGAAGATCATCGCGCCGCGCGGCGTGTCGTAGCTGCGGATCCCTTCGAATACCGACGAGCCGTAATGCAGCGCGTGCGCCATCACGTGCACCGTGGCTTCGGCCCACGGCTTGATCGCGCCGTTGTGCCAGATCCTGTCGGGATATTGTCGGGCCATGCGAGCGCTCCCGCCGAAAGCGCGGATGATAGCAAGGCGGGCGAAGCCGCCGCGTCTACCAGTCCAGCCAGTGGCAGCCGGCTGCGACGCTGATGGAAAAATCGTGCTCCCTCACCCCGCC
>JAEYZH010000177.1 GCA_023430685.1 Pseudomonadota bacterium | reverse complement strand
AGCGCGCCGCCGCGACCGCCTCCGCATGCGCGCCGGCGACCGCGGCCGACATCGGCTGCAGCGTGCCGTCGGCGCGGCGCAGCGGCCGCGTACCGGCGAGCAGCTCGTGCAGCAGCACGCCGAGCGCGTAGACGTCGGTTGCAGTGGTCACGTCGCCGCCCTGGGACTGCTCGGGCGCCGCATAGGCCGGCGTGAGGCGACGCAGGCCGGTGCGCGTGTCGTCGTCGTGGCCGGCCTCGTCGATGAGCTTTGCGATGCCGAAATCGAGCAGCTTGTAGCTGCCCTCGCGCGTGACGAGCACGTTCGAGGGCTTGATGTCGCGGTGCACGACGAGGTTGTGGTGCGCGTGATCGACCGCCGCGCACAGGCCCTCGAACAGGCGCAGGCGCGCGTCGACGGCGAGACGCAGGCGATCGCAATGGCGCGTGACCGGCTCGCCGTCGACGTACTCGAGCGCGAACCACGGCACGCCGCGCGCGGTCAGCCCGCCATCGAGCACGCGTGCGATGCCCGGGTGCTCGAGGCGCGCGAGCAGCGTGCGCTCGCGCAGGAAGCGCTCGCGCTCCCACGCGTCGTGCAGGCCGTGTCGCAGCACCTTGATCGCGACCTGCTGCTCGAACGCGCCGTCCGCGCGCGTGGCCGCGAACACGCTCGCCATGCCGCCGCTTCCGATCAGCGCGCCGACGCGCCACGGGCCGAGCAGGACGCCCTCGAGGCCGCCGCCTGCATCGATGAGTCGCGCCGCGTACGCGCCGCTGTCGCGGTCGAGTGCGCCGGTGCGCGTGGTGCCTGACAGCAGTGCACGCAATGCGTCGCGCAGCTCCGCGTCGCCCAGGCGATCCAGGAACGCGTCGAGCTCGTCCGGCGACAGCGCGCCGGCACGCTCGAACAACGGAACGAGCTCGGCCCAGCGACGTTCGATCGCGTGCATGTTCATCCGAGCTCGGCATGCAGGAATGCACGCGCGAGCGTCCAGTCGCGCACGACCGTGCGGGGCACCACGCCGAGCGTGTCGGCGGTTTCCTCGATCGAGAGGCCGCCGAAGAAGCGCAGTTCGACCACGCGCGCGGCGCGCGGCTCCAGTGCCTGCAGGCGATCGAGAGCCGCATCCAGTGCGAGCATTTCGGTCGCCGCCTGTTCGACCGGGATGTCGATCGCATCGAGGTCGAGCGGCGCTGCGCCGCTGCCGCGCTTGATCGCGGCCTTGCGTCGTGCGTGGTCGACCAGGATATGCCGCATCGCCGTCGCCGCATAGCCGAGGAAATGCGCGCGGCTTTCGAAACGGGCGTCGGCCGCGCCGAACCCGAGCCACGCCTCGTGCACGAGCGCGGTGGTGCCAAGCGTCTGCGCCGCGCGCTCGCCCGCGAGCGCACGGCGCGCGAGTTCGCGCAGGTGTTCGTACAACCCTGGGTGCAGCGCCTCGAGTCCGGCCGGGTCAACTGCGGAGCCTGCCTCGTCGATGGCCATGCGTGCTGCACCCCGATCCTCGCGTCGCGCGAACCTGCATCCTAGCGGGCGAGCGTGGCGCGCGCCTCGCGCGCCCGGCCGCCGACATCGATGCCGTCGCGCGACTGATTGCACGCGGCGCGTCGATGCCTGCGTTCATCGTGCGTTTCGTCATCGCGCGCCGCAACGGCTAAGCTTGCCGCAACCCGCGAAGCGGCGCCACGGGAGGCGCGTCGCACGGGCGATCCATCCGCAACGCGTGGCCACCGAGGGCCGAACCGAGGCAGGGGACAGGCGAACGATGAACGCGCGGCACACCAGGTTCGATGGCGCAGCGGAGATGGCGCGACTCGCGGCCCTCTTCGTGCTCGTCGCGTCGACCACGTTCGCCGGCCTCGCGCTCGCGTCCGATCGCGTGAGCGTCGCGCCGATCTGGTACGCGAACGGCATCCTGCTCGGCATCCTGCTGCGCACCCCGACGCGGCGGTGGTGGCGCGTCGTGCTGGCCGGTGGCCTCGGCATGCTCGTTGCGCGAGGGATGGTCGGGCAGACGCCCGCGCTGGCCATCGGCCTGGTGCTCGCGAGCGTCGTCGAGCTGCTGCTCGGCGCGGGCGGCATCCGGCGCGTGGCGGGCACCGACCTCGATCCCGAGAAGCTCTTGTTGCACACGCGCTCGGGCGTGCTCGCGGCGGTGCTCTCGCCGCTCGCTTCGGGCATCCTCGCCGCGATCGCGTTCCTGCTGGTCAAGTCGCGGCCGCCGTGGGAGGAATTCGCGACCTGGTATGCCGCGCACGCACTCGGGATCATCATCGTCACGCCGCTGGTGCTGGTGGCGCAGCGCAAGGTCGTCGCGCGGATGTTCGCGCGCGGGCGCCTGCGCACCACGCTGCTCGCGCTCGGCCTGCTCGCAAGCGTCAGTGCCGGGGTATTCCTCGTGCACCGCGCTCCGCTGCTGTTCGCGATCTTCCCGCCGCTGCTCTACGTGGTGTTCAAGCTCGGATTCGCGGGTGCCGCGATCGGCGTGGTGCTGGTCAGCGTGACCGGCGTGATCACGACCGTATCGGGCCACGGGCCGTTCACGATCGCGGAACTGCCGGAGCCCGGGCGCGTGCTCGCGTTGCAGTTCTTCGTCGCGGTCGCGTCGCTGACCGCGTTTCCGATCGGCGTCGCACTCGCCGAGCGGCGCAAGCTGCGGCGCATCCTGCAGGAAAGCGAGCGCCGCTACCGCACGCTCGCGGACCATTCGAGCGACATCATCGTGCGCGCATCCCCGGATGGGACGCGCCTGTACGTGTCGCCGTCCGTGACCGAGATGCTCGGCTGGACGCCGGAGGAACTGGTCGGCGGGGAGCCACGCGACATCGTGCATGCGGATGATCGCGCCGCATTCGAGCAGGAACTGGCGACGGTGGCGGCGGGAGCGAGCGCCACCCGGCTCACGTACCGCTGCCGGCACAAGGACGGCCACTACGTCTGGGTCGAGAGCCTCACGCGGCGGGTTCCCGGGACCGACGGCGGCAACGACGGCATCGTGCGCGTGATCCGCGACATCACGCGGCGCAAGCAGGCCGAGCAGGCACTGCAGGACAGCGAGCGCGCGCTGCGCGCGGTGTCCGACAGCCTGCCCGCGCTGGTCGCGCGCGTCGACGCTTCCGAGCGTTTCACCTTCACCAACGCCTACTTCCGCAAGGCGCTCGGCGTGGAGCCGGCCGCGCTGCTCGGCAGGACGCTGGGCGAATCGCTCGATCCCTCGTTGTACGCGACGATGCGCGCGCCGGTCGCGCAGGCACTCGCGGGCGACCCGGTGCGCTTCGACGGCGAGCACTTCGAGCACGGCGTGCCGCTGTACTTCCAGGCCAGCTTCGTGCCCGACCGGGCCGAGTCGGGCGAGGTCACCGGGTTCTACGCGATGGTCATGGACATCACCGCGCGCAAGTGGGCGGAACTGCAGCAGGCCGAGGGCGAGGCGCGCCTGCGCACGATCACCGACAACCTGCCGGTGCTGATCTCCTTCGTCGATGCCAACGGCATCGTGCGCTTCTGCAATGCGACGCATGAAGCCTGGCTCGGCAAGTCGGTCGCGCAACTGATCGACCGCCCGCTGCGCGAAATGCTCGGCGAGACGGCCTATGCGGCGCAGCTCGGGTGCTTCCGCGCCGCGCTCGCGGGCGAACGCGTCGAATTCGATTTCGAGCTCGCCGGACCCGAGGGCGAACGCAACGCGCATGCGCTGTACGTGCCGCAGCGCCATCCCGACGGGCGCGTCGACGGCTTCTATGCATTGACCGTCGACATGACTTCGATCCGGCGCGTTGAGCAGGAGCTGCACCGGCTCGCGCGATTCGATGCGCTGACCGCACTGCCGAACCGGCGCCAGTTCGACGAGTTCCTGCCGCAGGCGATTGCGCGCGCGCGCGCGTCGGGCCAGTCGCTCGCGCTGATGTTCATCGACGTCGACCATTTCAAGGCGATCAACGACACGCTCGGGCATGCCGGCGGCGACGAGGTGCTGCGCGAGTTCGCGTGGCGGCTGCACGACGGGGTCGGCAAGCAGGATTTCGTCGCGCGGCTCGCGGGCGACGAGTTCGTGATCGTGCTCGAGGGCGTCGCGGGTGCCGACGCGGCACATGCGCTCGCGATGGACCTCGTGCGCGCGATCCGCGAACCGTTCGACCTCGTTTCGGGGCCGCGCGCGGTCAGCACGAGCATCGGCGTCGCGGTGGTGCAGGGCGGGGCTCTCGCGCCGGCCGAACTGATGCAGCTTGCCGACCATGCGCTGTACGACGCGAAGGCGGCCGGCCGCGATACCGCGCGCCTTGCCGTCGATGGGCATGCGCCGGATGCGCACGCGCAGGCCCGACCCGGGGCGGGCGCGCGGTAGTCCGCCCGCCGGATGCCGCGCCGCAAGACGACGCCTACATTCGGGCGTTCGCCGTCCGGCGCAGGCAGGAGGTTCCCATGTCACGTCGTTTCCTTCGCCGGGTCGGGCCATGCGCCGCGACCTTGCTGATGCTCTCGATGCCGCCGCTGCTTGCGCGCGACACGCAGCCGCCGTACTCGTTCGGGCATGCGCTGCCGCCGCAACTCGCGTCGGCGCCGGTGCTGGAGCTGCCCGCGGTCGACGCCGCGCGCGAACTGGCGGCCGATGCACGCGCGATGGACGCCCAGCGCGCCGCGAACGGTGCCGTCGAAAAGCGCCTGCGCGTCGCGGTTGGCCACGCCGTCACGGCCTCGAGCACGCGCGATGGCGCATGGGCGGTGCTCGCCGACGGCAGCCGGCTCTGGCGCCTGCGCGTGCATTCGTCCAACGCCACCGACCTGCGCTTCGGGTTTTCGCGCTTCGAGTTGCCGGAAGGGGCGACGCTGCACGTGATCGACGAAGGCGGCCATCGCTACGATGGCGCCTATGGCAGGGCCGACCGCACGCCGGAAGGCCAGCTCTGGCTCGCGCCGATCGCGGGTTCCGGACTCACGCTCGAACTGCACGTTCCGGCCGGCGCGATGCTCGCGCCCGATGCGCTCGTGCTGTCGACGGTCGGCACGGGCTATCGGAATGTCGACGCACCCGACGGCGCGCAACTGTTCGGCGCAGGTCCGTCGGGCACCTGCAACATCGACGTGGCCTGCGCGCTCGGCGACGACTATCGCGACGAGATCCGCGCGGTCGCGAAGTTCTATTTCCAGAGCGGCGGCACCTACCTGTGCACCGGCACGCTCGTCAACAACACCGCGCAGGACCTCAAGCCCTATTTCCTGACCGCCAACCACTGCATCAGCACGCAATCGGAAGCGACGTCGATGTCGCTGATCTGGAACTACCAGTCGCCGACCTGCGGCCAGCACGGGGGCGGCTCGACCTCGCAGACCCAAACCGGTGGCGCGACGCTGCGTGCGCATCGCGCGGACGTCGATGTGGCGCTGGTCGAGCTCAACAGCCTGCCGCCGACCGCTTACCAGGTCTACTACGCCGGCTGGGACGCGAGCGGGGTCACGCCGTCCGGCAGCATCGGCATCCACCACCCGAGCGGCTGGGTCAAGGCGATCACCGAAGACGACAACGGCCTGACGACGATGAACAGCTGCATCGGCTCGGGCGGCACCAACAGCCACTGGCGCACCGGATCGCCGTACGCGCAGGGCACCACCGAAGGCGGCTCGTCGGGATCGGCGATCTTCGTGCCCGCGGGCGATGCGAGCGGACACCAGAACCTGATCCTCGGCACCCTGTCCGGCGGCAGTGCCGCGTGCTCGGGCAGCGTGCCGAATGCGGGATACGACTGCTACGGCAAGTTCTCGGTCGCCTGGCAGGGCGCGAGTGCGGCCACGCGACTGCGCGACTGGCTCGATCCGGCTGCGACCGGCGCGACCACGCTGCCCGGCATCGACCCGGCCGCCGGTCCGGACGACCGCATCTTCGCGGACGGATTCGAACCCTAGCCTCGGCAAGCGCGGGGCCGATGCACGCGCGTCGCGCGTCGGCGCCCGTGCATGCTAGGGTCGCGGCCGTTCCCCGATCGGTCGCGACGCATGCAGTGTTTCGTCTACAGGAGCAGCGCCCGCGCGGACACCTACGTGTTCCTGCGCGGGCGCGACGACAGCGCGGTCCTGCCGCGCGAGCTCGCGGCCGCGCTCGGCCCGCTGGTGTTCGTGCTCGAACTCGAACTCGTGCCCGGCCGCCGCCTCGCGCGCATCGGCGCGGATGAGCTGCGCGACGTGCTCGTCGAACGCGGCTACCACGTGCAGTTTCCGCCGCGCGAGGGCGCGCCCGACTCCCTCGCGGCTGGCTGAACTGCATCCGCCCTGGCGGCGCCGGCAGCGCGCGCGCGGCTTCGTGCAAGCATGGCGACCCTCGCTATACTCGACCGGTGCGATCGTGGCCGCCTGAACGAGAGACGTGATGCCGAAGCGCGGTTCCGTGCGCAACACCCTGTCGGCGATGTTGCCCCCGCTCGTTCCGGCTGCAGTCCTGTTCGCGCTCGCGGCGCTGGTTCCGCATGCGCTCGCGCTGATTCCGATCCTCGGCGCCAACATGTTCGTGATGGTCGCGGTCTCGCGCGCCGCGGGCTTCGATCTCGATGCATCGGCCCGGCGCACGGCCGCGCTGCGCGGCACCCCGTACTTCGTCATGTCGACCGCGGCCTGCGCGCTGGTCGCGGCGATCCTGTTCGCGCCGGTCTGGTGGCTTGCGCACGACGGCTCGCTGCCGGCCGCGCTCGCGCTGTCGGCCGCGCTCGCGGCGAGCCTGTTCGTGCTGTGGCGCATCTGGCCCGCCTTCGCGCTGCCGTTCGTCTGGGACGATGCCTACCCCGACGACAGCGCGCGCGCATCGTGGCTCTCTGCGGTGCTGCGGCGCTCGCTCGCGTTCGCGCGCCACCTCACGCGCGAGCATGAACTGCTGCTCGCCTACGGCCTGCCCGCCGGGATCGCGCTGCTGCTGCTCGCGCTCGGCGCGCTCTCGCT
>JAEYZH010000143.1 GCA_023430685.1 Pseudomonadota bacterium | reverse complement strand
CGGCGCGCCGGCGCCGCCCGCGTGCGCGCCGACGGCGAGGCCGTCGACGCGGTCGCGCAGCTCGACCAGCATGCGCTCGGCGGTCTTCTTGCCGATGCCCGGGATGCGCGTCAGCGCGGTGAGGTCGCCGGCCTGCACGAGCCGCGCGAACTCGTCGACGCTCGCGCCCGACAGCACCGACAGTGCGGTCTTCGCGCCGACGCCGCTGACCTTCTGCAATGCGCGGAACAGCGCGCGTTCGGCCTCGCGCAGGAAACCGTACAGCGCAACCGAATCCTCCTTGACCGCGTAATGCGTGCAGAGCACGACCTCGCGCCCGGTTTCGGGCAGGTCGTAGAACGTCGACATCGGCGCCTCGAGCTCGTAGCCGACGCCACCGACGTCGAGCATCAGCCACGGCGGCTGCTTCGACACCAGGATGCCCTTCAGCCGCCCGATCACCGGCGACGCCTCCACGCGCTGCGCCGGCCCTGGCCGAACTCGACGCCGACGCGCAGCACGCTCGCGCGCGTGTGCGCGTGCGCGATCGCGATCGCGAGCGCATCGGCCGCGTCCGCCTGCAGCTTGCCCGGCAGCTCCAGCAGCAGGCCGACCATGTGCTGGACCTGCACCTTGTCGCCCGCGCCGGTGCCGACGACCGCCTGCTTGACCTCGCGCGCGGCGTACTCTGTCAGGCCGACGCCGTGGTGGGCGACCGCGCAGATCGCGGCGCCGCGCGCCTGCCCGAGCTTCAGCGCGGAATCGGGATTGCGCGCCATGAACACGCGCTCGATCGCGGCCTCCTGCGGTGCATAGCGCGCGACGATCTCGCCGAGTCCGTCGAAGATCTGCTTGAGCCGCACGGCGAAATCCTCGCTGCCGGCGAGGTTCAGCGCGGTGTGGAACACGTGCCGCGAACGGCCCGCCGCGTCGACGTCGATGATGCCGATGCCGGTGTGGCGGCTGCCCGGATCGATGCCGATGATGCGCACGACCCCGGCGAGCGGAGCGATGGAGGCAGTCATCGGAAGTGGTGCGCTGTTCAACGAGGGCAACGGTCGGTGGCGGCGCGCGCAGTCTAGCGCAGGTGCACCGATCAATCCGGTTCGGAAGCGAATCGGCCCGCGTCGAGGAAGCCGATCGTGAGCGCAGCGACCTGGTGCGAGAACAGCAGGCCCGTATGCGACGCCGCGACCGTGCGATGGTCGGCGATGCCCGGCAGCTGCGTTTCCTCGACCGAAACGGTGCCGTCGTGCGGCGAAGCGAGTCCACCGACCGCGACGCCGAGGCCATACGGCAGCCGCCCCGCGATCACGCCGACGCTGCGCGTGTCGCGCCATTCCTCGATCCCGGCGAGCAAGGGCTGCGCGCTGTGGCCGAGCAGCAGCTTGCCGCCCGGGATCGCGGCGAGCCCGCGCGCGACCGCGCTGCCGCGCAGCGGTGGACCGAGGCAGACGACGCGTCCATCCGGCAGCCCGCGCTCGCCGCGCGTGGCTTCGAGCGCGACGAGCGAGCCGAGGCTGTGCCCGACCAGGTGCACCGCTTCGCCCTCGCGCGCACGCATGCGCTCGCGCAGATCCTCGACTGCGGGCGCGATGCCGCGGAACACGCTCGCATAGTCCACGACCTCGACCGTATACCCCGCCGCGCGCACGCGACGCGCGAGCAGCTGCAGCGTGATGCCGCGCATCCAGATGCCGTGCAACAGGATCACGTGCTGGTTGCGGGGGCTCGCATCATTCATGGCACGGCCAGCTTCTTGCGAATGCGTCTTCGCAGGCTGGACGGCGCGAGCGGGCCGGCGCCTTTGACTCATGCGCCCGCCATCGGCAGCCGGCCGCGCTGCGCGCGTCCAGCCTACTTCGGATCCTCGGCCACCACGGCCACGTGCAGCTCCGCAAGCTGCGGCGCGGGCACCGGCGAGGGTGCAGCGGTCATCAGGTCCTGCGCGCTCGTCGTCTTCGGGAACGCGATGACGTCGCGGATCGAGTCGGTGCCCGCCATCAGCGCCGCGATGCGGTCGATGCCGAACGCGATGCCGCCGTGCGGCGGCGCGCCGAACTTCAGCGCTTCGAGCAGGAAGCCGAACTTCGCCTGCGCCTCTTCGGCGCCGATGCCGAGCAGGTCGAATACCGCGCTCTGCATCTCGGGGCGATGGATGCGGATCGAGCCGCCGCCGATCTCGTTGCCGTTGAGCACCATGTCGTAACCGCGCGAAACCGCATCGCGCGCGTTCGCGACGAGGTCGCCGACGTCGTCGATCCTGGGCGCGGTGAACGGGTGATGCAGGGCCACGTAGCGACCTGCTTCCGCGTCGTATTCGAACATCGGGAAGTCGACCACCCACAGCGGCTTCCATCCGTCCGCGACGAGGCCGCGGTCGCGGCCGAGCTTGAGGCGCAGCGCGCCCATGAAGTCGCAGACCGTCTTCCACGCGCCTGCGCCGAAGAACACCATGTCTCCCGACTGCGCGCCGACTTCGTCGAGCAGGATCGCGAGCGTCGCGTCGTCGAGGAACTTCGCGATCGGGGAGTTGATCCCGTCGCGGCCCTTCGAACGGTCGTCGACGCGGATCCAGGCGAGGCCTTTGGCGCCGTATTTCGCGACGTGCTGCCCGAGGTCGTCGACCTGCTTGCGCGAGAGGTCGGCGCCGCCGGGCAGGCGCAAGGCCGCGACGCGCCCGTTCGGATCGCTGGCCGCGTCCGCGAACACCTTGAAGCCGGCGCCCTTGACGGCATCGGCGACGTCGACGAGTTCGAGCGCGATGCGCAGGTCGGGCTTGTCCGAGCCGTAACGACGCATCGCCTCTGCCCAGGTCATGCGCGGGAACACCGGCTCGAGCTCGACGCCGGCGACCTCGCGGAAGATCGCGCGCACCATCTCCTCGACCGCATCCTGCACATCGCGCTCCTCGACGAACGCGAACTCCATGTCGAGCTGGGTGAACTCGGGCTGGCGGTCGGCGCGCAGGTCCTCGTCGCGGAAGCAGCGCGCGATCTGGTAGTAGCGGTCGAAGCCGGCCATCATCAGCAGCTGCTTGAACAACTGCGGCGACTGCGGCAATGCGTAGAACGCGCCCGCGTGCACGCGGCTCGGCACGAGGTAGTCGCGCGCGCCTTCGGGCGTCGCCTTGGTCAGGATCGGCGTCTCGATGTCCTGGAAGCCGCGCTCGTCGAGGTGCCGGCGCAACGCCGAGACGAGCCGCGTGCGCATGCGCATCGCCTGCTGCATCGCCGGGCGGCGCAGGTCGAGGTAGCGGTACTTGAGCTTGAGGTCCTCGTTGGTGGTCTCGTGCAGCACGAACGGCAGGTCGCGCGCCGCGTTGAGCACCTCGATGCGATCGGCGAGCACCTCGACGGTGCCGGTGCGCACGCGCTCGTTGACGCTGACGCGGCGGCGCACGCGACCGTGCACGCGCAGGCAGAACTCGTAGCCAACTTCGCTCGCGAGCCGGAACGCCTCCGCGTCGTCGGGATCGACGACGACCTGGACCACGCCTTCGTGGTCACGCAGGTCGATGAACACGACGCCACCGTGGTCGCGGCGCGAATCGACCCAGCCGCAAAGGATGACGGCCTGCTCGATCAGGGCTTCGTCGACGAGTCCGCAGTGGTGTGTACGCATGGCATTCCGCGTGGCGCCGGTCGGCGCGAAGAAGACGCGGAATGCTACGGAGGATCGTGCTGCGCCGCAATGTGGCGGGGACGGATGGTGGGGCTCGCGCCTTCGGCGCTGCGACCCACCCTACGCGAAGGCCTCCCGATCCACGGGGCGGATCGCAACCGCGCGGCCGGGGAAGCCGCCCACTGGGCTCCAGACATGCGGACGCCCGCCTTTCGGCGGGCGTCCGTAAATCGGTGTCGCCGGCTCAGCGCCAGCGACGGTCAACGAGGAACACCGCGTCGCAGCCCTGGTCGACCCAGACACCCGCGCGGTTCCAGCCCCAGTTCTGCCCGCGCACGCAGCGCGTTTTGGAAATCTGGCGCTCGATGCGCACGTCGCCGCCGCGGCCGGTATCGACCTGGCACATGCGGTAGCGGAAGTCGACGCTCGAGCAGTGCACGCGGATCATCCTGTCCCAACCCGGACCCGGCTGCCAGCCGCCCTGGCCCGGTCCATGGCCGGGACCGTGGCCATGGCCCGGACCGCCTTTCCAGCGGCGCTGCACGCGAAACACGCCTTCGCATCCCTGGTCGACCCAGATGCCTGCGCGGTTCCAGCCCCAGGTACGACCTTCGATGCAGCGGGTATCGGAAATCTGGCGGACCAGCTCGACCTCGCTGCCGCGACCGGTATCGATCTGACACATGCGATAGCGGAAGTCGACGCTCGCGCAGCGCACGTTGATGTCGCGATCCCAATCCGGGCCGGGTCGCCAGTCGTTGCCGTACTGCGCCGGTGCGAATGCGCCCGCCGCCACGACCGCCGCCGCGGGCGATTGGGCCTGGGCGAGCGAAGCCGCGCCGATCGAAAGCGCGAGTGCGGTGATTCCGGTGATTCCATGGATGACCTTGCGCATGTCCTGCTCCCTGTGACTGTGGTGTGCGTGCCGTGCAAGCGGCGCCAGTCTAGTGCACGAGGCTGAACGGAGCGGGAAGCCGCGTCAGTCGGTTGCGGGCTTGGTCACCGGTGTCGCGGCGGGCTTCGCTTCGGTCCTGGACTCGGCTTTCGAGTCGGGTCTGGCATCCGCGGCCTTTTCGGGCGCTGCCGCTTTCGCCGGCTCGCCCGAGTCGGCGAGGTTGCGCTTCCTGTCGCCGTCCTTCTTGAAATCGGTTTCGTACCAGCCGCTGCCGGCCAGTCGGAACGCAGGCGCGGTCAGACGCCGCTTCACCCGCGGCTGCCCGCACTCGGGGCACTCCACGGGATCGGGATCGGAGAGTTTCTGCAGGCGGTCGAACACCGCGTCGCAGGCCGAACATTCGAATTCGTAGATGGGCATAAGGCTGGGGTTGCGGAGAACAGGAGCGGGAGTGTAGTGCGTAGGCTGGACGGCCGCAGGCCGGCGCTTCTTGCTGCTCGAGCGCAAAGCTGCCGGCCGCGCTGCGCGCGTCCAGCCTGCATCGGTCAATGCGCTTCCATCGGCATCGTCATGCGCGCGTGAACACCAGATGGCCGGCCTCCGCATCGACGCGCACGCGGTCGCCGGCGCCGAAACGTCCTTCGAGGATTTCCTTCGCGAGCGGATTCTCGAGTTGCTGCTGGATCGCGCGCTTGAGCGGACGCGCGCCATAGACGGGGTCGAAGCCGACGTTGCCGAGCAGGTCGAGCGCCTTGTCCGAAAGCTCGAGCTTCAACTGGCGCTCGGCCAGGCGCTTCTCGAGCAGCGCGACCTGGATCTTCGCGATCGCGCGGATCTGCGCCTTGTCGAGCGGGCGGAACACGACGATCTCGTCGAGCCGGTTGATGAACTCGGGCCGGAAATGCGCCTGCACCACGCCCATCACCGCGGCCTTCATCTGCGTGTACTGCTCTTCGCTGTCGCCCGCGAGGTCGTGGATGTACTGCGATCCGAGGTTCGAGGTCATCACGATCACCGTGTTGCGGAAATCGACCGTGCGGCCCTGTCCGTCGGTGAGGCGACCGTCGTCGAGCACCTGCAGCAGCACGTTGAACACGTCATGGTGCGCCTTCTCGACCTCGTCGAGCAGGATCACGCTGTAAGGCCGGCGCCGCACCGCTTCGGTGAGGTAACCGCCCTCCTCGTAGCCGACGTAGCCCGGCGGCGCGCCGATCAGGCGGCTCACGGAATGCTTCTCCATGAACTCGCTCATGTCGATGCGCACCATCGCCTCGCTCGAGTCGAACAGGAACTCGGCCAGTGCCTTGCAGAGCTCGGTCTTGCCGACGCCGGTCGGGCCGAGGAACAGGAACGATCCGTTCGGGCGATTGGGATCGGCGAGGCCCGCGCGCGAACGGCGGATCGCGTCGGATACCGCGCGCACGGCCTCGTCCTGGCCGACCACGCGCCGGTGCAGCTCGTCTTCCATGCGCAGCAGCTTGTCGCGCTCGCCTTCGAGCATCTTCGACACCGGAATGCCGGTCCAGCGCGCGACCACCTCGGCGATCTCCTCCGCGGTGACCTTGTCCTGCAGCAGCGTGAAGCCCTTGGTCTCGGCTTCCTGCGCGGCCTTGAGCTGCTTGTCGAGTTCCGGCAGGCGGCCGTACTGGATCTCGCTCATCTTCGCGTAGTCCTGGCGGCGCTGCGCGGCCTCGAGCTCGAGGCGCGCGGCCTCGATCTGCTCCTTGATCCTGGTCGCGCCCTGCAGCGTCGCCTTCTCGGACTTCCAGACTTCATTCAAATCCGAATACTCGCGCTCGAGCTCGGCAATGCCGGCCTCGAGGTCCGCCAGGCGCTGCTTCGACTCGGCGTCCTTCTCCTTCTTAAGCGCCTCGCGCTGGATCTTGAGCTGGATCAGGCGGCGTTCCTTGCGATCGAGCTCCTCCGGCTTGGAGTCGATCTCCATGCGGATGCGAGAGGCCGCCTCGTCCATGAGGTCGATCGCCTTGTCCGGCAACTGCCGGTCGGCGATGTAGCGATGCGAGAGCGTCGCGGCCGCGACGATCGCAGGATCGGTGATCTCGACGCCGTGGTGGACCGCGTAGCGCTCCTTGAGGCCGCGCAGGATCGCGATCGTGTCCTCGACGCTCGGTTCGCCGACGAACACCTTCTGGAAGCGGCGTTCGAGCGCAGCGTCCTTCTCGATGTATTTGCGGTACTCGTCGAGCGTGGTCGCGCCGATGCAGTGGAGCTCGCCGCGCGCGAGCGCGGGCTTGAGCATGTTGCCCGCATCCATCGCGCCCTCGGCCTTGCCCGCGCCGACCATCGTGTGCAGCTCGTCGATGAACAGGATCACCTGGCCTTCCTGCTTGGCGAGGTCGTTCAGTACGCCCTTGAGGCGTTCCTCGAACTCGCCGCGGAACTTCGCGCCCGCGATCAGCGCGCCCATGTCGAGCGACAGCACGCGCTTGCCGCGCAGGCCTTCGGGCACTTCGTCGTTGATGATGCGCTGCGCGAGGCCTTCGACGATCGCGGTCTTGCCGACGCCGGGCTCGCCGATCAATACCGGGTTGTTCTTGGTGCGCCGCTGCAGCACCTGGATCACGCGCCGGATCTCCTCGTCGCGGCCGATGACCGGGTCGAGCTTGCCTTTTTCCGAACGCGCGGTGAGATCGATCGTGTATTTCTCGAGCGCCTGGCGCTGCTCTTCGGCAGTCTCGGACTGCACCTTTTCGCCGCCGCGCAACTTCTCGATCGCGGCCTCGAGCGCAGCCTTGGTCGCGCCGGCGGACTTCAGCGCCGCACCGACCTCGCCCTTGTCCTCGAGCGCCGCGAGCAGGAACAGCTCGGACGCGATGAACGCATCGCCGCGCTGCTGCGCGAACTTGTCGGTGAGGTTGAGCAGCCTTCCGAGGTCGTTGGACACGTTGATGTTGCCCTCCTGCCCCGCGACTTTCGGCAGGCGGTCGAGCAGTTCGCCGATGCGCGCGCGCAGCGCGGGCACGTTGACGCCGGCCTGCGCGAGCAGCGGCGCGGTCGAACCGCCTTGCTGGTCGAGCAGCGCGGCGACCAGGTGCGCGGGTTCGAGCATGTTGTGGTCGCGCCCGACCGCGAGCGACTGCGCATCGGCGAGCGACTGCTGGAACCGCGACGTGAGTTTGTCCATGCGCATGGGTTTTCCCTCCGGAACGCGCGCGAGAATACGTGGGTCGCGGGCCGCCCCCGGCCGCCCGCGGATGTCCCGAAGATGGGTCGCGCCGACCGGCTCTTCAACCCGCGTCGACAGGCTGAAGGCCCGGATCGGCACGTTTGAGTATCCTGCTCGGCGATGGCGCCCTCCGCGACGATCCCCGGCTACCAGATCCTCGACACGCTCGGGCGCGGCGGGATGGCGAGCGTGCATCGCGCGCTGCAGGAGTCGCTGGGCCGCGAGGTCGCGCTGAAACTGCTGCTGCCCGCGCTCGCGGCCGATGCCGCCGCGACCGAGCGCTTCCTGCGCGAAGGCCGGATCGCGGCCCGGCTCGCGCACCGCCACATCGTCGGCATCCACGACGTCGGCGTGCACGAAGGCCAGCCCTATCTCGCGATGGAATTCATCGCGGGCGGCCCGGTACCGGTGTCGGCGCCGCACACGCCGCGCGAGGCGCTCGAGATCGTGCGCCAGGTCGCGCTCGCGCTCGCGCATGCGCATCGCGAAGGCGTGATCCACCGGGACGTGAAGCCCGACAACATCCTGCGCCGCAGCGACGGTTCCTACGCGCTCGCCGATTTCGGCATCGCGCGCGCGGCGCATGCCGACGCCGCCCTGACCGGCGAAGGCCTCGCGATCGGCACGCCGCACTACATGAGTCCCGAGCAGGTGCAGGGACTGCCGCTCGATGGCCGTTCCGACCTCTACAGCCTCGGCATCGTGCTGTACCAGCTGCTGACCGGGCGCCTGCCTTACGCGGGGAGCGGCGACGTCGCGGTCGGGGTGCAGCACGTGCATGCACCGTTGCCCATGCTGCCTGAGGCGCTCGCGGGGGTGCAGCCGCTGCTCGACCACCTGCTCGCGAAGGATCCCGCGAAGCGCCTGCGCGATGCCGCGCTGCTCGCGCGACGCGTCGAAGCCTTGCAGGCTGGCTGGCGCCAGGGCGCGTCGCCGACGACGCCGGTGGCCGCCGAGAACCCTGCGGAAGGGGCTACCGTTGCACCACCGCCGCGGACCCCGCCGCCCGCGGCCGCGGTCGAGACGCGCGCCACAGCTCGCGGTACCCGCCCGCGCCGCGCCTGGATCAGCCTCGGACTGCTCGTCGCGATCGCAGCCGGTACGTGGTGGCTCGCCACGGATCGCAGTCCGCGCGTCACTGCCGCGGCAGGCGCCAGCGCCGAACCGGTGTCGATCGCGGTGCTTCCGCTGGTCAACGCGAGTGGCGACGCCGCGCAGCAGTATTTCGCCGACGGGCTGTCGGAGAACCTGATCGTCGCGCTGTCGCAGTTCGAAGGACTCAGGGTCATCAGCCGCAATTCGGCGTTCCGCTTCCGCGACACCGAGACCGACAGCCGCGCGATCGGCGCGGCGCTCGGCGTCGCGCACCTGCTCGAGGGCAGCGTGCAACGCGCCGGCGACACCGTGCGCGTGACTGCGACACTGGTACGCAGCGCCGACGGCACCACGCTCTGGTCGCAGCGCTACGACCGTCCGTACCAGGACCTGTTCGCGCTGCAGGACGACATCACGGCCGCGGTCGCCGCCGCGCTCAAGGGCAAGCTGCTCGCGCGCGTGGCCAACGCGCCGCACGACGACCGCCCTCCTGGCGGCAACCTCGACGCCTATGCCGCGTATCTGGAGGGACGCTTCCACGCCGATCGCCGCACCGCCGCCGACCAGCGCCGTGCGATCGACGCGCTCGCGCGCGCGACGCACATCGACCCCGCGTACGCGCAGGCCTGGGCGACGCTGTCGCGCGCCTGGACCGGCCTCATCGCGCTCGAACTCGAAGGCGACGCCGCGCGCGATGCGTATGCCGAGGCGCGCACCGCGGTCGAGACCGCGCTCGCGCTCGCGCCGGGACTCGCCTCGGCGCACGCCGCGCGCGGCTACCTCCTCGCCAATGCCGACTACGACTGGCGCGGCGCCGAAACCGAATACCGACTCGCAGTCGAACTCGCACCCGGCGACGACTACGCGCGGCACGGCCTCGGCCGCGCACTCGCCTCTCAGGGACGCGTGCGCGAGGCACTCGACCTCACGCGCGGGATCCTCGCCGACGATCCGCTGCATGCGACGCAGCACTATTGGCTCAGCGTGTACCTCGGCGCGCTCGGCGACCTCGACGAAGCCGCGGCGGCGGCACGCCGGGCGATCGAACTCCAGCCCGAAGGCGCGACGTTCCATTCGCAGCTCACGCTGGTCGAGGTGGGTCGCGGCGACGCAGGCGCCGCGCTCGAAGCTGCGCGGGGCACGCCCGCGGGCGTCTGGAAGGACGTCGCGCTCGCGTTCGCCCACGTTGCCGGGCGCGATCGCGCGGCAGCGGATGAGGCGATCGCGACGCTCGAAGCGAAGCACGCGCGGTTCGCCGCGTACCAGGTCGCCGAAGTGCACGCATTGCGCGGCGACGCCGATCGCAGCCTCGAATGGCTCGAACGCGCGCTCGCGAACCGCGACCCCGGGATCACGCTGCTGCTGTTCGACCCTGCGCTCCTGAGGTTGCGGGACGATCCCCGTTTCGTCGCGTTCTGCGCGAAGGTCGGCCTGCCGCCGCCGCGCGAAAGCGAGGCGCGCGCGTTGCGCGACCCCTAGCCCGCGCGCAGCGCGGCCGGCAGCGTGTGGCGCACGAGAAGCAAAAGCGCAGGCCGGCCGCTTTCGTAGGCTGGACGCGCGCAGCGCGGCCGGCAGTTTGTGGTGCACGAAAAGCAAGAGCGCCGGCCGACCTGCGGTCGTCCAGCCTACGGGGGCGGTTCGCGCCAGACGAGGGTCGCGAAGCGACCCGTGCGCGACTCGCGCCGGTAGGAATGGAACCGCGGATCGGTGAACGTGTCGAAGCCGCCGCCGCAGATGCGCACGACACCAGCGGCCGCGAGTCGGCGCCGCGCGAGCGCGGCGAGGTCGCATCGCCAATGTCCCGGCCGCGTCGCGGCGAAGGCCTGCGACGCGCCTGCATCGGCATCGACGAACGCCGCGCGGACCTCTTCGCCGACTTCGTAGGAGGCGGCACCGATCGCGGGCCCGAGCCAAGTGATCACGCGCGCCGGTTCGACCTGCAGCGCTGCCAGCGTCGCCTCGAGCACGCCTGCGGCGAGCCCGCGCCAGCCGGCATGCGCGACACCGATCGCGCGCGCGTCCTCGTCGGCGAACAGCACGGGTACGCAGTCGGCGGTCAGCACCGCGAGCACGGCCGTGCCGCGCGACACGGCCGCATCGGCGACCGGTTCATCCGGTCCGTGCGCCGCATCCGCGTCGACGACGACGCTGCCATGCACCTGCTGCAACCAGATCGGCGCCGACGGCAAGCGCAACGCGTCGACGAGCGCGGCGCGGTTCGCCGCCACCGCGGCTGCATCGTCGCCACAGCGTGCACCGAGGTTCATGCGCCCGAACGGCGCGCGTGAATGGCCATCCATCTCGCGCGTCGCCACCGCCGCGCGCACGCCGGGCGGGGCCGGCCAGTCGGGAACGAGGATTCCGCGCACCGCCTGTTGAACGCGCAGGAC
>JAEYZH010000126.1 GCA_023430685.1 Pseudomonadota bacterium | reverse complement strand
ACCTGCACGCGCACGCCGGTCGCGCTGTCCAGTTCGGCCAGCATGAGGTCGCGGAACGCGCCGTCGGGTACCTGCGCGAGCAGCGGGCGCGCGCGCTCGGCCACGCGTGCGCGACCCTCGATCGATTGCAGGTTCACGTCCTTGCGCAGCTCGGCATAGAAGAATTCGCCGAGCGGCGTTGCCTGCGCAAGCCGCTGCTCGAAACCCGCGGCGCCTTCGCTGCGGACGATCGAGTCGGGATCCTCGCCCTCGGGCAGGAACAGGAACAGCGCCTGGCGTCCGTCGCGCATGCGCGGCAGCACCGATTCGACCGCGCGCCACGCTGCCTGCCGGCCCGCGCGGTCGCCGTCGAAACAGAAGTAGACGTCGGCCGACTGGCGGAACAGGATTTCGGCATGATCGCGCGTGGTCGCGGTGCCGAGCGTCGCGACCGCCTGCGGCAGCCCGAACTGGTGCAGGCTGATCACGTCCATGTAGCCCTCGACGACGATCAGTCGCGGAATCTTCGCGTGCGCCTCGCGCACCTGCCACAACCCGAACAGTTCGCGCCCTTTGTGGAACAGCGGCGTCTCGGGTGAGTTCAGGTACTTCGGGCCTTCACTTGTGCGCGCGTCCTGCGCGCGAGCATCGAGAACCGGCGATCCCTCGCCGGACTCTTCAAGCGAAGCAGGGCCCGTCCCGGGTTTCGGTGACGTCAAGATCCGGCCGCCGAAGGCGATCGTGCGCCCGCGGCGGTCGAGGATCGGGAACATCACGCGGTTGCGGAAGCGGTCGTACTTGCTGCCGCGCTCGCCGCTGGTCAGCATGCCGGCCTTCTCGAGCAGCGCGATGCGCGCGGCGCTGGTGCCGAGCGCGTTCTTCAATGCGTCCCAGGCGTCGGGCGCGTAGCCGAGGTTGAAGCGCGCGAGGATCGCATCGTCGAGGCCGCGCTCGGCGAAGTACGCACGCGCGACCGCGCTCGCCTGGAGCTGGCGCCGGAAGAACGCGGCCGAGGCGTCGAGCAGGTTGTAGAGGTCGCCGGCGTCCTCGCGCGGCGCCTGGCGTCCGCCTTCGTAGGGCACCTCGAGGCCCGCGCGGTGCGCGAGTTCCTCGACCGCATCGGGGAATTCGAGGCGGTCGTAGTTCATGAGGAAACCGATCGCGCTGCCGTGCGCGCCGCAACCGAAGCAGTGGTAGAACTGCTTGGCCGGGCTCACCGTGAACGACGGCGAGCGCTCGTCGTGGAACGGGCAGCGCGCCGACCAGTCGCGTCCCGCCTTCTTCAGCGGTACGCGCTCCTGGATCACGTCGACGATGTCGACGCGTGCGAGCAGGTCGTCGATGAAGCGTTCGGGGATGCGGCCGGCCATGGTCAGGCGTCGAGGAATGCATCAGGCTCGATGCCGGCCTGGCGCAGTATCGCGCGCAACGTGCCTTCGGGCAGGTCGCCAGGATGGTTGGGCAACGTGGTGTAACGGCCGTTGCGGGGATTGAACCAGATTTCGTGCGAACCCGCGGCCTGGCGGTCGAATGCGAAGCCGAGCGCCTTCAAGCGGCGGGCGACGTCGCGATAGCGGAAGCCGGCCAGTCGCCCCACCGCATCAACCGAGGATCAGCGGATAGTCGAACGATTCCGCAGTCGGCACGAGGCCAGGAGCCTGTGCATCATGTCCACCGCGTGCCTCGATCAGCTTGCGCGCGACATCGCGCGCGATCTCCAGCGTTTCGGTGATGGTCCGACCCTGCGCGACCAGGCCAGGCACCTCGTCGCTGGTGGCGAGGTACACGCCTTCCGGCAGCTTCTCGATATGCAGGTTGACGACATGTTCCATCGGATGGCCTCTCGCGCTCTCCCAGCTTAGCAGCCTCAACCGCCGAGCTTGTGCTTGACCAGCATCGACACCTGGCCCATGTCCGCGCGGCCCGCGACCTGCGGCTTCACGAGCGCGACGACCTTGCCCATGTCCTTCGGGCTCGCCGCGCCGGACTCCGCAACGGCCTTCGTGACGATCGCCTCGATCTCGGCGGCCGAGAGCTGCGCGGGCAGGTAGGCCTGGATCACGCCGATCTCGAAGCGCTCGACCGCGGCAAGGTCCTCGCGGTTCGCGGCTTCGTACTGCGTAACCGAGTCCTTGCGCTGCTTGAGCATCTTCTCGAGCACGGCCAGCACCTGCGCATCGTCGAGCTCGATGCGCTCGTCGACTTCGCGCTGCTTGATCGCCGCGTTGACGAGCCGGATCACGCCGAGGCGATCCTTCTCGCCGGACTTCATCGCGGCTTTCATGTCGTCGGTGAGGCGGGCTTTGAGGGACATGGCGCTACCTTTCGAGGGCTGAGGGCTGAGGGCCGGGCGGGAATGCCGGGCGGGATGAGCGGGCTTCATTGAGAAGTGCGGCCATGGATGGCCGCTTCTTGCTCCACGCGTTCATGGACGAACGCAGGAACCAACGACAAAAAGCCGGCATCGCTTGCGCGGTGCCGGCCGATGAACAGCCTCATCCGGTCGGCAGGCGCGGGCGCCTGCCTCGAGCGATCAGTACAGGCGCTGGCGCTTGGTCACGTCGCGCGAAACGCGGCGAAGGTGACGCTTGACCGCGGCGGCGCGCTTGCGCTTGCGCTCCTGGGTCGGCTTTTCGTAGAACTCGCGCTTGCGGACCTCGGCGAGGACGCCGGCCTTTTCGCAGGTGCGCTTGAAACGGCGCAGGGCAAATTCGAACGGTTCGTTTTCGCGGACTTTGACGCTGGGCATGGAATCTCCGGGTGGCTTTCCGGCCGGGGCTGTCGGCCGAGCCGTGTATTCTATCGTGATGAATGCGCCGATTGCAAAACCGGGTTCCGCCGCCGGCAGCGGCCGTACCGGACCCGTGCTCGGGGTCGAAACCTCCTGCGACGAGACCGGCGTGGCGGTCTACGACCCCGTCCGCGGCCTGCTCGCGCACACGCTCTACAGCCAGATCCGCATGCATGCGGACTACGGCGGCGTGGTGCCCGAACTCGCCTCGCGCGACCACGTGCGCAAGCTGCTGCCGCTTCTGCGCGAAACCCTGCGCGCCGCCGGCATCGGCCTCGCCGACCTCGGCGGGGTCGCCTATACCGCGGGCCCGGGCCTCGTCGGCGCGCTGCTGGTCGGCGCGACCACCGCGCGGTCGCTGGCCTGGGCACTCGGCGTGCCCGCGATCGGCGTCCACCACATGGAAGGGCACCTGCTCGCGCCGCTGCTCGAACCCGACCCGCCGGCGCCGCCGTTCGTCGCGCTGCTGGTCTCGGGCGGCCATTCGATGCTGATCGAGGTCGCCGCGATCGGTGACTATCGGTTGCTCGGCGACACGCTCGACGACGCGGCGGGTGAAGCGTTCGACAAGACCGCCAAACTCATGGACCTGCCCTATCCCGGCGGTCCCGCGCTCGCGGCGTTGGCCGGGCAGGGTCGCGCGGGCGCGTTCCGCTTCGCGCGACCGATGACCGACCGCCCCGGCCTCGACTTCAGCTTCTCGGGGCTCAAGACCCAGGTCATGCTCGCGTGGCAGGGCAGCGACCGCTCCGACCAGACGCGTGCCGACATCGCGCGCGCGTTCGAGGAGGCGATCGTCGAAACGCTCGTGATCAAGTGCCGGCGCGCGCTTGCCGCGACCGGCGCGCGCACGCTCGTCGTTGCAGGCGGCGTCGGCGCCAATCGCAACCTGCGCGCGCAACTCGCCGAGGCCGGTGCACGCGAAGGCTTCCGCGCCAGCTTCCCGCGCCTCGAGTTCTGCACCGACAACGGCGCGATGATCGCGCTCGCCGGTGCACTGCGCCTCGCCGCAGGCCAGCACGAGTCGACCGCGATCGAAGTCCATCCGCGCTGGGACCTCGCTTCGCTCGAAGCGCTGAGGGCCGAGGGCTGAGGGCTGGGCGCAGGTCGATCCCGCGTCTCGCTACACTGTCCGCATCGCGCAAGCACCATGCCACCCTCGCATACGCTATTTCCCTCAGCCCCCAGCCCTCAGCCCTCAGCCCCCGGCCCTCCCAATGGACCTCGTTTTCATCGAAGACCTGCGCATCGAAACCATCATCGGGATCTACGACTGGGAGCGCACCACGCGCCAGGTCGTCGCGCTCGACATCGAGATGGCCTTCGACAACACGCGCCCGGCCGCGAGCGACCGCATCGAGGACACGCTCGACTACAAGGCGGTGTCCAAGCGCCTGATCGCGTTCGTCGGCGAATCGCATTTCGAACTCGTGGAGACGCTCGCGGAACGCTGCGCCGCATTGATTCGCGAGGAATTCGGCGTCGCGTGGTTGCGCCTGAAGCTCTCCAAGCCTGGTGCGGTCACGGGTTCGCGCGCGGTCGGCGTGCTCATCGAGCGCGGCACGCGTTCGAGCTGAGCGCAGGCGGAAGGCCGGAGTCGTAGGGCACCTGGCATCCCGCGCTTCGACTGCGCGGCCTGCGGCCGCTACGCTCAGCGAGACCGGATCTTTTCTTGCCGTTCGCCCTGAGCGCAGGCCGAAGGCCGGAGTCGAAGGGCACGTGGCATCCGGCGCTTCGACTGCGCGGCCTGCGGCCGCTACGTTCAGCGCGAACGGATCTTTTCTTGCCGTTCGCCCTGAGCGCAGGCCGCAGGCCGGGTCGAAGGCTGCGCGGCATCCGGCGCTTCGACTCCGCGGCCTGCGGCCGCTACGCTCAGCGCGAACGGGCAAGGTTCTCCTGCGGCCGCTCAGCGCGAACGGATCTTCTCGTGCCGTTCGCCTTGGGCGCAGGCCGAAGGCCGGCGTCGAAGGGCACGCCCACGCAATCATCAGGAGCTCCATGTCCCGCGCCTGGCTCAGCCTTGGTTCCAACCTCGAACCCGAACGCCACCTGCGCGCGGCGCTCGCGGAACTGCGCGCGCAGTTCGGCGCAATCGTCGCGTCGCACGCCTACCGCTTTCCCGCGGTCGGATTCGAGGGGCCGGAGTTCATCAATCTCGCGGTCGGCATCGACACCGATCTCGAGCCACGCGCGCTCGATGCGTGGCTGCACGCGCTCGAAGACCGCCATGGCCGCCGCCGCGACGTGCCGCGTTACTCGAGTCGCACGCTCGACGTTGACATCGTGCTGTTCGACGATCGCATCGTCGATGGCCCCGGCCACCTCGAGATCCCGCGCCGCGAACTCGCCGAAGCGTTCGTGCTGAAGCCGCTCGCCGAGATCGCGCCGCAGGTCCGCGAGCCGCGCTCGCGGCGTACGCTTTCCGAACTCTGGGAGGCCTCGCGCGACCGCGCGACGCCATTCGAACGCGTCGAACTCGACGACTGAGCGCTACGACGCGATCGCGCGTCCGCCATCGACGCGCAGGATCTCGCCGGTTACGTAAGGCGCATCGCGCAGCAGCCAGAGCACCGCGCCCGCGACGTCGGCGGGCGTGCCGATCCGCGCGAGCGGCGTGCGCGCCACCAGGTGCGCGCGTTCGGCTTCGTCCTTGCCGGCTTCCGGCCACAGCACCGCACCCGGCGCGACCCCGTTGACGCGCACGTCGGGCGCGAGTTCGAGCGCGAGCGCGCGCGTCGCCATCGCGAGCGCGGCCTTCGCCATGCAGTACACGCTGTGCTCGCGCAACGGGCGATCCGCGTGGATGTCGACGAGGTTCACGATCGCGCCGCCGCGCGCGGCGAGGTGCGGCGCCGCGGCCTGCGCGAGGAACAGCGGCGCGCGCGCATTCGCGGCGAACAGGTCGTCCCACTGCGACGGCGTGATCGTGCCGATCGGCGTCGGATGGAAGGCCGAGGCGTTGTTGACGAGCGCATCGAGCCGACCGAAGCGCGCGAGCGCGGCATCCACGAGCTCGGGCAGGCAGTCCGCATCGGCGAGGTCGGCCTGCAGCGTGACCGTGCTTTCGCGCCGCTCGCGTTCGAGCTCCGCCGCGAGCGCATCGAGCTCGTCGCAGGAGTTGCGGCAGTGCAGGGCAAGGTCGTAGCCGCCCGCGTGCAGCGTGCGCGCGATCGTCGCGCCGATGCGCCGGGCGGCCCCGGTGACGAACGCGACCGGTCGTGGATTGGCTGGCATCATCTCGCGGCCCTCGCTTCCTTCCCATGCGCGCGCCGGCGCGGGCCGGTTCGACGCGGACCATGCACCCGCGCGCCGAGCGCCGGGTTATGCTGGCCTTCCACTTCCGAGAGTGCCGCAGAACGCCGCGGCGGACCAGCCCTGAGCACCGACCTGCCCGAGCCCGATGCCGACGAACGCGCGCACAGCGCCGCCCTCGAAGCGCTGATCCGCAACGAGATCGCGGCCGCGGGGCCGATGCCGTTCGCGCGCTACATGGAGCTCGCGTTGTATGCGCCGGGGCTCGGTTACTACAGCGCCGGCCGCACCAAGTTCGGCGCGGCGGGCGACTTCGTCACCGCGCCGGAACTCGGCTCGCTGTTCGCGCGCTGCATCGCGCGCGCGCTCGCACCGACGTTGCGCGACCTCGGCGGGCACGCCGACTTCCTCGAGATCGGCGGCGGCAGCGGCGCGTTCGCGGTCGCGGCGCTGCGCGAACTTGCCTCGCAGGACGCGCTGCCTCGGCGTTTCCTCGTGCTCGAACCCAGCGCCGACCTCGCATCGCGCCAGCGAGAAAGCGTTGCGGCCGAGCTTCCGGCCGCGCTCGCCGAGCGCGTCGAATGGATTCCGCGCCCGCCACCCGAACCCTGGCGCGGCGTGCTGTTCGCGAACGAAGTCGTGGATGCGCTGCCGACCACGCGCTTCACGCTGCGCGAAGGCGAGGTGCGCGAGGAACACATCGCGCCCGAACGCGACCGGCTCGCGCGCGTCGATCGTCCGGCTGACCTGCTCGTGTCGAACGCGGTGCGCCACCTCGAGCGCGCGCTCGGGCGCGGGTTCGAGGACGGCTACCGCTCCGAGGTGCTGCCGCAGTTGCCGTACTGGCTGCAGGCGGTCGCCGGAACGCTCGAGCAAGGCGCGATGCTGTTCGTCGACTACGGCTATCCGCGCCGCGAGTACTACCTGCCCGAACGCAACGACGGCACGCTCGTGTGCCACTACCGCCACCGCGCGCACGGCGACCCGCTGCTGTGGCCCGGTCTCAGCGACATCACCGCGTTCGTCGACTTCACCGCGCTCGCCGAGGCCGGCGTCGGCGCGGGTTTCGATTTCGTCGGCTACGCGCCGCAGGGCCAGTTCCTGTTGTCGAGCGGGCTGCTCGACCTCGTCGACGATGCGGCTGATGACGTAGAACGCGTGCGCCGCACCGCCGAGATCAAGCGACTGACCCTGCCCGGCGAGATGGGTGAACGCTTCCAGGCGATCGCGTTCGCGCGCGGTGCGCGCGACGTGCTGCCGGGCCTGCGCGCGTTCGACCTCTCACACCGACTTTAGGAGCCCACTCCGTAGGCGATGTGTAGGAGCCCACCCTGTGGGCGATCCGCGCAGGAAACCGGTTATTCGCGGGTATTCGGATTCGCGCGATCGCGCACAGGGTGCGCTCCTACG
>JAEYZH010000064.1 GCA_023430685.1 Pseudomonadota bacterium | reverse complement strand
CGACTGGCCGCTCGCGTCGCAGGCGGTCGCGCGCTGGGAGCAACTCGCGCCTGCAGCGCCGGGCGTGCAGCAGGCACGCGGCTGGATCGCGCTGGGCGAGGGTCGGGCCGATGCGGCGCATGCGGCGCTTTCCGAACTCGTTGCGAGCGGAGAGAGCCAGGCCTGGCGCCTCGTCGCGCAGGCATTGATGAATGCATCGGACAAGCCGCTCGCCGCGGGCGTGCTGCGCCGGCTCGCGACGCCCGAACGCCTCGCGACGACGGAGTCGAACTGGGTCGCCGCGAGCCAGCTCGCGTTCAAGCTCGACGACAAGTCGTTCGCGCGCGAGTTGGCGGACGCCGCGGTAACGCGCTTCCACGGCGCCGATGCGTACTCCTGGAGTGCGCGGCTCGCGCTCGACAGCGGCGACAAGGCCGCCGCCGGCGCGACCTACGCGGAGTCCCTGCAGCGCCAGCCCGGCAGCCTGAGACTGCGCGGCGGCTACGCCGCCTTGCTGGCCGAACAGGGCGACAATGCGGGCGCCGCGCGCGTGCTTGCGGCGGGCGCACAGGACGACACCACCTATGCAGCGCGCGCCGCATACGCCGCGCGCGCCGAAGACCACAAGGCGCTCGCCGCGCTCTACCGCGAGGTGCAGGCCGACGAGAGCGCACGCAGCGCCAAGCGACAGTACTTGCTCGGCCAGGTCGCCGAGATGCTCGACCGGCGCGAAGAGGCACTTGCCTGGTACCGCGGCATCACGATCGACGACGAGCACTGGTTCGACGCGCAGATGCGGGCGAGCGTAGTGCTCGGCGACCTCGGGCGCACCGACGAGGCCGTCGCGCAACTGCGGCGCCTCGCCGAGGTGTCGGCCGGCGACCGCCTGCGCCAGCGCAATGCGTGGCTGCTGGAAGCCGACCTGCTCGCGAACGCGAAGCGGCCGCGCGAGGCGCTCGCCGTCTACGACCGCGCGCTCGCCGCGCAACCCGACGACACCCGCCTGCTTTATTCGCGCGCACTGTTCGCGGTCGAACAGGGCGACATGGCCGCTGGCGAGCGCGACCTGCGCCGCGTGCTCGCGCTCTCCCCGGATGATGCCGAGGCGATGAACGCGCTCGGCTACACGCTCGCCGACAACAGCAAGCCCGGCGACCCGCGACTCGGTGAAGCCTTGCAGCTGGTGCAGCGCGCGCTGGAGCTCAAGCCAGACGAAGCCGCGATCATCGACAGCATGGGCTGGGTGCGCTACCGCATGGGCGACCTCGAGGCGTCCCTCGCGCAACTGCGACGCGCGCACGCGAAGCAGCCGGATGCGGAAATCGCGGCGCACCTCGGCGAGGTCCTGTGGGTCAAGGGCGAGCGCGCGGAAGCTCGTCGCGTCTGGGACGAAGCGCGTCGCAAGGACCCGGACAACCGTACCCTGCTCGAGGCGATCGAAAGGCTCGCGTCGACATGACCATGCCGGCGAGGTGCCTGGTGGCGCTCGGCGCGTTACTGCTGGCCGCGTGCGCGGGGCCGCGCATCCGCGTGCAGGTCGACGAGGCGGCCGCGATGCAGCGTCTGCAGGCACGCGAGCAGGCACTGGCGGGCGTGCAGGCCTGGACCTTGCGGGGCCGACTCGGCGTGTCGGATGGCCGCGATGGCGGCAGCGGCACCCTTGAATGGACCCAGCGCGGCGATGTGTTCCGCTTCAGCGTGCACGCGCCGGTCACCGGCAAGACCTGGATCCTCTCGGGCACGCCCTCGCAGGCGGTGCTGAGCGGCCTGCGGCCGGCGCCGATCGAGGGCCGAGACGCGCGCGAACTCCTCGCGCGCGAGCTCGACTGGGACGTGCCGGTCGCGCAGCTGGTCGACTGGGTGCGCGGGAGGCGAGCGCCGGGCGAGGCCCGCGTCGAGTTCCGCGCCGACGGCTTGCCCGCGGCGATCACGCAGGACGGCTGGCGCGTCGAGTTCCTCGAGTACGACGACAGTGCGCTGCCGCTGCCGCGGCGACTGTATGCGAGCAGCGGCAGCCGCAAGGTGCGGCTCGCGATCAGGGCGTGGTCGGTCGAATGAACGGCAGCCCGGCGCAGGCCTGGAGCGACTGGCCGGCACCCGCGAAACTGAATCTCTTCCTGCATGTGACGGGCCGCCGCGCGGACGGCTATCACCTGCTGCAGACGGTGTTCCAGCTGCTCGACTGGGGCGATCGGGTGCGTCTGCGGCCGCGCGAAGACGGCGTCATCAGCCGACGGCAGCCGCTGGCCGACGTCGCCGAGGCCGACGACCTCGCGGTGCGCGCTGCGCGTGCGTTGCGCGAGGCGAGTGGCACGCGCATGGGCGTGGACATTTCGGTCGAGAAGCACATTCCGCTCGGCGGCGGGCTCGGCGGCGGAAGTTCCGATGCGGCGACCACCCTCGTCGCGCTCAACGAGCTCTGGGGCACGGGACTGGACGTCGATGCGCTCGCGGCGCTCGGGCTCGGGCTCGGCGCGGACGTGCCCGTGTTCGTGCGTGGCTGCAGCGCCTGGGCCGAGGGGATCGGCGAGATGCTGACGCCGCTCGGGCTTCCGGAGCGCTGGTACGTCGTGATCGATCCGGGCGCACGGGTGCCGACGGCCGAGGTATTCCGCTCTCCCGATTTGACACGCGACTGCCGCCCGCTGACAATTCCGCTCTTTGTTTCGGGTGCGGCGACCTCGAACGTGTTCGAGCCCGTCGTGCGCGCGCGCCACCCGGCCGTCGCGAAGGCGCTGGACTGGCTCGGCGAGCGCGCACAAGCCCGGCTCAGTGGATCGGGCGGCTGTATCCTTGCGCCGGTCGGTTCGCACGAAGCAGGTCTGGCCATCGTGCGCGCGTGTCCTGCGGAGTGGCGTGGTTTCGTCGTCCGCGGCGTCGCGCGCTCACCGCTGCTCGCGCGCGTGCAGGCATGGCGCGCGGCGCGGGGCTGAAGGTTGCGCTGGGGCGTCGCCAAGCGGTAAGGCACCGGGTTTTGATCCCGGCATTCGCAGGTTCGAATCCTGCCGCCCCAGCCATTCGCCGCGGCCCGCAATGGCGCGGAGGCCAGGCTGGCGCGCCCACATCGACGTCCGTTTGCGGTCCACCGGCGGGTTCTAGGGATACCAACATGGATACTTCGGGCCTCCTCGTCTTCTGCGGCAATGCGAACCGCGATCTCGCCGCGGCGATCTGCAGCGAACTGTCGGTGCCGCTCGGCAAGGCGCTGGTCGGGCGCTTCAGCGACGGCGAGGTGCAGATCGAGATCGAGGAAAACGTGCGTCGCCAGGAAGTGTTCGTGGTGCAGCCCACCTGCGCGCCGACCGCGGACAACTTCATGGAGCTGCTCGCGCTGGTGGACGCGCTCAAGCGCGCCTCGGCCGCGAGCGTGACTGCGGTGATCCCGTACCTGGGCTACGCGCGACAGGACCGGCGTCCGCGTTCGGCGCGGGTTCCGATCACGGCCAAGGTCGCGGCGCAGATGATCGGCGTGGTCGGCACCGACCGCGTGCTGACGGTCGACCTGCACGCGGACCAGATCCAGGGTTTCTTCGACATCCCGCTCGACAACGTATATGCCTCGCCGGTGCTGCTGGCCGACATCTGGCGCCACCACGCGAAGGAAGACATCATCGTGGTATCGCCCGACGTCGGCGGCGTGGTGCGCGCGCGCGCGATCGCGAAGCGGCTCGACGATGCCGACCTCGCGATCATCGACAAGCGCCGCCCGCGTGCGAACGAGGCGACCGTGATGAACATCATCGGCGAGGTCAAGGACAAGGTCTGCGTGCTCGTCGACGACATCGTCGACACCGCGGGCACCTTGTGTGCAGCCGCCAGCGCGCTGAAGAAGAACGGCGCGCGCAGGGTCGTCGCCTACTGCACGCATGCGGTGCTGTCGGGACCTGCGATCAGCAACATCGATGGCTCCGCGCTCGACGAACTGGTGGTCACGGACACGATCCCGTTGACCGCCTCGGCGAGGTCCTGCGGCAAGATCCGCCAGCTCTCGGTCGCCGAACTGCTGGCGGAGACGGTCCGGCGCATCGCGTATGGCGAGTCGGTGAGTTCGTTGTATGTGGATTGAGCCGGGAATGGGGAATAGGGAATAGGGAATCGTCGACAGCGGGCTACAGCTCCTGCTCCGACCATTCCCCATTCCCGATTCCCGGCTTCAACACCGCTCCCCTGGTCGCGGGGGAGCGACATCGCCGCCGCGAGGCGGCCCTACTGCAAGAAGGCAACGCGAAAATGGCAACCACACGTACCATCAATGTCGAAAAGCGCAACGACGAGGGCAAGGGTGCGAGCCGCCGCCTGCGTCGCGCGGGTTTCGTCCCGGCGATCGTCTATGGCGGCGACCTGCAGCCGGTGTCGATCCAGATCCAGCACAAGGACGTCTGGCACGCGAGCCAGAACGAATGGTTCTACTCGTCGATCCTCGACCTCAGCCTCGGCGGCGAGGTGCAGAAGGTGCTGCTGCGTGACATGCAGCGCCATCCGTTCAAGCAGATCGTCCTGCACATGGACTTCCAGCGTGTCAACGAGAACGAGGCGATTCGCGTGCGCGTGCCGCTGCACTTCCTGAACCAGGAAGCGTCGGTTGCGGGCAAGACCTCGGGCGTCGTGATCATGCACGAACTGACCGAAGTCGAAATCTCCTGCCTGCCCAAGCACCTGCCGGAGAGCATCGAGATCGACCTGTCGAACCTCGCGGTCGGCGACATCGTGCACCTCAGCGACCTCAAGCTGCCGCAGGGCGTCGAGATCCCCGAACTTCGCTTCGGCAAGGAACACGACCATGCCGTGGTCGTCGCCAAGGAAATGCGCGCGGAAGTCGAGGAAACGCCGGCTGCCGAAGGCGAAGGCGCTGCAGCAGCCGCGGCTGCGCCGGCGAAGAAGGACGAGAAGAAGTAACACGACTCCGCCGCCGCCTGCGCGCAAGCGCGGGCGGCGCGCGGGTCGTGGTTCGCCATGGCAGGGCTTCGCCTCATCGTCGGCCTCGGCAATCCCGGGGCGGAACACCTGCGGACCCGCCACAACGCGGGGTTCTGGTTCGTCGATGCGCTGGCACGACGCGAAGACGCGCGCCTCGGCATCGAGTCGAAGCTGCGCGGCGAGACCGCGAAGCTCGTGATCGCGGGGCAGCCGCTGTGGCTGCTCAAGCCGATCACGTTCATGAACGCGAGCGGGGCCTCGGTCGGTGCCGCGCTGCGCTACTGGAAGATCGAACCGGAGCAAATGCTCGTCGTGCACGACGACCTCGATCTCCCACCGGGTGCGGCGAGGCTCAAGTTCGACGGTGGCCATGGCGGCCAGAACGGCTTGCGCGACCTGTTCGCGCACCTCGGCCACGGCCGCTTCCACCGGCTGCGCCTCGGCATCGGGCACCCGGGCCACAAGGACCGCGTGACGGGCTGGGTGCTCGGCCGCCCTTCCGCGGGCGACGAGGCCGCGATCATCGATGCGGTCGCGCGCTCGCTCGAGGTGCTGCCGCTGGTCGTCGAAGGCCGCTTCGAGGAGGCGATGAAGCGGTTGCATACGAGCAGCCGTGATTCGTGATTCGTGATTCGGAGCAGGAGGAGCCCCTAGTCACGTCGGGACCGGAACTCGATCCACTCAAGCCTTCGCCAATCACCCATCACGAATCACCACTCACGGATTCCAAAACATGGGCATCAAATGCGGCATCGTCGGCCTGCCCAATGTCGGCAAGTCGACCCTCTTCAACGCGTTGACCAAGGCGGGCATCGCCGCGGCCAATTTTCCGTTCTGCACGATCGATCCGAACGTCGGCGTGGTGCCGGTGCCGGATCCGCGCCTCGCGGCGCTCGCCGGCATCGCGAAACCGCTCAAGATCATCCCGACCTCGATAGAGTTCGTCGACATCGCGGGCCTGGTCGCGGGTGCGTCGAAGGGCGAAGGCCTCGGCAACAAGTTCCTTGCCCACATCCGCGAGGTCGACGCGATCGCGCATGTCGTGCGCTGCTTCGAGCATCCGGACATCGTGCATGTCGCGGGCAAGGTCGATCCGATCTCCGATATCGAGACGATCGACACCGAGCTCGCGCTCGCCGACCTCGAGTCGGTGGAAAAGGCGCTCAATCGCGTCGAACGCGCGGCGAAGGCGAACGACAAGGACGCACTCGCGAAGCGGCCGGTCCTGCAGAAGCTCGCGGTCGGACTCGACCAGGGTCGATCGGCGCGCAGCCTCGGGCTCGACGCGGAGGAGCAGGCGCTCGTGCGCGACCTGTTCCTGCTGACGCTGAAGCCGCTGATGTACATCGCGAACGTGCTCGAGGATGGCTTCAACGACAATCCGCACCTCGATGCGGTGCGCGCGCGCGCGGCGACCGAAGGCGCCGAAGTGGTGCCGGTCTGCGCCGCGATCGAGGAGGAGATGGCGCAGCTCGAGGACGCGGACCGTGACGAGTTCCTCGCCGACCTCGGCCTCGACGAGCCGGGCCTCAACCGCGTGATCCGCGCGGGCTACAAGCTGCTCGGGCTGCAGACGTACTTCACCGCGGGCGAGAAGGAAGTGCGTGCATGGCAGGTCAGGAAGGGCGCGACCGCACCGCAGGCGGCGGGCGTCATCCATACCGACTTCGAACGCGGCTTCATCCGCGCGGAGACGATCGCGTACGACGACTACATCCGCTACAAGGGCGAGGCAGGCGCGCGCGACGCCGGGCGCCTGCGACTGGAAGGCAAGGACTACCTGGTGCAGGAAGGCGACGTGCTGCACTTCCGCTTCAACGTATAGTCCCGGCGTTCACCACGGATCTCGCGCCTTCGGCGCCGCGACCGGTCCTGCGCGCCGCCCCGGCCACGAGATGCGGGGGCGCGCGCGATAGGATCCGGCACGCGGCAACGTGTTCTGCGTGGGAGCGGATGTTCCGCTTCCGCCCGGCCTTGCCGGGTTCCCGCAGGAGAACACACGATGCGCTTGTCCATGCTGTCCCTGTTGATCGTGCTCTGCGTTCTGGTCGCGAACGGCGCCACGGCCGATCCTGCCGCGACCTCCGCCGGGACCGAAACCGCGTCCGCACCCGAACTGGATCTCGTGAAGCTCGAGGTCGGCACCTGGGATGCGCTGGTCGAATTCCCGCCGGCGTCGCCGGATGCAAAACCCACCTACGCGCACGGCGTGCAGACCAATTCGCTCGTGCCAGGCGGACGCTGGATCCGCAACGACATCGAAGTCGAGCCCTCGTACGCCGGCCATGGCACCTGGGGCTGGGATCCGCGCAGGCAGCGCTACGTCGGCATCTGGGTCGACAGCAATACCGACTACGTGCGTCACGACGAGGGTCGCTACGACCAGGCGACCCGCACGCTGACCTGGGAGTCGGAGTTGCGCCAGCCCGAGCCCCACCCGCCCGCGAAGTTCCGCCTTGTCGAAGAGTTCCGCGGTGATACCCGCGTGCTCACGATGACCGCGATCGGGCCGAAGACCGGCAAGGTGGTTCCGCTCGGCAAGATCACGTTCACGCGTCGAGCCGCGACGCCGGCCGCTGCCGCGAGCGGCTCGACCTGAGTGGAGCCGGTGGGCAAGGCGCGTGCGCGGGTTCGCGCGCACGTGCGGCTGCGCCCGGACCGGCAATAGGTCCGGGCCGAACGCGCGGCAGCCTCAGCGCGAGGGTGCGTAACCCCGGGCAATGCCCGTGCGCGGAACGATGCGCGGCGCGCGCATGTCGGGCTCGAAGCCGTCGCTGAAGATCACGTCGCTGGTTGCCTGCGTGACTTCGAGCAGCACCGTGTTGTTGGTGCCGGCCGGGTCGTTCGCGGGCGCGCCGACGACGGCGGTGGCCGAGTTGCCGATCGTGCCGGTGGCGCCGGCCGCGATCGTGCCGGATACGCTGTAGACGACGCTGCCGCCGACCGGGAGGTTCGCCACCGTCGTGAGATGGCCGGTGTTTCCGGCTTCGCAGCTCGCGCCGCCACTCGCCGAGCAGGTCCACACCGGCGATTCGAACGCCGACGGGAACGTGTCGACCACGGTCGTGTTCGGCGAGGCCGCGGGACCCGCGTTGCTGACCGTGATCGTGTACGCGAGCGGCTCGCCAGGGGTGTACTGCGGCGGAGCCGCGCTCATCGTGACGGAGACGTCGGCCGAGTTCGGCAGCGCCTCGCAGTCGACCACCGCCCGGATCACCCAGTCTCCGGTCACGCCGAGCGTCGAAGCGTCGAACCACATGAAGCTCGCGCCGATGTCGGCGAGGATCGCGTTGCGGCCGGGCTGGATGCCGTTGGTGTCGCGCACGACGCTGGGATCGACGCCGGCCTCGGGCGCCGCCGTGAACGTGAACGCGACGACCACGGTCTCGTCGGCGACCACCGGGACCGAGATCGGCAGCGTGTTGTTCTCGTCGAGGTAGCGGAACTCGTTCAGCGCGTTGTCGTTCATCACGGGCCCGAACACCTGCAGCGCGATGTCCCCCGGCTCGGGAAACGTGCCGGAGCGGTAGACGTCGATCGATTCCTGGATCGAGAAAGGCGCGATGCCGCTCGGCGAGCGCCAGAACACCTGCAATGCGACGAGGTCACCGTCGCAGGGCGAGGTCAGCCACGATGCGGCCTTCTCCCCGCCGACGAAGCCCCAGACGATCGCGGCCTGGCCGAAATCGACCAGCGAATCGTTCTGCAGCGTGATCTCGGCCGCGGCCGCGGCACCCGTCAGGCACATCGCCAGTGCCATCACGATCGGCTTGTTCATGCTTGCCCCCTGTTCGCGGCGTACGCCGCCCGGTCGAATCTAGCCCTGCAGCGAGGGCGCGGGCAGGACGCGGTTCACAGCCTGCGCACGCGAGCCGGGCTTGCGCTAGGCTGGATGCCCGGAACCGGCGGAAGCCTCAATGCCAGGCCAGCAGCGCGAACTCGTCCTGCGCTTCCTCGCCGAGCCGTCCGACGTGAATTTCGGCGGCAAGGTCCACGGCGGCGCGGTCATGAAGTGGATCGACCAGGCCGGATACGCTGCCGCGGTGGGCTGGAGCGGCCACTATTGCGTGACGGTCGCGGTCGGCGGCATCCGCTTCGCCGAGCCGATCCGGATCGGCGACCTCGTGGTGGTGCGCGCGAAACTCGTGCGCACCGGAACCACGAGCATGCAGTTCGCGGTCGACGTGCTGGCGCGCGACCTCGGCAGCGGAAGCGAGCGGCGCGCAACCGGCTGCGTGATCACGTTCGTCGCGCTCGACGGCCCGCTGGGCCGCCCGGTGCCCGTACCCGCGTGGCAGCCGGTCGCGGAAGAGGACCTGCGGCTCGCGGAGCTCGCATCGCGCCTCGGCGAGCTCTCGAAGGCGATGGAGCTCGAGGCATCGCGGGGCACGCCGACGCCCGATCGCTGAGCCCGTCCGGCGTGCCCTTGCGTGGGGCGCCGGCGGCGCGGGCATCAACAAACCCGGGTCACGGTCCTTGACTTGCGTGGCGGTCGACACGACAATGCGCGGCTCCGTGGCGCGGAGGATCGGAGTCGGATCCGCATGCCTTCGCTGCGGGAACAAGCGATACGCGGAGGGATACCCAAGCGGCCAACGGGGGCAGACTGTAAATCTGCTGGCTTACGCCTTCGGTGGTTCGAATCCACCTCCCTCCACCAGTTTCATGTCCGACGCGCGCCGAAGGCGCGATGGCGGCACCCAAGCAGGTTCGTCCGGCGCGGGAGTAGTTCAATGGTAGAACTGTAGCCTTCCAAGCTACTAGTGCGGGTTCGATTCCCGTCTCCCGCTCCACTGAACGCCCGTACAGGGTCTGCAGCAAGTCCAGGCAACACGAACAGGTTTCA
>JAEYZH010000039.1 GCA_023430685.1 Pseudomonadota bacterium | reverse complement strand
ATGCCGTGGCGCGTATTCACCACGCGCAGGCCGAGTCCGGTCGCGGCCAGCACCGCGTGGTAGTGCGCGCTTGCATTGTGCGTGTGCACCACGCCGCCCGCGGTCGCGACGAGGTGGCGGCGCAGGCGTGCGAGTGCACGCAGGTCGAGCCCGTGCCGCTTGCCGCACGCATGCACCGGGATCCCGGCCGCATCGAGTTCGCCCGCGAGCACGCCGCGCTGGAACAGGCAGACCACCTGGCAACGCAGCCCGCGCGCGGCCTGGGTGCGCGCGAGGTCGATCACGGTACGTTCGAGGCCACCACGTTCGAGGTTCTCGACCACGTGGGTGACTGCGCGCGCACTCACGGCAGCTCGCACAGCACGACGCGCCGCTTGCCGCTCGCGCTCGGCGGAATCTCGTCGACGAGATGGAAGCGCAGTCCCATCGCG
Organism: Pseudomonadota bacterium; assembly: GCA_023430685.1. Lineage (GTDB taxonomy): Bacteria > Pseudomonadota > Gammaproteobacteria > Xanthomonadales > Rhodanobacteraceae > Dokdonella_A. The sequence continues at coordinate 8,832 of JAEYZH010000039.1, read as the reverse complement.
GCGCCGATCGCCTTGGTGATCTCCGCGCGGATTTTCGCGACGTCGGCCTCGCCGAAGCCCTCGCCGGGCACCAGCCGGATGTCGAGCGCGGTGGGTTCGCGCTGCACGACTTGGTACTGGCGCACCCCGGTGACGCCGAGGAACGCGTAGACGATGTACTCGCCCGGCAGCAGGTGCCCTGCGGGCGTGCGCAGGGTGTCGAGCTTGCGCCCGTCGATGCGCCGCAGCAGCGGCAGCCCGCGTCCGCACGCACACGCGCCGTCGTGCGGCGTCGCGAGATCGCCATTCACATAGCGCATGAACGGCATGCCGTAGTTGTGCAGGTCGGTGACCACGACCTCGCCGACGGGTTCGCCGGCGGGCGTCGTGCGCAGGCCGTCCAGTTCGACGCGCAGGTGGTCCGCGGTCATGTGCAGGCCGTCGCGGCGCTCGCACTCGCTCGCGATGAGCATGAATTCGCGGCAGCCATAGGTGTTGAACACCGGGCACCCGAACGCCTGCTCGAGCGTCGCGCGCTGGGCCGGATGCAGCGCCTCCGCCGCACCGAGCACGGACTGCGGGCGATGGATCGGGTGCCCGCTCGCGAGGATCCACTCGGCCATCCGCACGAGCGGCCCAACATAGCCGACCACGACCTCGGGCCGGAACGCGTCGATCTCGGCCGCGTACTCGCGCATGCGCGACTCGCTCATGAGGAACGCATTGAGCATGCGGCGGTTGAACGCGGCGTGGTACACGCGATCCTTGATCGCATGCGAACGCAGCGGCGAACCGATCGGCGCGCCCCACAGGTAGAGCGTGCGGCGACCCATGCGCGCGCCGGCCCACGCGTAGCCACGCCACATCGCCGCGATGCGCCGGTCGTAGCTTTCGCGCGTGTAGCCGAAGCGCATCGGCTCGCCGGTGGAACCGCCGGTGGTCTTGTAAAGGAGCCGCCCGCGCCACGACTGCGCGTGCAGGTCATCGAAGTTCGCGCGGATGTCGTCCTTGGTCAGTACCGGCAGGCGCGCGTAGTCGGCGAAGCTGCGGATATCGCCGGGGTTCGCACCGGCGTCGCTCCAGCGGCGGCGGTAGTACGGCACCTCGCGCCAGCAATGCTCGAGCAGGCGCTCGAGCTTGCGCCATTGAAGCTGCGCGAGCTGTTCGGGAGCGAGCCACTGGCTGCGCTCGTACTCGCGCAGGTGCGAGGCGGTACCGCGACGCCGGAGTCCGCCTTCGTACAGCGGGAACAGGACCCGGCTGAACAGAGGTTCGTACCAGCCGCTCATGGCGACTCCTTCGACAATGGACGCGCCGACCATGCGAGCAGGCGAGCCACCATGCGCGGCCTGCCGCGCCCGAAACGCGCGTGCAGCTGCATGATGTGCTCGATGTCGGCCTGGCTCCAGCACCGCAGCAGCAAGGTCAGGATCGCGTACACCGCGCTGAACCCGACCGCCGCGGGCAGCAGCGTCGGCAGCGGCGGCCAGTGCCCGCGCAACGGCCAGACCGCTGCCGCGGCGAGCCCGGCCGCGAGCAGGATGCGCGCAAGCCGTGCCCAGTCGGGGTGCAGTCCGATCGTGCGCAACGCGAGCCCGACGATCAGGATCGCGTTGACCAGCGCGACCGCGAGGTAGGCGTACATCGCGCCCGTGAGACCCCAGTTTCGGATCAGCACGAGGTCGAGCACGACCTTGAGCACGCCGCAACCGACCACGAGCACGAGGATCGTGAGCTGTCGATCGGCGCTGACCAAGAGGCTCGAACCGCCCTGCGAGGTGGTCGCGACCGCGCAGGCGAACAGGCATGCGGCGAACACCGGCGCCGCAGGCGCGTACTCGAGTCCATACATGAGCTCGATGATCGGTCCGCAGAACACCGCGCCGAACGCGGCCAGCGGCGCGGCGAGCAATGCGAGGTAGGTGGTCGAGGCGACGAAGCGGCGCGCCGCGACATCGCGTCCCTGGCTCAGCGCGTTCGCCATCATCGGCAGCAGCAATGCGCCGATCACGCCCGGCACCAGCATCGCGGCGCCCGAAGCGAGCTGGTAGGCGACCTTGAACTGGCCGGCTTGCGCCGGATACTGGAAGAAATTGAGGAAGAACACCTCGACTTCGCTCGCGGCGATGAACCCGACCGACACGGTCACCGCGACCAGGCGCATGTGCCGGCGCACGCGCTTCATCAGCGCATCCGGCAACACGACGCCGGCGGTGGCCGGCGGGATCAACGGCGCGGTCTGCCAGTGCGAGATCGCGAAGAACACCGCGCTCGAGAGCACGAATACCGCGAACAGCACCCACACCTCGGCATCGAGCCACCACGCGACCATCACCATCGCGAGGTTCAGCGGCGTCGCGATGCTGGCCACGATCGCGGTCGCGCGGAAGTTCTCGAAGCCCTTCGCGACGCCGACGTTGAACATGTACTGGGCGCGCAGCGCGATGCTGACGACGAGGAACGCGAACGTCTTCACGTGGTCGAGGCCGGGCGCGACGTGTTCGCCCGCGAACAGGAACAGCAGCCCGCCGACGCCGAGCACCGCGGCGAGGAACCAGCGTTGCGCCCGGCGCAGGTAGCCGATCGTGGCCGCGATCAGGTCGTCGCGTCCTGCTCCGCGCAGCTCCGCGACGAACTTGATCACGGCGCTCGCGGTGCCGGAGTTGGTCATCGCCACGCCCATCGCGACGAGCCAGATCATCGCGCTGTACTTGCCGTAGTCGGTGGGGCCGAGGTGGCGCGCGATGAAGATCGCGGTGAGCATGCCGAGGAAGTACTCGGTGTAGATGCCGACCGAAGAGAACATCGTGTTGCGGAGCGCGCGCGCGCGATCGTTCATGCGGTCACCAGCAGGATTTTCACCACCACGTACAGCAACACGATGCTCGCGACCGCGATCACCGGCCAGCGCACGAGGTCGCGCGAGAGCTCGAACTTCGGCAGGCCGTCCCAGCGCGATCGCGCGCCGGTGTACCAGCCGACGACGAGGCCCGCAAGCAGGTAGAGCAGGATCACGTAGCTTCGGCTCAGGAAGAACGCCGCGGCGAGGAAGCCGACCTGCGCCAGCAGCAGCGTGAGCGCGAGGGAACGCTCGCGCTTCCATGCGGCGAGCGTCGCCGCGTCGGTCGCGGTCGCCGCCGGCGCCGGCAGCCGCCACATCGCGAGCGTCATGCGCAGGCCGTAGCCGATGAAGGCGAGCCAGATCACGTAGCCGACCAGGCCGGTCTCCGCGAGCACGAGCACGAACGAATTGTGCGCGGTCAGGTTCGCGTTGTTGTCGGCGAACAGGCCGGGGCCGATCCCGAACAACGGATTGCCGATGAACATCTCCAGGCCGCTGTACCACGCATCGACGCGGCCCGCGGCCGAGGATTCGCCGGCGTCGAGCTCGGACAGGCGCGAGGGGAGCATCATCAGCACGCCGATCATCGCGGCCCCGAGCATGCCTGCGCTGACCGGCCCGCGCCGCCGCCAGACCCACACCGCCACGACCGCGACCAGCGCGAGCATCGCGCCGCGCGAATGGGTGAGGATCACGCCGTACACGAGTGCAGCGGCGGCACCCCACCACAACAACCGGCGCAGTCCCATCAGGCCGCCGCCGCGCGACAGGTACAGCGCCATCGGCAGCACCATCACGAACAGCAGGCCGAGGTCGTTCGGGTCGTTGAAGATGCCGACGTACTGGATGCGCGTCTCCTGCGACAGCCCCACGCCGGTCCAGCCGATGCCGAGCTCGGCCTGTTCGATGCCATGCACGACGAGCACGAGCGAACAGAGCACGAACGCCGCCAGCAGGCGGCGCAGGCGCACGCCGTCCATCGCGAGGTGGCCAAGCACGAAGAACGCGAGCACCGCGGGTCCGAAGCTCGCGAGCTGGACCTGCACGCCGCCGACCCAGCCATTGGCGAGGTGCGACAGCATCTGCGCGACGAGGAATGCCGGCACCAGCACGTACTGCGGCGCCCACAGCTGCTTGTCGGACTTCGGCAGCCAGCACAGGAATGCGAGCGCGAGCGTGACCGGCAGCAGCGGCAGGCCAAGGTCGGCCCATTGCGGATAGTCCTGCGGCCGGATCAGCACCAGCACGAGGTAAAGCAGCATGAAGAAGAACATGGGATCGTCAGCCGCTACCCGGTCGTGCGTCGGCGCGATGGATAGCTGAACACCTCGGGCAGGCTCGCCTGCGCCGCGAACCATGCGATGTCCATGTCGCGCTCGACCGCGAGGCGACGCAACGCGTAGCCGTCGCGCAGCGGCAGCGGATTGGTGCCCGACCGGTAGCTGCAACCGAGCCGGTATCCCGCGTCCTCGACCGCATGCACGACATCCTCGTCGTAGGCGTCGTCGCCGCCCACCGGGTAGGAAATGACTTCGCAGGGCACGCCGAGTTCGCGTTCGATCGCCTGCTTCGAGTCGGCGACCTCGCGCTGCATCTCCTCGCGCGGCAGCTTGGCGAGCATCTGGTGCCAGACGCCGTGCGAACCGATCTCCATGCCGGCCGCGTGCATCGCGCGCAACTGGTCCCAGCCCATCGGCCGGCAGTCGCCGTGGGCGTGCGCGCGCGGCATCGACCAAGCCTGTTCGAGCCGCTCGATGATCGCGGCCTGGGTCGGCGCCGACAGCGTCTTGAGTCGATCCAGAAGCTCCGCGGCGAGCGCGAGGCGCGGCCCCGGCGTCGGCGGCAATGCGCGGTCGAGCGCGAGCTCGGGCAGCTGCAGCCGCGTCGCGCCGGTGCTGCGGATCATGTGCACGAGCCAGTCATAGGCATAGGCGCGGCCGGACTCGATGTGTCCGGTCGATACGAAGAACGTCGCGGGCACGCCGAGTTCGCGCAGGATCGGGAACGCGATTCGATGGTTGTCGTCGTAGCCATCGTCGAACGTGACGACGATCGCGCGCGGCGGCAGCGGCCGGCCTTCGTCGATCGCCTGGATCACGTCGCGGAAGCGCAGAGGATGGAAGTGGCGGCGCAGCACGTCGAGCTGCGCGCGAAACTGCAGGGCCGACGCGCTGACCAGCTCGGGATCGAAACCGAACGCAGGGCCCGGCAGCTCCTGCAGCACGCGGTGGTAGGCCAGCACGCGCAGGTCGCGACGTTGCAGATCGCGCACACGCGAACAGGCCGGCAGCAGGCGCGCAGCATGCAGGACGCGCGCGGCGCGCTGGCGCAGCCCGATCCGCGGGGCCTGCGCGCGGCCATCGCCAGCGTCGTCCGCCGGCATCCGTCGCGCGGCCGGCGAAGCTTCGTGCACCTGGTCTTGCATCCGCTCCCCCGGGGCCGGCGCCCGCGCCCGATCCGCACGCGACGCGGGCTACGCGCGCGGCGTGGTTGGCGCAAGCATGCCCGCCAAACTGCGCAATTGTCCACGGCAAGGTAAGATCCCGCTGCTCTGATCCGGATCGGAGCATCCGTGCCCCAGGGGGCGACGATGGCCGGCAGCAACGACTTCCTTGCACTCTATCAGGAGCTCGGCCTGAGCGCCGACTGCACCCTGGAGGAGTTCAAGTTCGCCTATCGCAAACGCGTCGGCGCGCTGCACCCCGACCGCGCGAACGGCGACGCCGACGCGGGGCACGGATTGCCGCGCCTCAACGCGTTGTACACGCGTGCGATGGAATTCCAGCGCCGCCACGGGCGGTTGCCCGGCGCGGCTCAACCGGTGACCGCGCCACCGACGCCGCTGCGAACGCCGTCGCGCCCGGTCGCCACGCCGCCGCCGGACCGGGCGCGTGCCGCCGCGGCAAGCCCGCGACGCAGCCGAATGCCGCTGCTGCTGGTGCTCGCCGCGGCCCTCGTGGTGGCCTGGCTATGGGCCAACCCGCCGGTGTTCGAATCCGTGGCGCCGGAGCGCACGGCCTCGCAGCGCGCGTTGGGCGATGCGCCGGACGCGCCGGTTCCACGCACGTTCGAACTCGGCACGCCCGCGCCGCGCGTGCGCGCGCTGCAAGGTGCGCCGTTCGGAAGCCGCGACGATCACTGGGATTACGGACCTTCCTGGGTGCAGTTCCGTTGCGGCGTGGTCAGCGGCTGGTACAGCTCGCCGCTGCGCCCGCTCAAGGTCGCGAGCGCGCGGCCACCCGAGGCGGCCGCATCCGCCCCACCCCGCACCTGCAAGGAATGACCCGCATGCTCGAGAAGGCCAGGGCGCTGCTGCAGAAGGCCAGGCGCCGGTCATGGATGAAGTACGCATTGCGTGGCGTCGGCGGCAATGACAACTTCGAGCGCCTCGACCTCGCGTACTCGATCGAGGATCCATGGAACATGGATTCACCGACCGAGCAGGCCCGCTTCGAACGCACCAATGCGATCATCGAACGCGAGTTCGGCCACGTCGGCAACCTGCTCGAACTCGGTTGCGGCGAGGGCCACCAGAGCGCGTACCTCGCGCGCGTGGCCGATCACGTGCACGGACTCGACGTCAGCGCGAAGGCGGTCGAACGCGCGCGCCTGCGCGTGCCGCAGGCGCGCTTCGAGGCTACCGATCTGTTCGGCCAGCCATGGACGCCCGATGGCGGGCGTTTCGACCTCGTGACCGCATGCGAGGTGCTCTACTACATGGGCGACATCGACCGCACGCTCGCGCGCATGTCCGAACTCGGCCGCGCCTGCCTCGTCACCGCGTTCGCGCCGGCCGCGCGGCGCGTCGGCCCGCACCTCGAGCGCATCGACGGCCTGCGCAAGGACTGGTTCTGGCATGGCGGGACCGTCTGGCTCGCGGCCTGGTGGCGCAATGACTGAGGCCGCGTCGCCGTTCGGCACGCGCGGCATCGTCTACTTCGGCAACGACTGGTTGGCCGAGAACCGCACGAGCAGCCATCACGTCGCCAGCCGCCTCGCGCGCATCGCGCCGCTGCTCTACGTGAGTTCGCCGGGCCTGCGCGCGCCGCAGGCGAGCGGGCGCGATATCGGCCGCATGCTGCGCAAGCTGCGCGCGAGCCTGCGCGCGCCGCGCGAGGTCGCGCCGGGCCTATGGCACTGCACGGTGCCACAGCTGCCGTTCCGGCGCATCCCGGGCGTGGACGCGCTCAACCGCGCGTTCGGCCGCTGGGCGGTGCGCCGCGCGATGCGCGCGGCCCGCATCGACCGCTGCATCAGCTGGTTCGTGGTGCCACATCCGGGCTTCCTCGCGGGGCGACTCGGCGAAGACCTCTGCGTCTACTACTGCATCGACGACTACGCCGCGCACCCGGGCGTCGATGCCGACCTGATCGGCCGCCGCGATGCGGAGCTGAGCCGGCGCGCGGACGTCGTGTTCGTCGCGCCGCCGACCCTGCTCGCGCCCAAGCAGGCGCTCAATCCGCATACGATTGCCTCCCCGCACGGCGTCGACGTCGAGTTGTTCGCGCGCGCCGCGGATGCGCAAACGGACATCGCGGCGGGTGCCCGCGCGCTCGCACGCCCGGTCGTCGGCTATTTCGGCTCGCTGCACGAGTGGATCGACTTCGAGCTGCTCGAGTGGCTCGCGCGCGCGCGTCCGCGCTGGAGTTTCCTGCTGGTCGGCCACGTCGCGGCCGATACCGGCGCACTCGCTGGCCTGCCGAACGTGCACCTCGCGGGCGCGCAGCCCTATGCGAGCCTGCCCGGGTGGGCGAAGGCGTTCGATGTCGCGATCATCCCGTACCGCCTCAACCGCCAGGTCGCGAACGCGAATCCGCTGAAGCTGCGCGAGTACCTCGCGACCGGCAAGCCGGTGGTCAGCGTGCGCAACGCCGAGATCGAAAAGTTCGCGCGCTGGGTCCGCATCGCGGATGATCGCGACGGCTTCCTCGCGGCGATCGAGCACGCACTCGCCGAGGATTCGCCGACCGCGTCGCTCGAGCGACGCGCCGCCGTCGCCGACCAGACCTGGGACCGCCGCGTCGCGGAGGTCGTCGGCCATGTCGCCGATGCGCTCGCGCGGCGATCCGCCTGATCACGTTTTCCACCCGAGGTCTTCCATGAACACTCCCAATCCTGCCCGGCTGCGCGTCGCGATCGTCGGCGCCGGTTATGTCGCCGGCCACCATCTCGCGGCGCTCAAGCGCCTCGATTTCGTGGACATCGTCGGGCTGTGCGACCCGAACCTCGAGGCCGCGCGCGCGCTCGCCGCGCGCTTCGGCATCGACCGCGTCGCGTCCGACCTCGCCGGACTCGCGGACGCGAGGCCGCAGGTCGTGCACGTGCTGACGCCGCCGGCTTCGCATGCGGCGATCGCATTGCAGGCGCTCGAGATGGGCTGCGGCGTGCTGGTCGAGAAGCCGATGGCGGACACCGCCGCCGAGTGTCGCGCGATGATCGCGAAGGCGCGCGAGAAGGGCCTGATCCTCGGCGTCAACCATTCCGACCTGCTCGACCCGGTGGTGGTGCGCGCACTGGAAGCGGTAAGGGCTGGCCGGATCGGCGACGTGGTTTCGGTCGACATCCTGCGCAGCTCGGAATACCCCGCCTATGCCGGCGGCCCGCTGCCCGCGCAGGTCGCGCAGGGTTCGTATCCATTCCGCGACCTCGGCGTGCACGCGCTGTACACGCTCGAGGCGTTCCTCGGCGCGCTCGCGACGCCCGAGGTGCGCTTCCAGGCCAGCGGGCGCGATCCGAACCTGCGCTACGACGAATGGCAGCTGCAGGTCGGCGGCGAGCGCGGCCTCGGCCGCGCGCTGATGTCGGGGAATGCGCGCCCGATGGAAAGCCGGCTCGTCGTGCGCGGCACGCGCGGCTCGATCGAGGTCGACCGCTTCCTGCAGGTGTGCCGCATCCACCGCGTGCTGCCGGGTCCGAAGTTCATCGGCATCGTGCTGAATACGGTGTTGTCGGCGATCGCCGACGTGTTCCGCGTGCCGTGGAACGTGCTGCGCTTCGCGACCGGCCACCTG
>JAEYZH010000032.1 GCA_023430685.1 Pseudomonadota bacterium | reverse complement strand
CGCGAGCACCGCGGCGGCCGCGAGCGCGAGCCGGCGGCGATCGAGAGGCGGGCGCGGCACGCGCCGCGCATCGAGCGCCTGCAGCGCCGCGCGCGCCGAGTCGAACCGGTGGGCGGGATCGACCTTGAGCAGGCGATCACTGAACGCATGCATCCAGCCGGGCAGGTCGGGTCGTGCGCGCGCGAGCGACGGCGGCGGGCGGAGGATGCGCTGGACCACGGCTTCGGCCGGCGTGCCCCCGGAGAACGGCAGTTCGCCCGCGAGCATTTCGTAGAAGATCAGGCCGACCGCGTAGAGGTCGCTGCGCGCGTCGACGCGCTGGCCGCGCGCCTGTTCCGGCGAGAGGTACTCGGGCGTGCCGACCACGATGCCGGTCTGCGTCATGCCGGTGGAACCGAGGATGCGCGCGATGCCGAAGTCGGTGATGTAGGCGTGGTCGCCTTCGCCGAGCAGGATGTTGGCGGGCTTGAGGTCCCGATGCACGACGCCGCGCTGGTGCGCCGCGACGAGTCCTTCGAGCAGGCCGCGCGTGATCGCGAGCGCGCGCTCGGGCGGCAGCCTGCGCAGGCGGTCGCGCAGGCGTTCGAGCGACTCGCCACGGATGCAGTCCATGCTGATGAACCAGCGCCCGTCGTGCTCGGCGATGTCGTGGATGCGCACCACGTGCGGGCTCGACACCTGCCGCGCGAGCAGCAGTTCCTGGCGGAAGTCGCGGAACGCCTCGGGCTTGCGCGCGAGTTCCGGACGCAGCAGCTTCAGCGCGACCTCGATCTCGAGCGACAGGTCGAACGCGCGATAGACCACGCCCATCCCGCCGATGCCGACCAGCGCTTCGATGCGGAAGCGGCCCGCCAGCACCTCGCCGGTGCGCAGTTCGCTGCGGGCGCCGTGCCCGGTCTGGGTGGCTGCCGCGTCGCTGGACGGACCGGCGCCGGTGTCGGGCTTCATGTGCCCACGATAGCGCGGTTCCCCGCGCTTGCAAGCGCACGCGCGTCAGGCGGCCCCGCCGCGCACCGCCTGCCACAGCGGCGCCTGCGCCTCCTCGCGCGCGAGCGCCTCGACCACCTCGTCGATGCGCTGCTGCATCCGCGCGACCTCGATCGCGGTGCACGCGTTGCGCGCGATCGTCTCGACCAGCTCGAGATCGAGGTCGGTCACCGGCGGGCCGGGCCGGCGGCTGTCGACGTAGATCATGCCGGTCGCGCCGCCGGCCATCGGCAGCGGCACGCAGATCACCGCGCGGATCCCGCCGATGCGCACGCTCGGCCGCGAACCGAGCCACGGTGCTTCGTCGGTGTCGCCGCAGACGACCGGGCGCGCGGTCGCGAGCGCGCGATCGATCGCCGCGACGCTGCCTGCGAAACGGTCGCTCGCGACCTCCTCGAGGCGCAAGCCGCGACTCGCGCGCACGCGCAGCGGTTCGCCGTGTTCGGCGAACAGCACGAAGCCGCGTTCGAGCCCCGACAACTGCAGCACCACGTCGAGCGCCTGCGGCAGCAGGGTGCTCATGCCGAGGTCGGGCCTGAGCTGGGCCGACAGCGCATGCGACTGCGAACGTCGCGCGAGCGCGGCCTCGCGATGCGCCTGCGCCGCCTCCGCATCGAGCGGCTCGAACGCACACTGCACGTCCCCGACCGAGAACCAGGTGCGATCGTGGAATTCGGCGACGCGCACGAGCTGGCCATCGACGCGCAGCCCGTTCTTGCTGCCGGTGTCGTGCACGCGCCAGAGGCCGTCCTGCCCCGCGATCTCGGCATGGAAGCGCGACACCGACGCGTGGCCGATATGCACCTCGCAATCGGATGCGCGCCCGATGCGATGGCTGACCTCGTCTTCGAGCAGGCGCACGACCGCCGGCTGGTCCGGGATGTATGCGGTCAGCCGGGCCGGCATCGGCAGGTCAGGGCGTGCCCGCGCATCCGAGCAGGCTGAACCTCAGCGTCCATGCCAGGCTTTCGAGTTCCCCCGCGTCGTTCGCGAGGTCGCGTTCGGCGCGCCAGAGGTTCGCGATGTCCACGCCCGCGTGCGCGGCGATTTCGCCGAGGAAGTCGTCGAGCGGCAGCAGTGCGTTGCCGCACCCGACGATCGGCACCAGGACGGCCACGTGCACCTGCGCGAGCAGCGCGACGAGGTCCAGGCGCAGCGTGTCGCCGAGCACCGCGGCGAGCAGGCGCGCGTCGAGCGCGACGAGCTTGTCGAGTGCGACGAGCAGCGGGGCGCGGCTGTCGGCGGCGACGATGAACTCCGAGAACGCGCCTCCGCGGCCGCGCGCGCGCGTGCTGCCCGGCAGCACGTCCTCGGTCACGTCGGCGAATGCACCGCCGAGCGGCGCCTTCAGCAGGCGATACGGGCTGCCTGGCGTGTACACGAGGTCGTGGGTATGGATCTCGATGCGATACGCATTGCGGAACGAAAGCGATTCGATCGGCAGCGGGCCGCCGTCGAATCCGCTGCGGAACAGCCAGGACACGACCGGCGGCTCCACCGTCACGAGCACCGGGAAGGCGGGATCGACGACGAGGCCCGCAGGCAGGCGCGCCGCGAGCGCAGGGTCGAGCGGATCGACGAGCGATGCCGTGAGGTTCAGGGTCTGCGGCGCGAGGTTCAGCGGCGTGTCGAACTGGATCGTGGCGTCGGCCGAGTAAACGACGCCCTGGTCGTCCGCGAGCTCGATCGACGCGCGCGCGAGATCGCCCTCGACCACCACGACGACCTGCGCGTGCGCGGACGCCGCGACGAAGCCGAACACGAGCAGTGCTCGCGCGAACCAGCGGCAGGATGCTGTCCTCATCGGCCCCCCGAAGATCCCGTGGCCGCAGTCGCGATCGGCCGGGCCTTCACGAACATAGCGCGCCTGCGCGAACGTCGCCAGCGCGGGCGTCGTCGGCCGGACGCGTTGAGGGATTTCCCCCATGCCCGCTGAGGGACCGTTGGTGCGGTGGTTCCGGGACGATGCGGTCGCCTGCCCCTATCGTCCGCACACGCTGCGGGCGAGAGGCCCCGGCGTACCCCGCGCGGTACGCGCGTTGCCGTCCGACGGCGGCAGCGGGCCACGCCTCCCATGCACCTGCGATGGAACCGATGAGCAAGTCGACGGACGAACATGAACGCCAGAACGCGGCGCGCCGCGTCAAGGCGGCCGAACTGATCGCGGCCAAGCTGCGCAAGCTGCAGCGCGCACGCACCGACGCGGCATTGCTCTCGTCCGACCAGGCAAGGCGCGCGGCCGCGAAGCCGAAGAAGCCGCCGACCAGGAAGTAGCGCGTCAGTCTTCGCGCTGCTTCATGCCGCTCTTCCATGCGTACACGGCGGCCTGGGTGCGGTCGCTGACGTCGAGCTTGCCGAGCACGTTGCTGACATGCGTCTTGACGGTCTTCTCGCCGATGCCGAGGCGCTCGGCGATCTGCTGGTTGCTGAGGCCTTCGGCCATCAGCGCGAGCACCTCGCGTTCGCGCTGGCTCAACGAATCGAGCAGCGCGGCATCCGGGTCGCCGCCGCGGCGAAGCGCGTCCATGAGCTTGGCCGCGACGCGCTGGTGCAGCACCGCCTCGCCGCGCGCGGCCTTGCGCAATGCATCGGCGAGCGCGTCGGCGTCCACGTCCTTGAGCAGGCACGACAGGGCGCCTGCCTGGATCGCGGCGACGATCTGGCGCGCGTCCTCGAACGAGGTCAGCAGCACGACCTGCGTGTTCGGGCTGGCCGCGCGCACCGCGCGCGTCGCCTCGATGCCGCCGCCGGGCATCACGAGGTCGATCAACGCGACGTCGGGCCGGTGTTCGGCGCACAGGCGTTCGGCACCGGTCGCATCCGCGGCTTCGCCGACGATCGCGAGGTCCGCATGCGTTTCGAGGAACGCGCGGATGCCCTGGCGCACGAGCACGTGATCGTCGGCGATCACGACGCGGATCATCTCGGGACTCATCGGGCGGTGCCCTCCAGCAGGAAACTGACGACGACGCGGGTGCCGCCGCCCGGCCGGGCTTCGAGTTCGAATCGACCCGAGCGCAGCGCCTGCGCGCGGTCGCGCATGTTGCGAAGGCCCATCCCGACGGACGTCCCGCCGGAGATGCCGCGGCCATTATCCGCGATCGAAAGGCGCACGCGCTCCGCCTCGCGGCGGAGCTCGATGTCGACACCGCTGGCGCCGCTGTGGCGCAGCACGTTCGAGAGCGCCTCGTCGACGATGCGCAGCAGGGCCTCCTCGGTCGGCGCGGGCAGCGGCGGCAGGTCGTCGAGGCTGAGCGCGACCGGCATGCCGCTCGTATGTGACCAGTCGTTCGCGCGCGAGCGCAGCCGCTCCACCAGCGGCAGGTCGGCATCCGACGCGCGCATCTCGTCGAGCAGCTCGCCGAGCTCGCGCTGGATCTGCTGGGTCAGCCGCTGTGCCTGCGCGAGCGGCTCGCTGCCGTGCACGTCGCCGATCACGCGGCGCGCGGTCGCCAGCTGCATGTTCAGCGCGAATGCCTTCTGCTTGACCGTGTCGTGCAGGTCGCGCGCGAGGCGCTGGCGTTCGGCCAGCGTCGCGAGCTGCGCGCGCGAGCGCATCAGCGTGCGCAGGTCCAGCGCCATGCGGTCGAGCAGCCCCGACACGATGCCGAGTTCGTCGCGCGATCGGTCGTCGATGCGGTCGCTGAAATCACCGCGGCTCCACGCGCTCGCCGCGCGCGCGATGCGCTCGAGCCGGCGCGTGACCCAGGCCGCGAAGAAGAACGACGAGGCCAGTCCGAACACGACCATGAAGATCAGGATGATCGGCCACTCGAAGCTGAGCTTGAGCAGGAAGCTGCGCCACGGCAGCGGCAAGCGCAATTCCACGTAGACCAGCGCGAGCAGCTTGCCGCCTGCGTCTCGCACCGGCGCGAGCACGCGCCGCACGAGGTGCGGCGATTCCTCGCCGGTGAGCTCGACCGCGCGCGTGCCCGCGACGGCTTCGGCGAAGCCGGCTTCGTCCGGGGACGGCATGCGCGCGTTCCAGCTCGCGGTCGGCGGCGCCTGCGCGATGACCCGACCGTCGGGTGCCAGCACCGCGGTCGCGAGCGGGTCGCGCGAGAGTTCCATCAGCACGTAGGAATCGGCTTCGGACAGCCCGATGCGCGGCCGCTCGAGCCGCAGGATCCAGGCCTCCAGCCAGGTCGAGACCACGCCCGGGCGATGCGCCTCGTCGACGTGGTTCCAGCGGCGGGCCACTTCGCGCGCGCCCTGGTCCGCGGCCTGGCGCAGGCGACCCTGTTCGATGCCGGCCACGAATTCCTGGAACTCGAAGATCAGCACGCCCGATTCGACGACCACCATCGTCGGCAACGCGAGCAGGATGTAGAACAGCGCGAGCTTGGCCATCAGGCCGCGCAGTTGCGGGCGCAAGGTCGTCATTGCGGTCGCGCATGCATCGAGGTCATCCCTCGCCCGGAATCATGATCGGGCGCGACTGCGGGCAGTCATCGCGCATGCGCTTGCCGCACCGGCGCGGTTCGAGCGCGAGGTCGAGGCAGACGCGCACCTCGGCCAAGCGATCGTCCGCGCAGTGCAGGCTCAGCATGTCGTCGCCCAAACCGGGGTTCGCCGCACGCAGCATCGCGCGCAGCTCCGCGGTGCGCATGCGTCGCGCGGCGGCAGGCGGCTGAAGCGGTGGCGGCACGTCGATCGACGCGAATGCGCGGTCGGACAGCGCGAAGTATCCGGTCGGGTCGAGGCCCGAACAGGTGCCGTGCGCGCGCCATTCGTGGTGCACCAGGCGCCGGCTCGGCATGAATGCGAGCGCGCGCTCGACCGTCGCTGCATCGGGCGTGCGCTGGTGGTGGCATTGCTGCGGTCCGCCGCCGCGTTCGTACTGCGGCCACAGCCCGTGCAGGATGAAGCCGTGCCCGCGACCCCCACACTGCTCGCGTTCGCCCGGGTTGGCGAGGCAATACGTCGGCGACCACGACAATGCCATCACGAAGTAGTCGTAACCGGCACCGGCGACCTGCGGAGCCGCGCTCGTGCGCGCCTCGCGCTGCGGCTGTGCGGCGGGGGTCGACGCCGACGTCGACGCGGGCAGTCGGCCCGGCGCCGCATCGGTGGTCGGTGGCGCATGTCGCGCGAGCAGCGCGGCGGCGGCCAGCACGATCAGGGCGATGACGGCTCGCTGGATGCGGGCTCGCGACATGCGGGCACGGGCGACGGGAAGGGGGCCGATCTATTCCATACCGCGGGCGCGATGTCCAGACGGAGCTGCGCAGGCATCCGGAGGCGGGCGTGGAACGCGTTATCATGCTCGATCCGTTCGCCCACTCCCGGACTTCCATGGCCAGACGCATCGCCGCCCGCCGCTCGCCGATCCACGGCAACGGCGTCTTCGCCCTCGTCGACATCCCCCGCGCAACCGAACTCATCGAATACCGCGGCAAGCGCCTGACCCATGCACAGGCCGACCGTCTCTACGCGAACACCAGCGAGACCGGCCACACGTTCCTGTTCACGCTCAACGACAAGTACGTGCTCGATGCCAACAGCGAAGGCAACATCGCGCGCTGGATCAACCACAGCTGCAAGCCCAATTGCCGCGCGCTGCTCGAGGAAGATCCCGACGGCGATCCGCGCAAGGACCGCGTGCTGATCGAGACGCTGCGTCCGCTCAAGGCCGGCGAGGAACTCACCTACGACTACGGCATCGTGCTCGACGAGCGCCTCACGCCGCGACTCAAGGCGATCTGGGCCTGCCGTTGCGGTGCGCGCAACTGCACCGGCACCTTGCTCAAGCCCAAGCGCAAGCCGGCCGCGAAGGTCGCCGCGAAGGTGGCGAAGCGCCGTTCCTGAATGCCGCGCACATGCGCGGAGCGCTGCGATTGCCTGCATGGCGACGCGGCACGTAGGATGCGGGAACCGCACACCAGGGAGCCGCGAGCGCCGTGAGCCGCACCAGGACCATTGCCGTGGTCGGCGTCCCCGACGAAGAGGCCGCGCACCTGCGGCTGCTCGTGCGCAGCTGCGCACGCGAGCTCGAGCACGAGTGGCGCTGGGGCGACGAGAATGGCGCGGACCTCCTGGTCGTCGATGCGCGCTCGTTCGGCGGCCAGATGGCGCGCACGCGCGCGCTCGGCGCGGGCGTGCGCTGCGCGGTGTTCTCCGACGAGCCGGTCGCCGACGCGGAACTCGTGCTGCCGCGGCCATTGCGCCGCGCGGACGTCGTCGGCGTGCTGAATGCCGCGGGTGCCGCGGCCGCGCGCGACACCGCGATTGCGCCACACGACGACGACTTCTACGTGCGCGACCTCGGCGATGTCGAGGCTGCGGAGCGCGACGCTTCGCGAAGCGACCCGGACGGCGGATCGGCCGCGGCCGCGGGTCTCGACGAGGCGCTGCGTCCGACGCCGCACGAGTTGCGCGATAAGGCCGCCGTCGGGCGCGTAGAGGCCGAATCGCCCCAGCGCCGCTACGCGACGCGCGAAGAGATGCTCGAAGACACCGCGCCGCGTGGCTTGCGCGAGTTCCTCGAAGGCGACCTGCTCAAGGCGCCGGTGCGCTACGCGCTGCCGGGATCGCCTGCGCTGATCCTGGATCCGAAGAACCGCGTCGCGCATGCGCCGTGCAACCTCGCCGCGCTCGCGCCGTACTGCCGCGCGCGCTGGCGTCGCTGCGACTGGGAGCCGCTGACCAATACCGAACTGGCCGAGGCGCGCGAGTCGCAGGAATCGCATGGGTACTCGCGCCTGCTCTGGCTCGACGTGCTGCTCGGCTCGGGCGGCCAGCTCGCGCGCCACCTCGATCCAGGCGGCACCTACCGGCTCAAGCAGTGGGTCGAGATCGACAAGGACCTCAACCGCTACTTCCGCATCGGCTCCGCCTTGCTGACGCCGTTGCGGCTGCACGAGATCGCGGCGGCGGCGGAAGCCGCGATGGCCGACGTTTTCGACTTCGTCAATGCCTGCGACGCGATCGGTCTCATCGAATGGCAGCCGCGCACGCGGCGCGACGACGGCGCGCCGCCGGAGAAGTCCTCGCTGCTCGGCAAGCTGCGCAAGACCTTCAACCGCAGCTAGACGTTCCTGCCGGAGCGCCGCAAGGCACGCTGCCCTTGCGCCCGTCCGGCGCAGGAGCCTCGCGGCGTGCGCCGGTGCCGGGCCCGCGTGCCTGCCTCAGCCGACTGCATCGCCGGATCGGTGCGCGACCCACGCGCCGATCAGCGCGGACGCGTACGGAATCGCCTGCGCGGCGAGGATCGCGATCCACAGGCGGCCCTCGATGTAGTTCACGCCGGTCGAATTGACCATGCCGACGACGCAGGCGACGAGTGCGAGGAACAGCAGCAGTTCCTCGCTGACCGACGTGAACGGATTCGGCTTGGCGCCGATGCGCCGGCTCTTGGCGGTGCGCACGAACTCGCCCTTCTTGCGCCAGAGCCCCTCGAAGATCCCGCGCGCGATCGCATGCGAGAGGCCCATGCTCGCGACCGAGGCCGCGATCGTGTCTTTCCACGAGCACGGCACGCGCACGCGGTAGAGGATGATCCCGAACGCGGCCTTGAACAGGAAGAAGCCGATCAGAGGCACGAGGAACAGGTACATCGGCAGCGTGAAGTACTGCGGCGCGAGCACCATCCCGAGCGTCCACAGCATCGCCATCAGCGTGAACACCAGGTGCAGGGCGTCGCCGAACCACGAGAACCAGCCGGTCAGGAAGTGGAAGCGCTGGCCGCGCGTGAGGCCCGAATCCTTCGACACCATCCAGTGCCAGCGCGCCTTCATGATCTGCATCGCGCCGAATGCCCAGCGGTAGCGCTGGGACTTGTAGGCCTTGAAGTCCGCCGGCGTCAGCCCCTTGCCCATGAGCTCGTCGACGTAGACGAGGTCGTAGCCGGCCTTCATCAGGCGCAGCCCGAGTTCGGCGTCCTCGCAGATCGTCCATTCCGACCACGCGCCCGTGTCGGCCAGCGCATGCTTGCGCACCATCGTCATGGTGCCGTGCTGGATGATCGCGTTGCGTTCGTTGCGATGGTGCATGCCGATGCGGAAGAAGCCGTCGTACTCCCAGTTCGTCATGCGCCGGAACGCGTTGTGCTCCCACTCGCGATGCGCCTGCGGGCACTGCACGACCGCGACCCTGGGATCGGAGAAGTAGCCGGTCAGCGCGCGCAGCCAGTCGCTGCGCACCTCGTAGTCGGCGTCGACGACCGCGACGACTTCGGCGCGCGGATCGGTGACCTCGAGCCCGTAGTTGAGCGCGCCGGCCTTGAACCCGGGCCAGGGCTCGAGGTGGTAGAAGCGGAACTTCGCGCCGAGCTTCGCGCAATGCGCTTCGACCGGGCGCCAGATCTCCTCGCGCTTGGTGTTGTTGTCGAGCACGATCACTTCGTAGTTCTCGTAGTCGAGCGCCGCGAGCGAGTCGAGCGTGAGGATGACCATCTCGGGCGGCTCGTTGTAGCAGGCGAGGTGGATCGACACGAACGGCTGCGCGGCGGTATCCACCGCGTCGGGCGCGAGCGGCCTGAATTCGCGCAGCCAGCGCGGCCGCCACAGCACTTCGGTGAACTCGAATGCGTTGATCAGCAGGATCAGGATGATCGCGAGCTGCGCCGGGAACAGCAGCGCGAGCATCGCCCAGTCGAGCGGGTCGAGGTAGAAGTCGTAGGGCAGGGTCGCCATCCAGACCAGGATCGAGGCCGACAGCTGGATCAGCGCGAGGAAGA
Organism: Pseudomonadota bacterium; assembly: GCA_023430685.1. GTDB lineage: Bacteria > Pseudomonadota > Gammaproteobacteria > Xanthomonadales > Rhodanobacteraceae > Dokdonella_A. Next base: position 20,338 of record JAEYZH010000032.1, on the reverse strand, counting down.
ACGCGAGGCCCATCGCGCGGAAGCGGATGAAATGCCGCGCGAACCAGAACATCGGCAGCAGCGCGATCAGCGAGGCGACGCCGGCCTTCCACGGCCAGATCGGATCCTCGACCACGGTGCCCGTGAAGGAGAATTTCGGCTGGCGGTTCGCGTTGAGGATGCCCCAGTAGGCTTCGACGCGCCCGCCGATCCCTTCCTTCCACGGCTGGTCGATCGCCTCCATGATGTAGTAGTCCAGGTCCTGCCCGTCGGCGACGTTGAACCACTCGCGCAGGAAGTGCGCCTCGTTCGCGAGCGAGGGCTTGGCGTAGCGCCGGCGGTCGCCGTTGGAAGGCCAGCCGACCTCGCCGATCACGATCGGCTTGCCCGGGAACAGGCGCTGCAGTTCGCGGTACTGGCCGAGCACGAAGCCGATCGCGTCCTTGCGGTCGATGTATTCCCAGTACGGCAGGATGTGCACGGTGATGAAGTCGACGTGGTCGGCCAGTTCCGGGTAGCGCTGCCAGGTGTCGAGCGGTTCGGCGGTCGAGACCGGGATGTCGAGCTGCGCGCGCGCGCGGTCGATGTAGCCGATCAGCGCGCGGATGCCGATGTCGCCGCGCAGGATCACCTCGTTGCCGACGATCGCGCGGTCGATGTTGTCGTACTTGCGCGCGAGCGCGATCAACGCCGCGAGTTCGCGTTCGTTGCGTTCGGAGCGTCCCTCGATCCATGCGCCGGCCATCAGGCGCACGCCGTAGAACTTCGCGATGCGCGGGATCTGCGGGTTCTCGGCCGACGAGTACGTGCGCAGGCGCTTGGTGTACTGCGACAGCAGGCGGACGTCGCCGTCGAGCTCTGCCTCGCTCGGGAAGATCAGCTTGGTCGGATCCTGGTAGCGCTGCGAAGGGTTGAACGCGAGGCCCGCGATCTCGCCGCGCCAGTCCGCGAACTGTACCGGCCGGTTGAGCCAGGCCCAGAGTCCGACGTTCAGCAATGCGACGAGCAGGGTCAGCGCAAGTGCGCGCCAGAAGGACTTGCGCACGACGGGTGTCTGGACGGCGTTCAAGGGGGTCTCGTCGAAGGCGGAAGCGCGGCGCAAACCTTCGGCAGGATAACGGAAGCCCCCGATGGCGGGAATCGCTCGGCCCGCTTCCGGGCCGCGGCCCTCAGCTCCCGGTCTTTCCGCGCAGCCGCCCGGCCAGGACCGGCAGCAGCGCGACCAGCGCCATCCCGAGCAGCGGCAGGTAGACGGAGCGATGCGCGAACACGTCGACGGAGACCCGGCCTTCGCGCGCGATCGACTCGATGAGGCCGGCGCCGAGCGCGCTCTCGAACGCGATCATCACGCTGCCGCCGAGCGCGCTCGCGCTCAGGAAGATCCACAACGGGCAGCGCAGCCAGGCGAGCGCGACGCTGACCGCCCCGAACGGGAAGAAGGGCACCAGGCGCAGCAGCAGCGTGTAGGAAAACGGATGCGCGAGGTAGCCCGCGCGCAGGCGTCCGGCCAGTGCGGGCGCCGCGCGCGTGCCACTGTCGAACGCGATGCGGCTCGCGTAGTAGAGCGCGGTCGCGCCGATCAAGGCACCGATCGTCGAGAGGATCGTGCCGAGCACGGTACCGAACAGCATGCCACCCGCGAACACGACGAGGATGCCACCCGGCACGCCGGTCGCGATCACGAGCGCGAGCACGCCGACCAGCACGAACGGGCCGAGCCAGGGATGATGGGCGAGGCCGGAACGCAGCAACGCCTCGTCCTGCACGAGGTTGTGCGGGTCGAAGCGGTCGAGCATGCCGGAGGCGTACAGCGCCGCGCCGATCGCGAACAGGGCCAGCAGCGGCAGGAAGGCGCGCAAACGGTTCATCGGGGTCCACGGACGCCGAGTTCGCAGCGCCGGCTCTTCGAAGCGGTGGGCAAGCATAGAGCATCCGACCCCGAGGTCCGCTGCGGGGTGGCCTCCCGCGAAACCCCGGCGCGCGGCGCGTAGGAGCGCACCCTGTGCGCGATCGCGGGATCCGGCATCTGCGCGAACCACCGATTTCCTGCGCGGATCGCCCACAGGGTGGGCTCCTACGGGGAAGCGCGACCGTCAACCCATCCGCGCGAACACCGTGATCTCTTCGCGATCGTGGTAGAGCTGCTTCGCGCGCAGTTCGAGCCGCTCGCCGCAGGCCTCGCGCAGCAACGCGAAACAGGCCTGCACCTCGTCCCAGCGCTTCTTCATCGGCAGCTTCAGGTTGAACACCGCATGGCGGCACCAGCCTTGCGCGAGCCACTCGGCCATCCGCTGCGCGACGCGGCGAGGCTGCTCGACCATGTCGCAGACGAGCCAGTCGACCGGGCGCGGCGGCTGGTAGCGGAAACCGTCCGCGCGCAGGTGGTCGACGAGACCCGAGGCGAGCAGGCCCGCATCCATCGGTCCATTGTCGACCGCGGTGACATGCAGCGAGCGCGCGACGAGTTGCCAGGTCCAGCCGCCCGGCGACGCGCCGAGGTCGACCGCGCGCATGCCCGGCTTCATCCAGCGTTCGCGTTCGGAGTCGTCGAGCAGGGTCAGCAGCGCTTCCTCGAGCTTGAGGGTCGAACGGCTCGGCGCTTCGCGCGGGAATTTCAGGCGCGGAATGCCGCCCGGCCAGGGCGCGCTCGCGTCGATGCGGGCGGCCGCGACGAAACCCGCGTCGGTCGCGGTCATGCACAGGTGCAGCCGCCATGGCGACGCGCGATCGATCATGCGCTGCTTCTTGAGCACCGCGATCAGCGCGGCGTTGAGACCGCGGCAGAGCGGCGCGAGTTCGCGCGCGGCATCGCTGTCGGGCGACTCGACCCAGGCGTCGCACCAGCGTCGCGGATCGGCCTGGATCATCGGCAGCAGCACCGAGAGCCGGTCGCGCGGCGGCAGTGCGCGCGCGTGGCCGATCACGCGCAGCAGCTGGCGCGCGAACACGAGGCCGCGCCAGGCATCGGCGTACGCATCCGCGGCGGGACTCGCGAACTCGACATGGCCGCTGCCGCGCTGCGCGCGCGCATGGCCGGCGCCGCCGTGCTCGAGGTCGAGACTCGCGAGCTCCTGCGCGCATTCACCCTCGAATCCGGGTCGACAATAGGCGAGCAGGCTGGGCAGGGTGGTCGGCGGCATACGCGATCCGGGCGGATCGCGCATGATGCCTGCCGCGCGCCGATCCGGCGAGTGTGACGGCGACGAAGGAAACGCCGTCCGATTGCGTGTTCAATGCATGCGGCCGGCCGCATCGCCGGTATCCCTGCTGGAGTGCACCCATGACCCGCATGCATCCGAATGCGATCGCGCTGAAGGCGCTGCCGCTTCTGGCCGGCAGTGTGCTCGCGTTCGCCCCCACGGCGCCGGCGACCGCCGATACGCGCGGTGCACCGATCGCGGTGGCCGTCGATGCCGGCGCCGGCGCGCGCCCGCTGAACCCGCTGATCTTCGGTGTCGCGTTCGGAGACGCCGAACGCAATGCCGAAGTCGGCTACCCGCTGCTGCGCTGGGGCGGCAATTCGGTCACGCGCTACAACTGGCGCGTCGACGTGCACAGCACCGCAGGCGACTGGTACTACGAGAACATCCCGGGCGCGAGCGACCGCACCCAGGTGCCGCCGATCGGCAATGCCGCCGATGCATTCATCGGCGCCGCGCTCGACGCCGGCGCCGCTCCGCTCGTGACGATCCCGACGATCGGCTGGGTGCCGCGCGCGGACAGCCCGCTGCAGCATCCGTATTTCGCGGGCTTTTCGGTCGCCAAGTACGGCGCGCAGCAGTCGACCGATCCGTGGGACCCCGACGCCGGCAACGGCGTCCGCCCGAACGGCAGCCTCATCACGGGCAACGATCCGACCGATACCTCGAGCCCCGCCGACCCCGCGTTCCAGCGCGGCTGGATCGAGCACCTGCAGGCGACGTATGGCGCCGCGGCGAACGGCGGCGTGCGCCACTACGCGCTCGACAACGAGATGATGCTCTGGAACTCGACCCATCGCGACGTGCATCCGCAGCCGCCGACGTTCGACGAAGCCTGGACCAAGGCTGCGGGCTACGGCGCGATGATCAAGCAGCAGGATCCCGGCGCGCTCGTCTACGGCCCCGTGACCTGGGGCTATTGCGACCTGTTCGGATCGGCCGCGGACAACTGCCTCGACGGCCCCGACCGCCAGGCGCACGGCGGCATGCCGTTCGTCGCGTGGTACCTGCAGCAGGTCTGCGCGAACCCGCTGCCCGGCGGTGCGCGCGTCGTCGACGTGCTGGATCTCCACTATTACCCGCAGGGCGCGAACGTCGCGCTCAGCGACGACGATTCTCCCGACACCGCCGCGCGGCGCCTGCGTTCGCTGAAGGAACTGCACGACGACGCATGGGTCTCGGAGTCCTGGATCTCCGACCTCGGCGACGGCCCGTACCACTACGACAAGCCGAACCTGATCCCGCGCGCGCGCGCGTGGATCGACCAGTACTGCCCCGGAACGAAACTCGCGATCACCGAGTACAACTGGGGCAACGACGGCACCGCGAGCGGCGCGGTCGCACAGGCGGAGCTGTTCGGCATCTTCGCGCGCGAGGGCGTCGACATCGCGACGCGCTGGATTGCGCCGGCCGAGGGCACGCGCGTCGAGCGCGCGTTCCTGCTGTTCCTCGACTACGACGGCGCGGGCGCGCGCGTCGAAGGCCAGAGCGTCGCCGCGTCGAGCGCAGACCAGGACCGCATAGGCGCCTACGCGTTCCGCTCGGGTGCGCGCACGATGGTGCTGCTGACGAACAAGACCACGACGGCGCAGGACGTCTCGCTCACGTTCGCGTCCGCGCCAGGCAGTGCCTGGGCGCTGTACGGCTTCGATGCGAACCAGCCCGTGCACGCGATCGCATCAGGTCCGATCGCAGGCACGACGCTGTCGCTCGCGGCGCTGCCTGCGATGTCGGCGAACCTGCTCGTCGTGACCGGCGGCGACGCGATCTTCACGGACGGATTCGAGTGACGGGTCGCCAGCGCCGCTACGCGTGAAGGAAGCGCTGCCCGCGGGCCGGTCGACCGAAGGTTTGCCGACAAAGCGCCGGCCGCGCTGCACGCGTCCAGCCTGCAAGGGCACGCGCGCGTGGCGGCTCGTGCGCGCGCCACAGGCGGGACGACCGAAGGTCGGCCGGCGCACTTCGCTGGCTTCGCGCGAGATTCCAGCCCGCTCGCGTTCGATGGAGCATGCAAGCGCACGTGGCTTGCGCGTTTTCTCCCGCCCGCAATCGCTCCCTCAGTACGCGCGCCCGCCCTGCTCGGCGTACAGCGTGAACACCGCGCGCGCCTGTTCGCGCAGGATGTCGCGTCGCACCGCGATGCCGCGTCGCTCGAGTTCGCCGATCCAGTCGGCTGGCAACGGGCCTTCGTCGAACTCGCTCAGTTCCATCACGTCCTCGGCACGCGCGCCGATCAGCAACTCGTCGATGCCGGCCCAGATGCTTGCGCCGTAGCACTGGCAGCATGGTTGCGCGCTCGTCGCGAGCACGTAGCGACCGCCAGTCTCGTTGAGGCGCGCGCGACCGAGCCTCGCTTGCGCCGCGATGAACGCCATGATCTCCGCGTGTGCAATCGAACAGGCCGAAGGCAGCACGCGATTGACGCCGGCCGCCACCACGCAGCCGTCGCCGTCGAACACCACGGCGCCGAACGGACCGCCGCTGCGTTCCAGCACGTTGCGGCGCGCGAGCTCGATCGCGAGCGCGACCTTGGCCGCATCGTCGGCGTACGAACGCGTAGCGTCGATCGCGGTGTCGAGCCAGGCGGGCAGGGTGAGCGTGGACGTCGTCATCGATTTCGGAGTCAGGGGAGGGTGTTGCGCACAAGCCTAGCGGGTTGGCCCGGCGCGGACCATCGCGCGCCGCTGCACGCCTCGACGCCCGCGGGGTGGCATCACGTCCGGTGACCCGCTTCGCACCGTGCGCGCATGGCCGCGACGGCGAAACCGGCGCCGCGAGAAGTCAGCGCACCACGCCGGGCGCGTGATCGGCCGCCTCGCAGCGGCCCTCGACGCAGGCGCAGCCTTCGATCACCGGGAAGCCGCAGACGCCGGCCATTCCGCGGCGCTCGCAATCGGCCTTCACGCGTTCGGGAAAGGTCGGGCTGTCGCGATGCACGCAGGCGGGGTAGTGGCCGCAGCAGTTGCCGACATCCTTGATCGCGCAATCGGCATCGACGCGACAGCGGGTGTCGACCTCCGGGACTGCTGGCTGTGTGTCGGCGTGCGGAGTGGCCTGCGCGCAAGCCGCGAGCACGAGCAGCAGGAGCAGGGAGGGCAGCGTGCGCATGCGCGGCAGCATACGCCGCGTACCTGAAGCGTGTCAGACCGCCCCGCGCACCGATTGCGCGTAGTCGGTGGGGGTGCGACCGACGAGCCGGCGAAAGTCGCGGATGAAGTGGGCCTGGTCGAAATAGCCGAGGTCGAGTGCGAGCGTCGCCCAGTCCACGCGCTTGCCGTCGGCGATGCGATCGATCGCCTCGTGCAGTCGGTAACGGCCGATCACCCATTTCGGGCCGACGCCGACGTATTCGCTGAACAGGCGTTGCAATGAGCGCTTGCCGAGCCCGAAGCGCGCGACGAGGTCGTCGACCTTGAGCAGGCTGCGATCGAGCGCGATCGCCTCGACGATCTGCGCTGCACGCGCGGCATCCGGATCGGGGGCGGGCAGGCGGCCGCAGAGGAACCGGTGCACGACGTCGTTCATCGCGCGCGCGTCGGTCGCCGCGAATACCGCGCACTCGAGGTCCGCGCCCGCGTCGCCGAACACCTCGCGCAGCGCGAGCGATCGATTGGCCAGCCGCGAAACCGGCTGGCCGAAGAACGGCCGGAAACCGCCGGGACGGAACTTCACGCCGAACGCGAAGCCTTCGCCCTCGAGTTCGCGCGACCAGCGTCCCTCGGCGACCCCATTCACGGTGCCGACGCCGCGCTCGAACACGAGGTAGACGTTCGGGTGCGGCAACGTCTCCTGCAGCGTAGGCGGCTGCCCGCGCAGGTCCCAGCGCACGATCCACCCATGCAGCACGAACGCGTCGAGCGGCGGGCGCGCCGGGAAGCGCGCATGCTGGAACCGCTCGGCCGGTGCGAGCCTGTGCAGGATGCCGCGCGCATCTCCGGGACCGAACTTCATCCGACCTCCGTTCCGTCATCCCGGCACGTGGCCGGCGCCGTCGCGCCGCATCGCGTCGCGTTTTTGCAATCGCCGCCGCGCGCGTGCTGTTGCAATCGGGTCCACGATGGAAGCGACGGAATCCGGATGAACCCCTTCACGCACGCGTGGATTCGCAGCACGACTTCGCTGGCGCTGGTCGCGCTCTGCTGCGTCGGCATCGCGCGCGAACCGCTTCCAGGCATGTCGACCCTCGCAGGAGCAGCACCGATGAACCAGCAGGCCCGCGGTCCGTTCGAGGTCAGGATTGCACCACAGATTGCCGACAATCCGCAGGCGCAGGCGGCCGGCGTCGGGCGCATGTCGCTCGACAAGCGCTTTCACGGCGACCTCGAAGCGACCAGCACCGGGGAAATGCTCGCCTGGCGCACCGCGATCGCGGACTCCGCCGGCTATGTCGCGATCGAGCGCGTCGAAGGCAGCCTGCAGGGCCGGCGCGGCAGCTTCGCGTTGCAGCACAGCAGCACGATGCAGCGCGGCGAGCAGCGCCAGAACATCATCGTCATCCCCGATTCGGGCATCGGCGAACTGGCCGGTCTCGAGGGATCGATGAGGATCGTGATCGCCGCCGACGGCGCGCATTCCTACGAGTTCGACTACCGATTGCCCGAACTCGGGCGCTGAGCGCCGCGATTGCGAGACAATGCGTCCGTCAGTCCGCCGACGGAGTGCTGCATGATCGCGCTGACCCGGGAAGTGAGCGCGAGCCTCGCGCAGTGCGAACTCTCGTTCGTTCCGCGCACCCGCATCGACCTCGCACGTGCGCGCGACCAGCATGCGGCGTACCGCGACGCGCTGCAGGCACTCGGTTGCGACGTGATCGGGCTGCCCGAGCAGCCCGAGATGCCGGACGCGGTGTTCGTCGAGGACGTCGCGATCGTCACCGACGAGGTTGCGGTGATGACGCGGCCCGGGGCCGCTTCGCGCCGTCGCGAGGGCGAAAGCGTCGCCGCGATACTCGCTCGCCATCGTCCGCTCCACGCGATCGTCGCGCCGGGCACGCTCGACGGGGGTGACGTGCTGCGGATCGGGCGCCGCGTGTTCGTCGGCGAGTCGGCTCGCACCAATTCGCAGGGCATCGCGCAGCTGCGCGCGATCCTCGGCGCGCACGGCCATGAGGTCGAGTCGGTGCCGACGCGCGGGTGCCTGCACCTGAAATCGGCGGTCACCGCGCTCGATGACCGGAGCGTGCTGCTGCAGCCTGCCTGGATCGACCGCGAACCGTTCGCCGCGTACCGCATCGTCGAGGTGGATCCCGGCGAGGAACACGCGGCGAACGTGTTGCGCATCGGCGACGCGGTGGTGTCGCCGGCGTGCTTCCCGCGCACGCACGCGCGGATTCGCGCGGCCGGCGTCGACGTGGTCACGGTCGACGTCTCGGAACTGCAGAAGGCCGAGGGCGCGGTGACCTGCTGCAGCCTCGTGTTCCGCGCGACCTGATCCCGCGTTCGCGGGTCCGGTCACCGCGCTTGCGCGCGTCGAGTGCACGATCGCAACGAAGCCATCGACCGACCCGCCGGCGCTCGCCAAGCGCGACGGGCGCTGGCCGATCACCCGCGGAGATCTTCCACTACGACCCCGGGAAGGCCGCGGTGGCGTCATGCCGGATCAGCGCTTTCCCGCCCAGGAATCGCGCAGCGTCACGGTACGGTTGAACACCGGGCGCCCGGCGCCGCGATGGTCGTGGCGGTCGGCGACGAAGTAGCCGAGACGCTCGAACTGCACGTGCTGCTCGGGCTCGAGCGCGACCGCCGCGGGTTCGACCCAGCCTTGCACGACGCGCTTGGACGCGCGGTTGAGGTGGTCGGCGTAGGTCTTGCCGTCGCTGCCGCCGTCGGGATCGGCAACGTCGAACAGGCGGTCGTAGAGGCGCACCTCGGCAGCCACCGCGTCGCGGGCGCTGACCCAGTGGATCGTGCCCTTGACCTTGCGGTCGGCGCCCGGGAGGCCCGCGCGCGTATCGGGATCCAGCGTGCAGCGCAGTTCCGACACCGTACCCCCTACGTCCTTGACGACCTCATCGCAGCGCACGATGCCGATGCCGCGCAGGCGGACTTCGCCGCCGGGCACGAGCCGGTGGAAGCCCTTCGGCGGCACCTCGGCGAAGTCCTCGCGCTCGATCCAGAGCGTGTTCGAGAACGGCACCGCGCGCGTGCCCATCGCCGCGTCCTTCGGGTGGTTCGCGAACTCGATCGTTTCCGCGTGCGCGGCATCGAGGTTGGTCAGCACGAGTCGCAGCGGATCGAGCACCGCCATGCGCCGCGGCGCTTTCGCGTCGAGTTCCTCGCGCACGCAGTTCTCGAGCACGCCGAACTCGATCACCGAGTTCTGCTTGGTCACGCCCGCGCGTTCCCAGAACGTGCGGATCGCAGCCGGCGGGAATCCGCGCCGGCGCACGCCGACCAGGGTCGGCATGCGCGGATCGTCCCAGCCGTCGACGAGGCCGTCGGCGACCAGCGCGATGAGCTTGCGCTTGCTCATCACGGTGAAGTCGAGGTTGCCGCGCGCGAACTCGATCTGCTGCGGGCGGCTGGCCTTGCCGGCAAGGCCGGCACGGCGCATCGGCTCGACGAAGAGCGGATCGCCCGGGAGGTCGAGCTGGTCGAGGAACCAGTCGTAGAGCGGCCGGTGATCCTCGAACTCGAGCGTGCAGAACGAGTGCGTGATGCCTTCCACCGCGTCCGACAGCGGATGCGCGTAGTCGTACATCGGGTAGATCGGCCAGGCGTCGCCGGTGTTCTGGTGCGGCACCTTGCGGATGCGGTAGATCGCCGGATCGCGCATGTTGATGTTCGGGCTCGCCATGTCGATCCGTGCGCGCAGCGTGCGCGAACCGTCGGCGAACTCGCCCGCGCGCATGCGGCGGAACAGGTCCAGGTTCTCGTCCACGCTGCGATCGCGGAACGGGGAAGGGCGGCCGGGTTCGGTCAGCGTGCCGCGATACGCACGCACTTCCTCGGCGCTGAGGTCGCAGACGAAGGCCTTGCCTTCGCGCACGAGCTTCTCGGCACCGAGATGGAAGATCTCGAAGTAATCGGACGCGTGGTGCAGGCCGTCCCACTCGAATCCGAGCCAGCGCACGTCGTCCTTGATCGCTTCGACGTACTCGATGTCTTCCTTCGACGGATTGGTGTCGTCGAAGCGCAGGTTGCAGCGGCCGCCGAACTCGCGCGCGATGCCGAAGTCCATGCAGATCGCCTTCGCATGGCCGAGGTGCAGGTAGCCGTTCGGCTCGGGCGGGAAGCGCGTGACGACGCGCCCGCCGTGCTTGCCCGCGGCATGGTCGCTGGCGACGATCTGGCGGATGAAATTGCCGGCGGGAACGGCGGGGGCGGCGATATCGGTCATGCGTCTTCGCCGCGACGCGGCGTCCGGGTGCACAAACCGCGCAGTCTAGCAGGACGCCCGCAGGCTCAGGCGTGGCAGGCCGTGCGCTGGCCCGCGATCGGGCGCAGGCGCAGGCGCACCGGCCCGCGCACGTCCTTGAGGTCGACGACCCGATCGTGCTGCGTGGCCTCAATCAGTCCGTCGTCGGCGAGGTTCGATGCGATCGTGCGCACCGGGCGCATGAGTTCCTGCCAGCGACAGCCCATGCGCACGCCGAGCAGGCGCGCGGCCTCGCTCGGGCAGATGCTGCGACCCGGGCCGCGCTCGACCAGTAGCTCGAGCACGCATTCGCGAATGCGGTCCGCGAGGTTGTCGTCCGGTGCGGGCTGGAGCATGCGGCTTCTTCGCAGGTCTCGCAGGGGCGGCATTCGACCGCGCGACGGCGGGCATCATAACGCGACCGGGGCGGCCTGCACCTCCGTATTCGATTCGCCACCTTCCGCGCGCCCGATCCGTCGCGGCCGACTGCGCCCGCCAGCACGCGTGGCGTGCCTTGGCCGCGCGAAACGCGCAGAATCGGCCCATGCAGATCATCTATCGGGCCGAAAACATCATCGACGCGAACCTCGTCAAGGCCGCGCTCGCGGCCGAGGGCGTGGTCGCGTTCGTCAGCGGCGAATACCTCACCGGCGCGATCGGCGAGCTGCCCGCATGGAACCTCGTCGCGGTGATGGTCGCCGGGCACGACGTCGAGCGCGCGATGCCGGTCGTGAGCGCGATCGACGCCGACCTCAGCGAGCATCGCGCACGCGCCGGAACGCCCGACCTGCTCGCACCCACCTGAGTCGACCGGCACGCGGCAGCACCGTCCCGTTCTGCTAGTCTCGCCGCCCCTGCGACCGCGTGCGTCCCATGCCGATGGCCACGATCGAGCGTCCGATCCTCGTGATCGGCAACAAGAACTACTCGTCCTGGTCGTTGCGCCCGTGGTTGCTGCTGCGCCACCACGGCGTCGACTTCGACGAAGTGCGGTTGCCCCTCGACACGCCGGCCTTCGCGGATGCGATCGGCCGGTGGTCGCCGACGCGCACGGTCCCCGCGATGCGCCATGGCGAACTCGTGCTGTGGGACTCGCTCGCGATCTGCGAGTACGCGAACGAGGCGTTCCTCGGCGGAGCCGGCTGGCCGGCATCGCGGCACGCGCGAGCGGTCGCGCGCGCGGCCAGCGCCGAGATGCACGCGGGCTTCGCGGCCCTGCGTGCGCGCATGCCGATGAACTGCCGGCGGCGCAGCGCCGGCCTCGCGCTGCCGGCCGAGGTGCAGCGTGACGTCGCGCGGGTGCTCGCACTCTGGCGCGATTGCCGCGCGCGCTTCGGCGATGGCGGACCGTTCCTGTTCGGGGCGTTCTCGATCGCCGATGCGATGTACGCGCCGGTCGCGATGCGCTTCCGGAGCTACGGGATCGAGATCGACGACGGAGCACGGGCGTGGACCCGGGCGCTGCTCGCGCTGCCCGCGATGCAGGAGTGGCTGGACGCGGCCGCGAACGAACCCGAGACGCTCGCTGCGACGGACGAGGTTGCATGACCGCCGGATCGCCGGGCGTCGAGCGCCAGGCGCTGATCCAGATGATCGTCGGCGCCTGCGCGATCAGCACCACCAGCATCTTCGTCAAGTACGCGCATGTCGGCCCGACGGTATCGGGCTTCTACCGCATGGCGTTCGGCGGCTTGATGCTGCTCGCGTGGCTGGTCGCGACGCGGCAGTGGCAGCGCGTGCGCTGGAGCGACCTTGGCTGGCTGCTGCTGCCGGGCGCAGCCTTCGCGATCGACCTCGTGATGTGGCACCGGAGCATCCTGTACGTCGGCCCCGGCCTCGCGACCCTGCTCGGCAACTTCCAGGTGTTCCTGATGGCGCTCGCGGGCTGGCTCTGGTATCGCGAGAAGCTCGGTTGGCCATTCCTCGCCGGCGTCGCGCTCGCATTCCTCGGCCTCTACCTGCTGGTCGGGCTCGACTGGAACGCATTCGACGCACGCTACCGGCTCGGCGTCGTGCTCGGCGTCGTCACCGGCTTCGCGTACGCGCTGTACATGCTGTCGACACGCCACGCGCAGCGCGCGGGCCATGTCCGGCTGCATCCGGCGCAGCTGCTCTGCGTGAGCAGCCTCGTCAGCGCGGTGATCCTCGGCCTCGTCGCGCTGTTCGAACGCGAGCGTTTCGCGATCCCCGACCTGCAGAGCGCGTCGGCGCTGATCGGCCTCGCGTTCTTCGGCCAGGTGCTCGGCTGGGTACTGCTCACGCGCGCGATGCCGCGATTGCCCGCGTCGCTGATCGGCCTGTTGCTGCTGCTGCAGCCCGCGCTGTCGTTCGTGTTCGACGTGATCCTGTTCGCGCGCCCGACCCGGTCGATGGACTGGGTCGGCGTCGCGCTGTCGCTGCTCGGCATCTTCGTCGGCTCGTGGCGGCCCGGTGCGCGCAAGGCGCGGGTAGAATCACACGGGGTCGCCGAACCCGAATGATGGGAGACCGGATGATGCGCGTGCAGATTTCCTGGCTCGTGCTGGTCGCGCTTTCTTCGGGCTGCGCGGGTACGAGGATGTCGCGGTTCGACGACAACGTCGGCTCCTGGCAAGTGCATGCCGTGTACGAGAACGGCAGGCGTCGAACGCCCGCGCGCGAGTTCGGTATCGATATCGCACAGTCGGGTGATCAGGACCTGTTCGACATATCGCTGCACGGAATAAATGCGCACGACAGGCGGATCCGGTCCAACGGCAAGCATCTCGCGCCGGCATGTAGGGAGGGCAGCCCACTGTGCAAGAGCACGTTGTTGGGCTGTGGTCCGAGGGTCGATGTCTCAACGGGCGAACCGATACTCGACGTCGCCGTGAAATGTGCGCCGCTGCAGCGTGATGAAGCGCTCATCGAGAGCATCCTCGCGACTCCGTCACGCTGGGAGCACCGCCGCGGCGGACTGGTCATCCGCTCCGACGTCGCCGACGCCTCGATCGAGCTTCGACGATAGCGCGCAGCGGGCAGGATCGGACACAGCCGCCCCGCCGCGTGCCACTACTCCGTTCGCGCTGAGCGCAGCGGCCGCAGAGCCTGCCCCGGACTTGATCCTGGGCCGCGGAGTCGAAGCGACCACGCCGCGATATCGTCCCGTGCGGGCCCTCCGACTACGGCCTCCGGCCTGCGCTCAGGGCGAACGGCAGACCGTAGGGTGGGTCGCAGCCGCGAAGCGGCGAGCCCCACCATCGCGAACCCCCGGCGGCTCCCGATTGCACGTGCGCATGCGGCCGGTGGAACTCGCGCCTGCGGCGCTGCGTTCCACCCTACGGCGCTACGGGTGCGGGATCGCGTCAAGCGTAGGGTGGGTCGCAGCCGCGAAGCGGCGAGCCCCACCATTGCGAATTGCGGCGGCCCTCGGTTGTACGTGCGCATGCGCGCGGTGGAACTCGCGCCTGCGGCGCTGCGTTCCACCATACGGCGGTGCGTTCCACCCTACGGCGCTACGCATGCGTGGATCGCGTCAACCGTAGGGTGGGTCGCAGTCCGTAGGGTGGGTCGCAGCCGCGAAGCGGCGAGCCCCACCATCGCGAACTCACGCATCAGGAGGGCTCGCCCAATCCGCCGGCAGCAGCCCGCGCCGCACGAATCGGTGGAAGGAAGAATGCGGCCACTCGGCGACCCGACTTGCGTATCCATGCTTGACCGGGTTGAAGTGCACGTAATCGACGTGGCTCGCCATGTCGCCGTGATCCCTGATCACATGCTCCCAATACCGCCGCTGCCAGATGCCGCGTTCGCTACGCCGCCGACGGCTGGCGTTGCGAGGCTCTCCATGCGGCAGGCGACGCGAGAATCCCTCCTTGATCAGTTTCCAGCGCATTGCGAAGTCGGAATCACCCGCCGGAAGTGTCCATATTGCGTGCAGATGGTCGGGAAGGACGACGACCGCGTTGGTGGTGAATGGATGGCGTTTCTTCACCCACGTCCACGAATCGCGGAGCGCGTTGATGTGCGCGGTCAACAACCGCTCTCGACGTTCGGCGATCACCACGGTGAAGAACCATGTTCCGCCTGCTGGCGTGCATCGACGGTAGTTCGGCATGCGTGCAGCATCCGCCTCGGCGCTGCGACGCGAAATGGTTCATCCCCGATCCCGCCCGTACGAAAAAACCGTCAGCTCGCGCGACCGTAGGGTGGGTCGCAGCCGCGAAGCGGCGAGCCCCACCATCGCGAACTCCGGCGGCTCCGGTTGCACGTGCGCATGCGGGCGGTGGAACTCGCGCCTTCGGCGCTGCGTTCCACCCTACGGCGGTGCGTTCCACCCTACGGCGCTGCGGATGTGTGGATCGCGTCGACCGGAGGGTGGGTCGCAGCCGCGAAGCGGCGAGCCCCACCATCGCGAACCCCCGGCGGCTCCCGATTGCACGTGCGCATGCGGCCGGTGGAACTCGCGCCTTCGGCGCTGCGTTCCACCCTACGGCGCTGCGGATGTGTGGATCGCGTCGACCGTAGGGTGGGTCGCAGCCGCGCAGCGGCGAGCCCCACCATCGCGAACTCCGGCGGCTCCGGTTGCACGCGCACATGCGGGCGGTGGAACTCGCGCCTTCGGCGCTGCGTTCCACCCTACGGCGCTGCGGATGTGTGGATCGCGTCAACCGTAGGGTGGGTCGCAGCCGCGCAGCGGCGAGCCCCACCATCGCGAACGCCGGCCGCTGCCGGTTGCATGTGCGCATGCGGGCGGTGGAACTCGCGCCTTCGGCGCTGCGTTCCACCCTACGGCGCTGCGTTCCACCCTACGGCGCGGCGAGCGCGGCCGAGTAGCTGCCGCCGAAGCCGGCGCCGAGGCGGTCGAGGAAGCGCAGGTTCATCGCATTGCCCGCGTGGTCGCCCGCCGCCGCGGCGAGTACGCTGCGATGCCGATCGAATGCGGCGCGGTCGCGCTGCAGGAACGCGATGACCGCGAGCACGTAGTCGTTCCACTTGAACGCATTCACGCGCGCCTCGTCATCGCTGACGAGCGAGCGCTTCGCGGCGGCGATCGCGGCCTCGGTGGCGCCGGCCTCGGCGCGCATCTGCGCGATGTGCCAGTCGAGGCTGCGCCGGGTCGTCTTGTTCTTCGCGATCCAGGCTTCGATCAGGTCGGCGGCTTCGGCAGGGCAGCCTGCGGCGGCCAGGATGCGGAAGCCATGCCCTTCGGTCTGGTCGAAGGTGTCGTAGGGAAGGTCGAGATCCGCGGCGACTCGTTCGCGGAAGAGGGTGGCGCAGCCGCTGGCGGTGGACGAAGCCACTGGCGCAGCGGATGTGAAGCCGACGGCGGCAACGACGGGCAGCAGCGAGAGCAGGGATTTCATGGCTGGCATTCCGCAGGGTGTGCAGCCATCTACGTGGAAGCGCGGCCGCGCGGATCATCGCGCGGCCGCTTGCGTCGGGGTTAAGTGGCCTGCGGCCAGAGCCATCCGAACGTCGCGCCGGTCACGAGCGCGAAGATCAGGCCGTCGAGTGCGTCCTTCGCCACCGCGCCCCAGGGCTGGCCCCACCAGATGCCCTGGATGAACGCGCCGAAGCCGTAGGCCATGAACGCGGCGATGCCGGTGAGATGCAGCACCTGCCGGAACGAGGCGCCTGCCGCCAGCGCCGTCGCCGCGAGCACCGCGCAGAGCAGCGACACGACCAGGCAAAGTACGAACCACTGCAGCAGCGGCTTGCCCATCGAAGGCGCGGCGCCCGCGCGCAAGATCATCTTGCCGGTCGGTCCCTGGCGGAACTTCGCGAGCATGTCCGGGCTCGCCATCTCCTTCATGTCCTTGCAGAACGGCAGCATGTGGATGCCCGGCGACGGATTGCCCTTGCGGATCGCGGCGAGCACTTCATCCTCGTTGCTGAAGCCGCGGTAGTCGGGAAGGTGCCACTTCAGCACCATGTGGATGATCGAGCTCGCGACGAACACGAACACGGCCGACAGCACGATCGGTAGCCAAAGCCCTGCAAGCGGAATCTTGGTGTCCTCTCCGGTGGGTTGCACGGATGGATCTTCCGGACGCGCATGCGCACGCGCCCCAAGGGTCATCATTCGAAGTCGGGCGCCACCCCGATGTCCGCGGCGCCCGCTTTCGCCACTTCCGAATTTCGAATCACGGCCTGCCCCTCAGTCCTCTTCCGGATGCGGCTTGTACGCTTCGGTGAGCTGCTTCTGCACCTGCGGCGGGACCGGTTCGTAGTGGCTGAACTCGATCGCATAGCGGCCCTGGCCACCCGTCATCGCCTTGAGCTCGGTCTGGTAGTCGGACACTTCGGCGAGCGGGACCTGCGCCTTGATGATGATCTCGCCGCCGCGCAGGGAATCGGTGCCGTTGATGCGCGCGCGCTTGCCGGCGAGGCCGCCGGTCACGTCGCCCATGTGTGCGTCGGGCACGAACACGTCGAGATTGACGATCGGTTCGAGCACCTGCGGACGCGCCTTCGTGATCGCGTCGAGGAATGCCTTCTTGCCCGCGGACACGAACGCGACCTCCTTCGAATCGACCGGATGGTATTTGCCGTCGTAGACGATCACGCGCACGTCCTGCATCTGATAACCGGCGACCGCACCATGCTCGAGCACCTGGCGCACGCCCTTCTCGACCGCGGGGATGAACTGGCCCGGGATCGTGCCACCCTTGACCTCGTCCGCGAACTCGAACCCGCTGCCGCGTGGCAGCGGCTCGATGCGCAGGAACACTTCGCCGAATTGGCCCGCGCCACCGGTCTGCTTCTTGTGGCGGTGGTGGCCTTCGGCGGTCGCGCCGACCGTCTCGCGGTAGGCGATGCGTGGCGGGCGCGTCGTCACTTCGACGCCGTAGCGCTCCTTCATGCGCTCGAGCATGAGCTTGAGGTGCAGGTCCGACAGCCCGCGGATGATCGTCTCGTTGAGTTCCTTGTTGTGCTCGATGCGGAAGCACGGATCCTCCTCGCCGAGGCGCTGCAGTGCGGTCGCGAGCTTCTGCTCCTGGCCCTTGTGCGCGGGCTGCACCGCGAGGCCGAACATCGGCAGCGGGAAGTCGAGCGGTGCGAGGTGGATCTGGTCCTCGTCGTGCGAATCGTGCAGCACCGCATCGAAGTGGATTTCCTCGACCTTCGCGACCGCCGCGATGTCGCCCGGGATCGCGTGCTCGATCTCGACGTGGTCCTTGCCCTTGAGCTTGAACAGGTGGCCGACCTTGAACGGCTTCTTGCCGTCGTCGATGAAGAGCTGGGTGTCGCGTCGTACCGTGCCCTGGTAGACGCGGAACACGCTGAGCTTGCCGACGAACGGGTCGTTGACGATCTTGAACACGTCCGCGATCACGTGGCGCGCGGGATCGGGCACGGCCTCGATCGGCTGCGCCGCGGCGCCGGTGCCCTTCGCGAACGGCGGGGGATTGCCCTCGCGCGGGTTCGGCAGCAGCTTCGCCGCGAGGTCGAGCAGTTCCCTGACGCCGGTGCCGCTGCGCGCCGACACGAAGCAGATCGGCACCAGGTGACCCTCGCGCAGGCACTGTTCGAACGCGTCGTGCAGTTCCTGGCCCGAAAGGCCGGACTCGCCTTCGTCGAGGTAGCGCCCCATCACCGACTCGTTGATCTCGACGACCTGGTCGATGATCTGCTGGTGCGCGGCCGCGACCGAGGAGAAATCCGCATCGCCGGTCGGCTCGAAGAAGCAGTCGACGACGCGCGTGCGCCCCTGCGCCGGCAGGTTGATCGGCAGGCACTCGGCGCCGAATTCGTCGCGCAGCGCCTCGACCACGCCTTCGAGGTCGACGCCGTCGTGGTCGATCTTGTTGACGACGAGGATGCGGCAGAGTTTGCGCGCGCGCGCGCGGTCCATGAGCCGTCGCGTCGAATGGCCGATGCCGGTGACCGCATCGACGACGATCGCGCAGGTCTCGACCGCGGCCAGCGCCGACAGCGTGGGTCCGCGGAAGTCCGGCAGGCCCGGAGTGTCGATGAGGTTCACGTGCACGTCGCCGAGGTCGACCGAGGCGATCGAGGCGGCCATCGAATGCCCGCGTTCCCGTTCCATCGGATCGTGGTCGGAGACGGTGGTGCCGCGCTCGATCGTGCCTGCCGTCTGGATCGCGCCGCCGGCATGCAGCAGGGCTTCGAACAACGTGGTTTTGCCGGCGCTCGCCTGGCCTGCCAGGGCGATGTTGCGGATGCCGTCGGTGGAATAGGGCATGACTCGTGCCTCCCGTCTGCGTGGGCGAGGCCGTCATGGTGTCCGCGCGGCAGGACCGTGCGGGCATTCGCCACTCGGACGTCATGGCGGGCGGCGGCGCGGGCGCGCCGACCGGCATAGACTTGACCCATCGGGCGGATGGGTCAAGACGCAATGCGCGAACGAGAGGGCGGCGCGGGCTGTGTGGTCTGCGTGCACGGGGCCGGCGGAGGCGGTTGGGAATGGGCGATCTGGGCGCGCGTACTCGGCGCGCGTGGCTACGACGTGTTCGCCCCCGACCTCGTCGCCGACCCGCGCGGGCTCGCCGCGACACGCTTCGAAGACTACCGATCGCAGGTGCTCGACTGGTGCGGCGGCCCGTCGCCGGCGCCCGTGCTCGTCGGCGCGAGCCTCGGCGGCCTGCTCGCGCTGACCGTGGTCCGCGAGGTGGGCGCGGCGGCGCTGGTGCTCGTCAATCCGATGCAGCCGAGTGGCCTCGTCGATTCGCTGCCCTCGCCGGCGGTGGTGCCGTGGCGCAGCCGGCGCAGCTTCGCCTCGACCCGGCGCTCGATGCCCGACGCGGACGACGCGGCATGCCTGCATGCGTTCCGGCGCTGGCGCGACGAATCAGGCGCGGTGCTCGACGACGCACGCGCGGGCGTGCCGATCGAAGCGCCCGCCTGTCCCGTGCTCGTGTTCGCGAGCGAGCACGACGCGGACGTACCGCCCGACTCCACCGGCCTGCTCGCGGCCACGCTCGAAGCCGATTTCGAACGCATTCCGGGCGCTAGCCACGTCGGCCCGCTGCTCGGCCGCAGCGCAGCGCGCACGGCCGAGCGCGTTTGCGACTGGCTCGCGCAGCATGCGGGCGCTTCCCATGCGGCGCCGCGACGGGCCTGACGGCCAGCACCTGTTTTCGTTCGCCCCGAGTGCAGGCCGAACGCCGGAGTGCCAATGTCCGTTCGCCCTGAGCTCAGGCCGAAGGCCGGAGTGCCAATGTGCGTTCGCCCTGAGTGCAGGCCGAAGGCCGGAGTCGAAGGGCCAGTTCGCGATGTCGTCGCACGGGTGCGCTTCGACTTCGCGCCCTGACGGGCGCTGCGCTCAGCGCGAACGGTATGGAACTATCCGTTCGCCCCGAGTGCAGGCCGAAGGCTGGAGTGCCAATGCCCGTTCGCCCTGAGCGCAGGCCGAAGGCCGGAGTCGAAGGGCCAGTTCGCGATGTCGTCGCACGCGTGCGCTTCGACTTCGCGCCCTGACGGGCGCTGCGCTCAGCGCGAACGGGATCGGAATATTCGTTCGCCCCGAGTGCAGGCCGAAGGCCGGACTACCAATGTCCGTTCGCCCCGAGCGCAGGCCGAAGGCCGGAATCGAAGGGCCAGTTCGCGATGTCGTCGCACGGGTGCGCTTCGACTTCGCGCCCTGGCGGGCGCTGCGCTCAGCGCGAACGGTATGGAACTATCCGTTCGCCCCGAGTGCAGGCCGAAGGCTGGAGTGCCAATGCCCGTTCGCCCTGAGCGCAGGCCGAAGGCTGGAGTCGAAGGGCCAGTTCGCGATGTCGTCGCACGGGTGCGCTTCGACTTCGCGCCCTGACGGGCGCTGCGCTCAGCGCGAACGGTATGGAAATATCCGTTCGCCCCGAGTGCAGGCCGAACGCCGG
>JAEYZH010000025.1 GCA_023430685.1 Pseudomonadota bacterium | reverse complement strand
ATCACGCCGAGCAGCGGCGCATCGATGCGCGCCTGCAGCGCATGCAGGTTGCTCTCTGCGAACGGCATCGCCGGATCGAGGCGGTTCGCGATCCATCCGGCCAGCACGCAACCGTCGGCGGCGATCGCGGCGTGGCTCAGCAGCGCATGGTTGAGGCATCCGAGCCGCAGCCCGACCACCAGCACGACCGGCAGGCCGAGTGCCCGCACGAGGTCGACCTGCATCGACTGCGCCGAGAACGGCACGGCCCAGCCGCCGACACCCTCGACCACGACGCGATCCGCATTCGCGGCGATGCGCGCGCAGGCCGCGCGCGCGGTGTCGATGTCGATCTCGACGCCGGCGAGGCGCGCCGCGATGTGCGGCGCGATCGGTTCGGCCAGCGCGTACGGATTGCAGTCGGCGTAGTCCGGGACCGGGTCGCTCGCCGCCAGCAGCGCCTCGGCGTCGTCGTTGCGCAGGCCCTGCGGCGTCGCGCGGCAGCCGCTCGCGACCGGCTTCATGCCGCTTGCGCGCAGGCCGCGCGCGCGCAGTGCATGCAGCAGCGCGGTGCTCGCGCAGGTCTTGCCGATGCCGGTGTCGGTGCCGCTGACGAACACGCCTTGCATTCAGGCGACTGCCGGCCGCGAGCGCATGCGCCGCCGCATGTAGAGGCCGATGGCCGGGCCGATCAACGCATACACCCACGCCGGCAGCGACGCGATCCAGCCCGGCGGCCGGCCCGGCGGAAACAGCGCGAGCATCGCGAGACTCAAGGTGAGGCTGGCCAGCGCGCTCAGCGCGAGGATCGCGTGCACGCCGATCTCGTTGCCGGTCTCGTGGCGTTCGGTCGGGTCGAGGCCGAGCCGGTCCGCTTCGCGCAGCGCATGCGCATTGAGCCGCCACAGCAGCAGCGACAGCGTGCCGAAGCCGAGCGCGTAGACGATGAACATCGTCTGCAGGTCGAGCATCGCGCGGGCGGGATCGAGCACGTAACCGGTCGGGGCCCATCCGCCGGTGAAGAACGCCATCGCGCCGGACGCGACCATGCGCAGCGGATAGACGTAGATCATGACGACGAACACGAAGCCGAGGCTGAGCAGGGTCGAGCGCGCGTCGTCGAGTCCGAAGCGGCGGCTCCAGCGGTTGTGAGCGGACCAGAACATCGCGAGGATCACGAAGCAGAACCCGAATGTCGGCACGTGCCGCAGCGCCATGCGCAACTCGGCCACGCTGCCCGGCAGGTCGTCGAACACGATCACGAGCAGGGTCAGCGAGAACGCGAACGCGGCGTCGACGAAGGTCTCCAGCCGCGTGACCTGTTGCCCGCGGCGCCGGAATCCGTCAGCCGCGCGTTCCATCGTCGTCGCCATGCTCTCCCCCGCGAGCTCCCGGCCGCCATGGTAGCGCGCGCGGCTGCTAAACTCGCGCGATGTTCGAGTCGACCACGCTCGCCGGCAGCAAGCCGCAGCAATACGCACAACTCGCGGGCCAGGCGCGCAGCCTGCTCGAGGGCGAGCATGATCGCGTCGCCAACGCGGCGAACTTCGCCGCGCTCGTCTGGCACGCGCTGCCCGACCTCAACTGGTGCGGCTTCTACTTCTTCGACGGCAGCGAGCTCGTGGTCGGTCCGTTCCAGGGCAAGCCCGCGTGCGTGCGCATCGCGATCGGCAAGGGCGTGTGCGGAACCGCCGCGGCGACGCGCCAGACGCAGGTCGTGCGCGACGTCAACGCGTTCGAAGGCCACATCGCGTGTGATGCGGCCTCGCAATCGGAGATCGTCGTGCCGCTGGTCGACCGCGACGGGCGCCTGCTCGGCGTCTGGGACGTCGACAGTCCGTCGATCGCACGCTTCGACGCCGACGACCGCGCGGGCATGGAGCAGCTGTGCGCGGTGTTCATGGACTCGCTGGCACACGCATGAGCACGAGCGCGCACGCCTGCCGACACGCCTTGCCTTTAGCGCGCCGCAGCGGCGGCGCGGGCCCGCGTGCCGACCGCGCGCGCGCGTTCAACACGATCCGGAGGACACGATGAGCTCACGCGACGTCAAGATCCGCAACGTCGGCCCGAAGTCCGCGGCCTGGCTGCGCCAGGTCGGCGTGCGGACGACCGAAGACCTCGCGCGCCTCGGCCCCGTCGAGGCCTTCCTCAAGGTCAAGCGCGCGGGCTTCCGGCCGAGCCTGAACCTGCTCTACTCGATGGCCGGTGCACTCGCGGACTGCCATTGGGCGGACCTTCCCGAGGACCAGAAGCAGGAACTGCTCGCCGCGCTCGAGTCGGCCGAATCGGCCAATCCGATCCGCACGCGCTGGGAAAAACAGAAGGCCGCGAGCGAGCCCGGGGCGCGGGAGAACGAGGCGTCGACCGATGCCGAGTCGGCCCCGATGAGCCTGTTCGACGATCCCGATGCAGAGGCCGGCGGCGGCTTCGGTGACGGCGAGCGCGAGCTCAGCCGCTTCGACTGAGCGTCACCGGCTGCGCCTGACCACCGCGTAATCGCGCGCATCCTCGCTCCAGCGCGGCGTCTGCCGGATCGCCGGCAACACGTCCTCGACGCGCTCGACCATGGACCACAACGCGCGGTGCTCGGGGTTCATGAAGCGCTCTTCGATCACCTGCGAGAGGAAGGCATCGAGCGGCTTGTAGAAGCCGTTGGTGTCCAGCAGCACGATCGGATTGAAGTAGAGCGCGAGGCGCTTGAGCGTCATCGCTTCGAACAGCTCTTCGAGCGTGCCGCAGCCTCCGGGCAACGCGACCACCGCGTCCGAGCCGGTCAGCAGCCGATGCTTGCGCTCGCGCATGTCCTCGACCACCTCGAGGTTGGCGACGCCCGGATGCTGCCACTCGACTTCGGTCATGAAGCGCGGGATCACGCCGACCACGTCGCCGCCGGCTTCGAGCGCGCCATTCGCGAGCGCGCCCATGAGTCCGACCGCACCGCCGCCGTAGACGACCGTGCAATCCGCTTCGGCGAGCGTGCGGCCGAGCGCATGCGCGGCGTCGTGGTAGACGCGGTCGCAATGCTCGCTGGAAGCGCAGTAGACGCAGATCCGCATGGGCGACCCTCCGAAAGCGTCGAGTGTACGACCCGCGGGCCCACGCGCGCGGGCCGCGGGCCACCGGCCTGCCGGCGACCCGCGGCGGCCAGCCTCAGTCGCCGAAGCCGTCCGCGAAGATCACGTCGCTGCAGGCCGCGACCTGTGACGGATCGACCAGCACGTTGAACTGCGTGCCGACCGGAATCGGCGAGAAGCCGAACACGTGCCAGTGGCCGCCTGCGTAGTCGAGGTCGAAGTGCGTGGTCACCGCAGTGCCGTCGAACATGCGCGTCGCGACCGGGCGCGCGCACGGCGTGCCGTCGAGCAGGGGGTGGTCGAGGCGCAGCGCGGCACCGTCGAGGTTGCCGGCGGTGGCGGTCACGCGGAACGCATTCGGGCTGGGCTCCTGCGCGTAAACGCTGAATCCGGCGCCCGTGGTCATGTCGACGCCGGGCTCGAGGTCGAGGTTCGCGATCAGCCATGCGCCGGGACCCCCGAGCGAGAAGTAGAACACCCCGATCGGATGCGGGTTGTACGCGGCCCCGGCGGAGAAGTTCTGGGTCGCGAGCACGATACGGTCGGGCAGGTCGTTGACGCTCGGATCATCGAGCACCGTGGTCCAACCCGAAATGTTCGCAGCGCTCGCCGCATGGCGGAACAGCCCGCCACCGGGTGCGGGCACGAACACATCGAAGTCCACGTATGCGGGCATCGGCGCGAGGTCTTCGTTGAACAGGGTCCAGCGCGTACCGTCGTACCAGCTGCCGAAAGGATGCGGGTGGGTCACGCTCGGGTTGCTGCCGTCGCCGTCGAAGTTCGGCGTCGCGAACACGTCGGCCGCGGGGCGACCGTTGAGCGCGGGGTGGTCGATGCGGCTGATGTGCGCGCTGATCGAGTCGGGCGTGGCCGTGTGCAGCAGCATCAGGTCGCCCGCTTCGAACGCGCCGATGTCGGCGCTGCTCGCGCTGACGCGCTTGATCGGCGCAGGCCGTCCGCGTCGGTCGCGGGCAGCGCGTTGAAGATGATCCCGAGTCCGAGCGTCGCGGTGTCGGCGGCATCGATCGCGGGCGAGCCCGGCGCAAGCCGCGGCTGCACGTCGCTGACGAGTCCGGTCGGACCGGTCATCGAGTTCGGTCCCGGAGTGAAGTTGACCGTCGCGCCGTCGAACAGGTCGTGGTCTTCGTCGATGCCCGCCACCAGCGACGGGTTCGCGAACATCGCGGTGGGCGCCTTGAGCAGGTTGTTCCTGACCAGCGCGTCCACGACCGGGGTCGCCCCACCGTCCCAGTTGGTGAACGACATCGCATTCTGCACGCGCGTGACCG
This sequence comes from Pseudomonadota bacterium, assembly GCA_023430685.1. Taxonomy (GTDB): domain Bacteria; phylum Pseudomonadota; class Gammaproteobacteria; order Xanthomonadales; family Rhodanobacteraceae; genus Dokdonella_A. The sequence continues at coordinate 1,052 of JAEYZH010000025.1, read as the reverse complement.
TGTTGTTGACGAGTTGCACGTCGATCTCGCCATTGGACGGCGTCACGTCGATGCCGCGCCCGCCACCGTTGCCGACCACGACATTGCTGTAGACGCGCGCGTCGAAGCTGCTCGGTGTCGAGGAGAAGAGGCCTTCGGACACGAAGATGCCGGACCGGGCGAAGCTGCCGCGGACCTGGTTCGCGTGCAGCTTGACGCTGCCGCCGCCCCCCTGTGCGACGTTGACGAACAGGCCTGCGCCATCGACGGTGCCGGCAGAGGTGCTCGTGATGTGGTTGTAGTACGCGCGCGCATCGAGCGTGCCGCCTTGCGATGCGATCTCGACGAGCGCGCCATTCAGGCCGAGCGGCTGGCCGCTGACGCGGTTGTCGTAGAGCATCGCGTCGACCGTGCCTTCGTAGGCGATCACGGTGATGCCGTTACCGGTCGCGCCGGGCGCGCGCGTCAGCACCAGCTCGCGGAATTCGAAGTTCGCATGGCCCGGGCTCGCGTAGGTCGCGGTCACGTAGCCGTTGGTGAAGCGCAGGCGGCTCAGCCGGACGTCGATGTCGCCGCTGCCGCCCGAGTCATTCGCGATGATGCCGACGCCGAGGAACTGCGGCCGGTGGCCGTCGGCCGCGGTCAGCGTGAGGCTGCGCGCGTGCAGCGCGATCGATTCGGTGATCGGCACGTCGGTTGCGATCTCGATGCGGTCGCCGTCGGCCGCCGCGTCGATGCACGCCTGCAGCGTGCCGCTGCAGCCCGGATCGCCGGGCCAGGTGCGGGTCGCCGCGTCGGCGACGAGGGGCAGGCCGAGTGCGCAGCCGAGCACACACAAGGTTCGCAAGGTCATGGGGGCGCCTTCTCAGTGACATCCGGAGGTGGATGTCCGTGCAAGGCGCAGAAAGGCGGGCTTTCAGGACATCACGGACCCGCCCCGCGATCCGCGGCGGCCCGCGCGAGCGCAGGCGGCACGTACGAGACCCCCGCGAGCACGGCGCGCGCGTCGTCGCGCCGCGCGCGCGCGTCATCCGCGGCCCCTGCCGCCTGGAGGCAGTCGGCCTCGCCAAGGC
>JAEYZH010000024.1 GCA_023430685.1 Pseudomonadota bacterium | reverse complement strand
AGATCGGTCCGCGCCCCGGTGGCGGAACGCGCGTGCGGCTGGACTTGCCGGTCGCGATCGATGATTGAAGCGCGCGTCGCGATCGTCGAGGACGAACCGCCTGCGCGCGCGCGCCTGCGGCGCCTGCTGTCGCAGCATCCGGGCTGGCGCATCGTCGCGGAGGCCGACGACCTTGCCGGTGGCCTCGCGATCCTGCGCGCGCACGCGCCGGACCTGCTGTTCCTCGACATCCGGCTCGGCGGCGACGACGGCTTCGACCTGCTCGCGCGCGCGTCGCCGCCGTACCCGCTGGTCGTGTTCACGACCGCCTACCACGAGCACGCGGTGCGCGCGTTCGAGGTCGCCGCGCTCGACTACCTGCTCAAACCCTTCGATCGCGCGCGCTTCACGCAATGCCTGGATCGCGTCGCGGCACGGCTTGCCGAACGCCGCGTGCAGTCGCCGGGCGAGGCCGACGCGCACGAAGAGGCGCTCCGACGACTCGCGGGCAGGCTCGCGCGCACGCCGCGATTGCGTCGGATCGTCGTGCACGAGCACGGGCGTTCGCTGATCGTGCCGATCGGCGACGTGCAGCGCCTCGAGGCAGCCGGCAACTATGTCGTCGTGCACACCGCAGGTGCGCGCCATCTCGTGCGCGCGACGCTGTCGCGCCTTGCGCAGCGGCTGGATCCACTCGAGTTCCTGCGCGTGCATCGGTCCCACCTCGTGCGCGCGGACGGCATCGTCGCGACGACGCCTTGCGGTCACGGCGACGTTCGGCTCTCGCTTCGCGACGGCAGCGAGGTGCTGCTGAGCCGGCGCTACCGGGCGCTGCTGCCGGCGGGCGCGTTCGGCGGCTGATCCGGCGGGCGTTGGTCCCGCTCGCGTCACGCAGGGACCCGCCCGTCACATCCGGCTTGCGAACGCGGCGGCGCGGCGTTCGAATGCGCCGCTTCCGGAGGACGCCGATGCACCGATCGAAGTGTTCACTCGTGTTGATGCTGCAACTCGCCGCGACCACGGCCGCGGCGGACTCCGCGTTCGAATGGACCGCCTACGGCGGCGACGGGCGTGGCCAGCGCCACGCGCCGCTCGCGCAGATCACGCCGGCCAACGTCGGCGACCTCGAGCTCGCATGGAGCTTTCGCACCGGTGAACTCGGGCAGGGCTTCGCGCGCGCCGGCGATGCGCTCACGTTCGAGGCGACGCCGCTGCTGGTCGGTGACACGCTCTACTTCAACACCGCGACCGGAAAGGTGTTCGCGCTCGGTGCGGCCGACGGCCGGCTGCGCTGGCGTTTCGATGCCGAAGTAGACCGTGGCCGTGACTATTCCGAAATGGCCACGCGCGGCGTGAGCTGGTGGCGCGACGCGCAGGCGGAGTCCGGCGCGCGCTGCGCCCAACGCATCCTGTTCGCCTCGATCGACGCACGCCTGTTCGCGCTCGACGCCGCGGACGGCACGCGCTGCGCGGACTTCGGACGCAACGGTGAAGTCGACCTCGGCAAGGGCGTGCGCGCGACCGAGCGGCGGCTCGGCCAGTACCAGGCGACCTCGCCACCCGCGATCGCGGGCGATCTCGCGATCATCGGCTCGTCGATCGGCGACAACGGCGGCACCGCGCTCGAGCTCGGCGTCGTGCGCGCGTACGACGTGCGCAGCGGGCGGCTCGCGTGGCACTGGGACCCGATCCCGCGGCGCGCGGTCGTACCCGCCGACGCGGCGAATCCCGACTTCACCGAAGTCGACGCGCAGCAGGCGCGCTGGACCGGTGCCGCGAATGCCTGGGCGCCGCTCGCGGTCGATGCGGAACGTGACCTCGTGTTCATCCCGACGGGTTCCGCGAGCCCCGACTTCTACGGCGGCGAGCGTCGCGGCAACAACGAGTGGGCCAATTCCCTCGTCGCGCTTCGCGCCTCCACCGGCGCGTTCGCCTGGGGCCGCCAGCTCGTGCACCACGACCTCTGGGACTACGACGTCGCTTCGCAGCCGATGCTCGTGGATCTCGCGCGCGACGGTGGGGAAGTGCCCGCGGTCGTGCAACTGACCAAGACCGGCCAGGCGTTCGTGTTCCACCGTGAAACCGGTGAACCGGTGTTCCCGGTCGAGGAACGCGCGGTGCCCCGGCGCGTGGTCGCGGGCGAGACGCCGTCGGCGACGCAGCCATTCTCGTCGCTGCCGCCACTGGTTTCGCACGAACCGGTGACGCCCGACGACGCCTGGGGACTCACGTTCTGGGACCGCAACGTGTGCCGCGACCGGATCGCCGCGCTGCGCAGCGAGGGCATCTACACGCCGCCGAGCGTCGAGGGCACGATCATGCGCCCGAGTTACGCGGGCGGCTCCAACTGGGGCGGCGGCGCGTGGGATCCGCGCAGGCACCTGCTCGTCGCGAACGTCATGGACCTCCCGATGGTGGTCGCATTGGTCCCGCGCAACGAGCTCGATGCGCAGGTCGAGTCGGGCGACTTCGAGGGTTGGGAGTTCGCGTCGCAGCGCGGAACGCCCTACGGCATGCGCCGCACCTTGCTGAAATCGCCGCTCGGCGCGCCGTGCACGCCGCCGCCGTGGGGCAAGCTCGTCGCGCTCGATCTCGCCAGCGGCACGATCGCGTGGGAGCGGCCGCTCGGCACTTCGCGCGACAAGGCGCCGTGGCCGTTCTGGTACACCGAAGGCGCGCCGAACATGGGTGGCCCCTTGACCACCGCGGGCGGACTCGTGTTCATCGGTGCGACCACCGACGACTACCTGCGCGCATTCGACACCACGACGGGCGCGGAGCTGTGGACGATGCGACTGCCTGCGGGCGCGCAGGCGACGCCGATGAGCTACGAGGCCGGCGGTCGCCAGTTCATCGTCGTCGCCGCGGGCGGGCACGCGAAACTCGGCACGACGATCGGCGATTACCTGCTCGCGTTCGCGTTGCCGGCGAAGTGATGCGCGCGTGTTCCCTCAGCGGATGCCGACGCCGATGCCGACGCCGAAGCTCACGCGCGAGCGTTCGCGCGGGAAATTCACGGGCCACAGGTGCAGCGCATCGCGCCGCAGCACCGCAAGCGCGCGCTCGGCGTCGCCGATGTAGCGCGTGCGCGTGCCGTCGAGGTGCCCAAGCACGGTCACGAAGCGCCCGGGCGGAAAGTCGAGCGGATCGGCGAATCCGGGCAGCACGACGATGACGCGGCCGAGCACGGGTTCGGATTGCTGCGGACGCTGCGCGGGATCGAGCGGATAGACCGCGAGTTGCACTTCGGTTTCATCCACGAGGTTGCGGACGTCGAGGATCTTGCCGCCCCAGACGACGGCGGTTCCGGCGTGGCGCTGCGGCTCGCGCGCCGCCTCGAGAGGCGTGACCGCGGTCGCCGGCACCTGCCTGAACACCGGCGCGGCGCAGGCGCCGAGCGCGAGCGCGGCGAGCAAGAACGCCAGGCGCAAGGCGCGCAGGGCGTGCGAAGATCGGGTTCGGCGGGCTCTCATCGCGTTCGATCATAGCCGAGGCGGCCCGCGGCGCGGCCGTCAGGCGGGTGGCACGCCGCCGGGCGGGCCGGCGCGCTTGAGCAGCATCGCGAGGAACGGCGGCGTCACGATCGAGGTCAGCAGCGACATCGCGACGATCACCGCGTAGATCTGGTCGGTGAAGATGCCGGCCGCGAGCCCGAGGCTCGCGATCACCACGCCGACTTCACCGCGCGGGATCATGCCGACGCCGACGATCGTCGCACCGCGCTTTCCGAGCGAAAGCGCGCCGAGGAAACCGCCGACGAGCTTGGACAGGATCGCGATCACGGTCGCGACGAGCAGCATCCATAGCGCATCGACGCTCGCGAACACCGTGAGGTCGATCTTGGCCCCGGTCACGACGAAGAAGAACGGCGTCAGCAGCACCAGCAGCGGCTGCATCTGCTTGTGCAGCTGGTCGCGCTGGTGCATCTCCGACGCGATCATGCCGGCGAGGAATGCGCCGATGATCGCTGCGAGCCCGAACTGGGTCGACAGGTAGGCAAGACCGAGGCAGATCGCGAGCGCGATCGCGAGCGGCGACTCCGGATTGACGGGCCCGTCGAGCCAGTGCGAGCGCTTGCGCATCAGGCGCGTGCCGACCCAGCCGATCACCGCGACGAAGCCGACCGCCTGCAGCAGTACGAACAGCAGGCTGCCGATGTTGACGCTGCCATCCTGGATCGACACCACCACGCCGAGCAGAAGCATCGCGAGGATGTCGTCGATGACCGCGGCGCCGAGGATCACGCGGCTCTCGATCCGCGAGAGCACGCCGAGCTCCTGCAGCACGCGCGCGGTGATGCCCGCGGAGGTCGCGACGAACGCGGCCGCGACGAACATCGACTTGGCCCATTCGAAGCCGTTCCCGTGCGCCCACAGCGCGCCGGCGCCGAACGGCACCAGCACCCCGAGCACCCCGACGAGTACCGCGCTGCGGCCGACCTTGCCGAGTTCCTCGAGGCGCGTCTCGAGGCCGACCGAGAACAGCAGCAGCACCACGCCGATTTCGGCGAGCACGCTGAGCGGCGTGCCGGCGGCGATCTGTTCGAGGTGGATCAGGCCGAGCGCGGACGGGCCGATCACGCAGCCGGCGACGATCTCGCCGACGACGCCGGGCAGCTTCAGTCGCTGCGCGAGTTCGGCACCGACCTGCGCCGCGATGAAGATCGCGAACAGGGCGAGCAGGATGTCCGTGCCATGGTGCATCGGCGGGCTTCCTGGAAGGGTGCGCCGCCCGCGCTGCGCGCGGCCGGGCCGGGGGCGGACGCAGAAGGCGTCGTGCAAGCCGGAACGGTCGCCGGCCGATTGCCTTTTGCGATGTGAGCGTCAATGCTACACGAATGCTTTCGCGCCTTCCGCCGGCGCCGCAAGGGGTCCAGCATGGCAGCACGCGCGCAGCCGCAACGCGAGTCGATGTCGAAGGTCGATACGGCCTGGCTGCGCATGGAACGGCCGACCAATCGCATGATGATCACCGGCGTGCTCGTGCTCGCGGGCAAGCTCCCGCACGCGCGCCTCAAGGCCTTGCTCGGTGAACGCTTCCTCGCGTATCGGCGATTCCGCCAGAAGGCGGTCGTCGGCGTCAACGGCGCGCACTGGATCGAGGACGAGGACTTCGACCTCGACTGGCACGTGCGCGTCGCCGCGCTCGCGGGCGACGCCGACAAGCCCGAGCTCGAGGCGTTCGTCAGCGACCTCGCGTCCTCGCCGCTCGACACCGCGCGTCCGCTCTGGCAGTTCCACCTCGTCGAGAACTACCGCGGCGCGAGTGCGCTGGTCGCGCGCATCCACCATTCGTATGCCGACGGCCTTGCGCTGGTGCAGGTGCTGCTGTCCCTCACCGACACCGCGCCGCAGCCCGAGGCACAGGCCGAACTCGCGCGCACCTGGCTCCATCGCGACCGCGGCAGCGTGCTCGAGCGGCTGCTCGAGCCGATGCAGGGCGGCATGCAGAAAGTCATCGCCGCGGGCGGCAAGACCTGGGAGAAGTTCGCGCAGATGCTCGCCGATCCCGCGATCGCCGCGGGGCTCGCGCACGAGGGCAGCGAGATCACGCGCGAACTCGCGATCGCGCTGACGCTGCCCGACGATCCGAAGACCGCGCTCAAGGGCCGCCTCGGCGTCGCCAAGCGCGTGGCCTGGGCCGATCCGCTGCCGCTGGCCGAGGTCAAGGTGCTCGGCAAGGCGCTCGACTGCACGGTCAACGACGTGCTGCTCGCGTGCGCCGCCGGCGCGATCCGCGGCTACCTGCGCGACGAGGGCGGCGAGGTCGATGGCGTCACGATCCGCGCGACCGTGCCGGTCAACCTGCGTCCGCTCGAGCACGCGAAGAAGCTCGGCAACCATTTCGGCCTCGTGTTCCTCGATCTCCCGATCGGCGAGCCGAATCCGCTGCGCCGCCTCGAGCGCGTCGCGGCGTGCATGCGCGACCTCAAGGGTCGCCGCCAGGCCGTCGTCGCGTTCGGGTTGCTCGCCGCGCTCGGGATGGCGCCGGCCGCGTTGCAGGGACCGGCGCTGGAGCTGTTCAGCCGCAAGGCGAGCGCGGTCGCGACCAACGTGCCGGGGCCGCAGCAGCCGCTGTTCCTCGCCGGGGTCGAGGTTCGCGAGCTGATGTTCTGGGTGCCGCAGACCGGTTCCATTGCGCTCGGCATCTCGATCCTCAGCTACAACGGCAATGTCCACTTCGGGGTGATCGGCGACCACAAGCGCGTGCGCGATCCCGATGCGATCGTGCAGCGCTTCGCGGGCGAGTTCGAGAAGCTGCTGCTCATCGCGCTGATGGAAGACTGGGGCGAAACGTTCGGCGCGCCCGATGCGGCGGCCACGCTCGCGCGCTACGCATGACGCGCGCGCACGAAGCCCCGGCCGCGGGGCAGGCGCCCGGCGGCGACCTGCGCATCGTGCGCGACGACCTGCAGGGCGAGGCGATCATCGACCTGCTGCGCGAACACCTGCGCGACTGCCATGCGCTGTCGCCGCCCGGCAGCGTGCATGCGCTCGACCTCGTCGCGTTGCGCGCACCCGACGTCACGTTCTGGAGCGCCTGGGGCGCGCACGGACTGCTCGGTTGCGGCGCATTGCGCGAGCTCGACCCCGCGCATGGCGAAATCAAGTCGATGCGCACCGCCGGCGCGCACCTGCGCAAGGGCGTCGCCGCCGCGATGCTCGCGCACATCATCGGCGAGGCGGGTCGCCGCGGGTACCGGCGTCTCAGCCTCGAGACCGGATCGATGGCCGCGTTCGAGCCCGCGCGGCGGCTGTACGCGCGGCACGGCTTCATCGAGTGCGCGCCATTCCCGCCGTATCGCGATGACCCGCACAGCACGTTCATGACGCTCGAGCTGGCGGGGCCGGGGTCGCCGTCCGCACGCGACTGACGCGCGCGGGTCGGCGCAGAGCGGCAGCGCTTCATCGCAATCGCGCGCGCGAGATCTTGATCCCGATCGCGGGCAGTCCATGATGCGGCCCATCCGATCCCGGGCTTCGCCGGGACGTTCCGCCGACCAGGTATTTCCGATGAAGACCCACCCGTTGTTCCCGTTCGCGCTCTCGCTCGCCTCGAGCGCCCTGCTGCATGCGTCCGCATTCGCTGCCCCGGTTCCTCCCGTCGTCGCGATGACGCAAGCCGAATGCGAGGTCTGGATGCGTGAGCGCAGTTTCGCCAATACCGTCGCGGCCCACGATGCGGCGGCGTTCGCCGACCACCTCGTCGCAGACACCGTCTTCAACGCGGCGAGCCCGCAGCCGGTGCGCGGTCGCGCGGCGGTGGTCGCGGACTGGAAGGAGATCATCGAAGGTCGCGAGCTTGCGCTGCGCTGGCATCCGCAGTTCGTGTCGATCGGCGCCGATCCCGATGTCGCCGTCTCGTCGGGACCTGCGTGGACCGAGATCTTCGATCCGTCCGCGAAGCACCGCTACACGATCAGTCGCTTCAATTCGGTCTGGAAGCGCGACGCCGACGGCGAATGGCGCGTGCTGTTCGATGGAGGAACGCCGCCCAAGCCCGCGACGCGCGAAGAGGTCGCGAAGCTCGTGGCGTCGCTGCCCGCGACCTGCGCGCAAGCCGTCCGCTGAGTCACCCGGCGGCTCCGTTGCGCGCTCGCGCGCGGCAGGCGAGGATGCGCGACTCGAAGGTCGCGCCCGACGCGCGGCCGCCACCGGGAGATTGCATGAGCGATGCAGCGGCGCCGTCCGAATTCCTCGTCCTCTCGCGCGGCCGCTGGGACGAGGATGCACCGCCCGAGCGCATCCAGAAGGGGATCGACGCGTTCTACGCGTGGCTCGAGCAGGAGATTGCGGCGGGCAGGATGCGCACCGGGCAGCGGCTCGGTACGGCGGGTCGCACCGTCGGGCGCGGATTCATCAGCGACGGTCCGTTCGGCGAGTCCAAGGAGATCATCGGCGGCTATTGGTTCATTCTCGCGCGCGACCTCGACGAAGCGCAGGCGATCATCGCGCGCAATCCGTGCATCCAGCTCGGACTGTTCTTCGAGCTGCGACCGATCGAAGCGGCGCGCGCGAGCGCATTCGCGCTCACCAACGAAACGCCGTCGCATCGACTTGCTTCGGCCTGAACCCGCGGAGCGCCCACGGAAGCCGGCGCCGACGCCGCCGCTCGGTCGTTCCGGCTTTCGCCGCGGCGGCGCCGGGAATCGCAAGGCCCGCGCGCGCTATTCCTGCGGGGCGACGCCGAGATACGCGCCTGCCGCGGCGATCGTCGCCCACACCTCGGACGTGACCGCGAACGAGCGGTCGAACAGGCGCTCGGCGCCTTCGCGATCACCATTGAGCAGGTAGAACGCACCGACTTCGGCGAGTGCCTTCTCGTCCTTCGGATTGGCTGCGAGGTAGCGGTCGAACAGCGGCTTCGCCTTCGCCCATTCACCGGCTTCGCGGTACACGCGCGCGATGCGGTAGACGTCGCTGTCGTCGGCGTCGCCGCCCAGCAGCGAGTCGAAGATCGCCTGGGCTTCGGCCTTCTGCCCCGCAAGGTAGTGGATGCGACCGATGCCGATCCGCTCCCAGCTGCCTTCGTCGCCCGCCTGTTCGCGCGCGGCCTCGAGCAGGGCGCGCGCGGCTTCCGGTGGGGCCTTGCCGTGATAGAGCGCGGGCACGAGCTTCTGCGCGGCATAGCCGACGCCGACGCCGGCGATGAACAATCCTGCGGCAAGCGCCGCGGTGATGCGTGGGTTCATGCGTGTATCCCTTCGTGATGGACCGGGGCCGATTCTGCTGCATCGCGCGTGGCACTTCCATCGGCGTCGCGGCGGCGCACGTGCGCAATGGCCCGCGCAACCTGTCCCCTTTTTGACGCAGGCGGGCGCGCACCGGCGTTCCTAGTCATGGGTCGCGATCCTGCGCGGCCCGCTTGAATGGAGCATTCGACGATGAACAAGTCTCGCAACGGACGCGCGCGCGTCCTGCTTTCCGCCCTCGTGCTCGGCATCGCCAGCGCTTCCGCATGGGCGCTGCCGCCCGGCGGTGGCGGCGGCGTCTGCATGATCGATCCGTCCGATACGGGCAGCTACCTCTCGTGCCTCGACTGGCTCGGCAGCAGCATCTGCTGCTGGATCTACGGCCTCTGAGCGAAGCACCCCGCGCCACGGACGGCGGGGGACCTCGATGGTGCGCCCGCGGCGGCAAGGAGGCCGCCGCGGAACGGGAGTTCGACATGCGATTTCTTCGCCGCATCCTGCCTGCGGTGGCGCTGGCCACGACCGCGGCGGCGACCGGCTGGTTCGGCACGCTCGCAGTGCGCCAGTTGCGACCTGCGCCCGCGGTCCTCGCCGGGGACTACGGCCCGATCGTGGCGACCACGAGCCGCCCGGTCGTGTTGTTCTCGACCCGGACCTGCGGCTTCTGCGAGAAGGCGCGCGTGCTGCTCGCGACGCTCGGCGTCGACTACGCCGAACTCGACATCGACGCGTCGGAGCGCGCGCGTGCGTTGTACTCGCAACTCGACGTCGGCGGCGTGCCGGTGCTGGTGACCGCGGGTTGGCGCATCGTCGGCTACGACGAAGCCGCGTATCGTGCCTGGCTCGCGCCGGCACCGGTCGCCACCGCGCAGCGCTGAGGGCCGCTGCATGGCGCGCCAGGGTCGATACAATCTTGCCGGAATCGCGCAGCACGTGGTGCAGCGAGCGCGCGTCGGAAGCGACTGCTTCCGCGACGACGACGACCGCCGCGCCTACCTGCGCGAACTGGGTGCAGCAGCGCTGCGGTTCGGCTGCGCGATCCATGCCTACGTGCTGATGCCGGACCACGTGCACCTGCTCGCGACGCCGCGCGACGACACCGGCGTGCCGCGCATGATGCAGGCCCTGGGCCGGCGCTACGTCGCCCACTTCAACCGGCGCCATGGCGCCAGCGGTCCACTGTGGCGACGCTATGTCGCGGCGCTGATCGCGGACGGCCCGCACGTGCTCGCGTGCTGCCGCCACATCGAAGCGCATCCGGTGCGCGCGGGCCTGGCGGCGCGTGCACGCGACTGGGCCTGGAGCAGCCATGCGTGCAGCGGTTCCGGCGCCGAGGATGCCTGCGTCACCCTCCATCCGGAACATGCCAGACTCGGCGGCGACGCGCAGGCCAGCGCCGCCGTCTGGCGGCGCTACGTCGATGCGGGTGCCGATCCACGCGAGACGCTCGAACTGCGGTTGCACACGCGCCAGCAGAGGGCGTGGGGCAACCGTGAGTTCCGGCGCGACGTCGAATCTCGCTCGGCGCGCGTCGCGACCGCGAGGCCGCGCGGTCGCCCCCGCGCGGCGTGGCGCGCGCCGCGAACCTGAGATTCAACCGCGCAGCACCATCAGGCGCTGTTCGGTCATGTCCGCGATCGCGTAGCGGATGCCTTCGCGGCCGAAGCCCGAGTGCTTGACGCCGCCGTATGGCATGTTGTCGACGCGGAAGCTCGGGATGTCGTTGACGATCACGCCGCCGACTTCGAGCTCGTCCCATGTGCGCATCGCGTGGCGGATGTCGTGGGTGAATACGCCGGCCTGCAGGCCGTATTCGGAATCGTTGACGCGTGCGATCGCCTCGTCGAATGCCGTGAACGGTGCGAGCACGGTGACCGGACCGAACGCCTCCTCGGCGTCCAGCTTCGCGCCGCGCGGCACGTCTTCGAGCACGCTGGCTTCGAGCCGGTTCCCCTCGCGGCCACCGCCGCACAACAGGCGTGCTCCGGCGTCCACCGCTTCGCGGATCCAGCTTTCGAGGCGCTTCGCCGATGCCTCGTCGATGAGCGGGCCGAGGAAGGTGTCGCGCTGCTTCGGGTCGCCGGCCTTCAATGCCCTCGTCGCCGCGACGAAGCGTTCGCGCAGTTCCTCGTACAGCGATGCATGCGCGAACACGCGCTGCACCTTGATGCAACTCTGGCCCGACTGGTAGTACGCGCCGAACACGAGGCGTTCGACCACGTGGTCGAGCTGATCGCGCTGGTCCGCGTCGATGATGCAGGCCGCATTGCCGCCGAGTTCGAGCACCACCTTCTTGCGCCCGGCCTTCGCCTTGAGTGTCCAGCCGACCTGGCCGCCGGTGAACGACAGCAGCTTGATTCGGTCGTCCTCGACCAGTGCCGTCGCGTCCTCGACGGGGCACGGGAGGATCGAGAACGCGCCGGCGGGCAGGTCGGTCTCGGCAAGGATGCCGCCGATGATCAGCGCGCCGAGCGGCGTCTTCTCCGATGGCTTCAGGACGAACGGGCAACCGGCCGCGATCGCGGGGGCGACCTTGTGCGCGACGAGGTTCAGCGGGAAATTGAACGGCGTGATGAACGAGCAGGCGCCGATCGGCACGCGCTGCACGAAGCCGCGATAGCCTTGTGCGCGCGCGGAGATCTCGAGGTTCGGCATCTCGCCGTCGATGCGCACCGACTCCTCGGCCGCGACGCGGAAGGTGTCGATGAGCCGCGTGACCTCGCCTTCGGCGTCCTTGATCGGCTTGCCGGCTTCGACGCAGAGCGCGAGTGCGAGCTCGTCGAACCGTTCGCGGAAGCGCGCGACGCAATGGTCGAGCACGGCTTGCCGCGCGTGCGGCGGGAAACGCCGCATCGGGCCCTCGGCCGCGACCGCGGCCGCGATTGCCTCGTCGACGATCCTTGCGTCGGCAAGGGCGACCTGCGCGGCGACTTGACCCGAATGCTTGTCGACGACTTCGAGCCGGTTCGCAAGCCGGGTCGGCTTGTTCGCGAGGTAAAGCGGATGGTCGTCGGTCATCGCCGGGGTTCCTGGTCAGGGCAGGTCGCCACGCGTATCCGCCTGCAGCGGGATCAACCCGTCGGAAACGCGCGCCTGCACCCGCGTGCCGGCGCGCACCTGCGCGGTCGAGCGCACGACGCGCCCGCTGTCGCGCTCGAGCAGGATCGCATAGCCGCGCTCGAGCGTCGCGAGCGGGCTGACTGCGTTCAGCGTGCGCGCGAGTTCGGCGAGGCGCGAGCGCCGCCGTTCGATGCCGGCGCGCATGCCGGCATCGAGGCGACCGCGCAGGCTGCGCGCGCGCTCCGCGCCGCGTTCGAGCCGCGCGAGCGGGTGCTGCGCAAGCATGCGCGTGCGCAGCAGCGAGAGGCGCGAATCGCCGCGAACGACGGCGGCGCGTGCGCAGGAACCGAGGCGACGATGCAGCTGCTGCAGGCGTTCGCCCGCGCGCGACAGGCGCGCCTGCGGGCGCTGCGCGTTGAGTCGAGCGAGCAGGTGGTCGAGGCGCTGCGCGCGCAGCTCGAGCATGCGGCGCTGGAACTGCGCGAGGCGCGAGGCCTGGCGACGCAGCGCTGCGAGCAGTTCGCCCGCATCGGGCACGAGGAGCTCCGCGGCGGCCGACGGCGTCGGCGCGCGCAGGTCGGACGCGAAATCGGCGATCGTGAAATCCACTTCGTGTCCAATCGCCGACACCACCGGTATCGCGCTCGCGCGGATCGCGCGCGCGACCGCTTCGTCGTTGAACGCCCAGAGGTCCTCGAGCGAGCCGCCGCCGCGTGTGAGCAGGATCACGTCGTGCCGGCCCGCGCGCGAGGCCGCCGCGAGCGCCGCGACGATCGCCGGAGGTGCGTCCTTGCCCTGCACCGGGACGGGAAGCACCTCGACGTCGGCCAGCGGGAAGCGTCGCGCGAGCACGCTGAGCACGTCGCGTATCGCCGCGCCGGTCGCCGACGTGACGACGCCGATGCGGCGAGGCATGCGCGGGAGCGCGCGCTTGAGCGCGGCGTCGAACAGGCCTTCGGCCAGCAGCTTCGCCTTGAGCTCCTCGAACGCGCGGCGCAGCGCGCCTTCGCCGGCTTCCTCGAGCGACTCGACCACGAGCTGGAACTCGCCGCGTGCCTCGTACAGGCTCACGCGCGCGCGAGCGAGCACGCGCAGGCCATCCGCCGGACGGAACCGCAGCCAGCTGCTGCGCGGCTTGAACATCGCGCAGCGCACCTGCGCGCCGGCGTCCTTGAGCGTGAAGTAGAGGTGGCCCGAGGCCGGTCGCGAGCAGTTGGAGAGCTCGCCTTCGATCCAGACCAGCGGCAGCGTGTCTTCGAGCAGGTCGCGCACGAACCTCGCCAGCGCGCTCGGCGTGTACACCTCGCGTGCGGCAGGCGGGGAGGGCGTATCGGACATGGCGGCGCCTGGGGATCGGCCGACCAGAGTACCGCATGCGCGCGCGCGTGCCTGAACGTCTTGCGATGGCCGTGCAGCGCGACGGGATGCGGAGCCCGTGCGAGGCGCCTCGGTCCCGATGGATCGCGCGCAGGGCCCGGGGCTGGAGCCCATCCACGCCCACATGGACAACGCGTCAGTCCACCGGCTTGCGACGCGGTCGCGCACGCCAGGCGAGGACGTAGCGAAACACGAGGCTCGCGCCGACCCAGGCGGCGAACAACGCAAGCGGCCATGCGAGCACGCGCGGCCACAAGATCCCGACGGCGGCGAGCGCGAGCAGCAGCGCACCGCCGATCACCAGAGGCGCGGTTTCGGCGGGGCCGAGCACGCGGCGATTGGTGATCGCGGCGCCGATCGAGTTCGCGATGCGCAGCGCACCCGCGGCCGCGCGGCTGGAACTGCCGCTGCCGCCCGCGCGACGGCCGCGGCCTGCATCGTCGCCATGCGCGCGCCGGCGGCGCGGCATCTTGAGCACGATCTCGGTCGCATTCGCGAGATCCTCGCGGTACTGCGCTTCCATGCGGCGCGCGAACGCTTCGTCCTCGATCGCGAGGTCGATCTCGCAGTTGCCGATCCAGCTCGACACGTTGAGGTTGCTCGATCCGACGCGTGCCCAACGGCCATCGGCGACTGCGGTCTTCGCGTGCAGCATCGAGCCGTTCCATTCATACACGCGCACGCCCGCTTCGAGCAGCGGCCGGTAGCCCGATCGCGAGAGCGCGCCGACCGCGGGCAGGTCGCTGCTGCCCGGGACCAGCAGGCGCACGTCGACGCCGTCGCGCGCGGCCGCGGCGAGCGCCTGCACGTACGGCGCGACACCGACGAAGTACGCGTCGGTCAGCCACAGGTTGGTGCGCGCCATCGAGGCGATCAACTGGTCGACGCGGTAGAGGCCGCCGACGTTGGGCACCGTGGCGACCACGCGCAGGTCGACGTGCCCGGCTGGTTCCGCCTGCGGCCACTGCTCCAGCAGTTCGGCGGACAGCGGCTCGCCGACCTGCGCCCAGCTGTCCGCGAACACCTGCACGAGGTCGCGCAGCACCGGCCCGCGCACTGCGACTGCCGTGTCGCGCCATGGCGGGATGTCGCGCGCGGGATCGCCGAGCCACTTGCCGCTGACGCAGATGCCGCCGACGAATCCGACCTCGGAATCGACCACGAGCAACTTGCGATGGTCGCGCGAGAGCCAGCCGAACGGATTCGCGAACCGCAGCGGATTGTAGGTGCGCACCTCGCCGCCGGCCTCGACGAGCGGTGCCCAGAACGCGTTCGAGGATTGGCCTAGGCAGCCGAGCCAGTCGCGCAGCACGAACACGCGCACGCCGGCGCGCGCGCGCTCGACCAGCGCATCGAGGAACGAACGCCCGGTCGCGTCGTCGCGGAAGATGTAGTTCTCGAACAGCACCGCGTGGCGCGCGCCCGCGATCGCGGCGAGCCACGCGTCGAAATTCGCGCGGCAGTCGACCAGCAGCTCGACCGCGTTGCCGGCCACCAGCGGGGCGCCCGCGGCGCGGCTGAACGCCTGCTCGGCGAGCAGGCGCGACATCGGCGACTTGTTGACAGCCTGCGTCACCTGGCGATCCCCTGCGCGCGCGCTGCGCGGTTTCGATCACCGGGTGGCCGCCTCGGCGCACCGGGGGCCCGGGGCTCGCGTCGCGCGGAAATTGGGGACATCATGGGGTGCAGTCGGGCTTGGGTAAGGGCAGGCGCCCAGTGTAGTCGCTGGGCATTGCGGGTTCGCGCCAGGCGCCGGTCGGGGTCGGCCCGGAACTTGCTACACCCGTTCCGAGGTCCGCGCGTCCCTGCGCCGGATGGAGCAATCCGATGAGCGAAGCCTATCGCCGACTGGTCGAACACCTGCCTCCACGCGTGGCCGCGGGGCGCGACGCCAACGCCGATCCGCGAGCGCTGCGCGCGATCCTCGACGCATTGCCGATGGCGAATTTCGGGGTCGCACTGCGCAAGCTGCTCGAAGCGTTGCAGGCGCTCAACGCCCAGGCGTTCGACGGCGCGCAGCGGCTCGATGGCCTCGAGGTGTTGCGCGAACCCGCCATGCAACTGCTGGCTTCGGCCGATCGCCAGATCGTCGGCGCAAGTTTCCCGCTGCCGCGCCAGAAGGCCGAACTCGGCGAACTCGCATTGCAGTTCCGCGGCGAGTTCGCGACCGGTTACCGGATTGCGCTCGCCGAGCTGTGCAAGCCGAACGGCTCGGTGCCGTTCATGCGCGGCCGCCAGGTCGCGCTGGCCGCGGTGCGCGCGCTGCAGCACGGCAGCGACTGGCTTGCCGGTGCCTACCAGATCTATCGCACGCCGCCGCTCGGTGCATGGCGCGCGCTGCACGACGTGTATCGCTTCGCCGCATCGCTGCGCCTGGACGACCGCGCGATCGACGGCGACGATGCGCGTGGCGTTTACGCGCAGGCGCTGCTGCTTGCGCTGGCCAATCCCTATCGCCATACGCAGCGCGAGCAGGGCGACCTGGTCGCGCTGGTGCGCGCGGTCGCGCCGCTGGCGCGCCTGCACGTCGGCAACCACGGCGGCCACGACGTGCCGATCGACGCCGATGCGGACGCGGGTCCGGGCTACCTTCCCGACGAACGCCTGGCCGGCGCGGTGGCGCGCCTCGCGCTCGACATCGGTCCCGCGCTCGAACTGGTTGATCGCCAGCTTGCCATGGTGCCGCCGCCCGCGGCGAGCGTGCCGGTGCCGCAACGGGGCGGCACCGCGCTGCAGGTCGATGCGGCGCTGCTGCGCAAGGTCGCGACGGCCTGGGGGGCGCGCGCGACGCGGGGCCACGAGCGCCTCGGTGGCGGTTACATGCTCGACAGCGTGCTCGGCCTGCACGACCTGCACTACGTGCTCGCGGGCGGCGAGGGATTCGACGCGTTCATGCAACGCGTGCGCGGCCAGGCGATCAGCCTCAGCGAAGCCGATCGTGCGTCGAGCTGGCGCACCGGCGCGAGCGAGTTCGCGCGCGCGACGCGCCTGCCCGTGCGCGTGGTCGACCAGGGCCTCGGCGGTTATCGCCTGCTCTGGGATCGCGGCGAGGGCGGCGCGGCTGCGCGCGCGCGCGTGTCCGAACTCGTCGGCCTCGCGCTGCCCGATCCGGGCGACGGCGATGTCGAATGGATGATCGGCGTGATCCGGTGGATCCGGATCGATGACCAGGGCCGCGTCGACGCCGGCGTGGAACTGCTCGCGCGGCGCGCGCTGCCGGTCGGCGTGCGCGCGCTCGACCGCAAGCAGGCGCCGGTGCCGCTGCGCGGCTTGCTGCTGACACCGCTCGCGGCCGAGGAAGGCGCCGACTACGCCGCGCTCGTGACCGCGACCGAACTCGACCGCCTGACCACCGAAGTCGACCTCGCGGTCCCCACCGACCTGCGCGGTCCGCCGCTGCCGGCGCGGTCGGCGCGGGCGCTCGGATTGCGCGTCGTCGAGGCGACCGGCATCTTCCAGCACTTCGCGTTGCCCGACGCGGCGCCGCACGCGGAGCTGCAGGCCGCCGGCTGAGCCGGCGACGGCCGCGCACCGATTCAGGGCGCCTCGAATCCGTCGGCGAAGATCACGTCGGCTTCGACGACTTCGATCGTCCAGCTGCGCGAAGACACCAGCAGTCCGTCGGCCATCGACGGAATCACGAGCGCGGTCGGATCCGACACGCGCAGCTCGAGCGTGTGCAGCGCGGGCGTCGTCGCTGCCTGGCTGAATACGTAGGTTGCCTGGTCCGCGCCCGCGATCGGCGTGCCATCGAGGCGCCACTCGACCGCATGCGTGCCGATGCTCGGCTGCAGCAGGGTCGCGCCGAATGCCTGGTCGGTCCCGACTTCCACCGCGACTGGCGCGCCGATCGCCGGCGATTCGCTGCCGGGTTCGATCGGGTCGATGCCGCCCGCGGGTGCGCCCCAGCCGCCGCGGTACAGGTGCTTGACGTATTCCTGGCGGCAGACCGCGCAGAACTCGACGCCGAGCTGGCGCATCTCGCATTGGTTCGCGGGGCGGTACATGCCGGTCGTGAAATAGCGCGCGCCCTCGAACAGGCCGGTGCCCGGGGTACCGGGTGGCGTGGGGATCGAGATGCCCGGGGAGAACAGGTCGCGCCACTTCACCGCGGCCGCGAGCGTCTGGTTCGTGACGTTCGCCTCGCAAGCGGGTCCGCCGCCGGTATCGCTGCAGGTCGGATAGCCGGGATAGGGGCTGTCGTATTCGTCGGCGAGTCCGGTGAACGTGTGGCCGAACTCGTGGATCGTGACTTCGACCGCCGCGCCATGCTGCGACATCACGCCGATCTGGCCGCCCGAGCCGCCGTAGACCGGATCGTTGACCGACACGAGGATCACGTCCCAGTCCGGGATCGATGCGGCCGCCGCGAGCACGAGGCCGTTGTTCGCGACGAGCAGGCGATGGATCTGGAATGCGCAGAAGCGCGACTGGAACGCCGTGGCGCGCACCTGGCCCGCGAGCGGGTCGGTCTGCGCGGCGGTGTCCGAGCAGCAGGCATTGGTCGTGCAGCCCGCCTGGTAGGGCGGATGGGTCGACCCCGACTGTGCGGATGCGACGAACGCGGGCACCCAGTTCACGTAGCTCTCGTACTCGCGGTACGGCGTGATGTCGAACATCGAATCGCGCAGGGTTTGCGCATGCGTTTCGAAGAGGCCTTGCTCGCCGGCCGCGTAGCCGTCGCCGAACACGAGGATGTCGAGTCGGTTGCCCGGGTTGCCGCCGCGCATCGCGGGGGCCGCCACCTCCGGCACGAGTCCCGCGAGCGGCAGTCGCGCCGCGTTCGCCGCGATCGCCGCGACGTCGATGCGTTGCGTCGCGCCGGAGGCCAGCTGCAGTTCGATCGCGTCGCCGTCGGCGACCGGCGCGCGCACGACGAAGCTGCGTTGCTCGTTCGGCACCGCGAGCGAATCGATCGCGCTGGTGGCCGAATCGGGATCGCGCGCGAACTCCGCGTGCAGCACCTGGGGCATCGAGATCGTGCTCAGCGCACCTGCGCCACGCGGGCCGATGCTGCGCCAAGCGATCGCGTCGCTCGCGCGGGATGGCAGGATCGGAGCCGCGTGACCCGCGTCGGGCGCCAGCTCCACCTTGCTGTAGTACAGCGGATGGGCGAGCGCGTCTTCGCCGATCTCGAGCACGAGGTAGTGGGCTGGTGCGGCGCCGACGAAGATCGGCGCAAGACCGGTGGCGGCCGCGAGCAGCCACGATGAAGCGAAGGCACGCATGTTCGATCCTCCCCGGAAGTGCGCACGTTCTACCACGGAATCTCGAACGTGTTCGCGCAGGCAGCAGGTCGCGGTCGAAGTGCCTGCGTGCGAAGGGCTCGGCGCTGGAGCCCCTCCGAAAGATCCGGCCGCAGCCCCCTCGCACACGGGGCGGCCGGAGAGGCGGCGGCACCGCGGCCGAGGCGGGACCCTTGCACGGCTATAATCGACGCCTGCGCCGCCCGGCCCCAACGAGCTGCATCATGTCCGACTCACCCATCGACGCGCCGCTGCCGCGTCGTGCCAGCGTTGCCGTTCGCATCGGTGCGGTCACGGTCGGCGCGGGTGCGCCGGTCGTCGTGCAGTCGATGACCAATACCGACACCGCCGACATCGTCGGCACCGCGAAGCAGGTGGCCGAGCTCGCACGCGCGGGTTCCGAGCTCGTGCGCATTACGGTCAATACGCCCGAAGCCGCGGCAGCGGTGCCGCGCATCCGCGAGCGGCTCGACATGATGGGTTGCGCGGTGCCGCTGGTCGGCGACTTCCACTACAACGGCCACACCCTGCTCGAGCAGGAGCCGGCCTGCGCGGTCGCGCTCGCGAAGTACCGCATCAATCCCGGCAACGTCGGATTCGGTCGCAAGAAGGACACGCAGTTCGCCGCGATCATCGAGACCGCGCTGCGCCACGACAAACCGGTGCGGATCGGTGCGAACTGGGGCTCCCTGGACCAGTCGATGGTGGCCGCGTTGATGGACGAGAACCATGCGCGCCCGCAGCCGTGGAGTGCGTCGCGCGTCGCGCGCGAGGCGCTGATCCGCTCGGCGCTCGAATCCGCCGCGCGCGCCGAGGCGCTCGGCCTCGCGCGCAACCGCATCATCCTCTCGTGCAAGGTCTCGGGCGTGCAGGAACTGATCGCGGTCTATCGCGATCTCGCCACGCGCAGCGACCACGCGTTGCACCTCGGGCTCACCGAGGCCGGCATGGGGTCGAAGGGCATCGTCGCATCGAGCGCCGCGCTCGCGGTGCTGCTGCAGGAAGGCATCGGCGACACGATCCGGATTTCGCTGACGCCCGAGCCCGGCGAATCGCGCACGCGCGAGGTGATCGTCGCGCAGGAACTGCTGCAGACGATGGGCCTGCGCGCGTTCACGCCGCTGGTCACTGCGTGCCCGGGCTGTGGACGCACGACCAGCACGCTGTTCCAGGAACTCGCGCACACGGTGCAGGAACACGTGCGCGCGCGCATGCCCGAGTGGCGGCTCAAGTACGACGGCGTCGAGAACCTCACGCTCGCGGTGATGGGCTGCATCGTCAACGGTCCGGGCGAATCACGCCACGCGGACATCGGCATTTCGCTGCCCGGCACCGGCGAGGCACCGGCCGCACCGGTGTTCATCGATGGCGAAAAGGCGATGACGCTGCGCGGCGAGAACATTGCGTCGGACTTCGTCGGCGTGATCGAGACCTACGTCGAGCGGCGCTACGGACGGCGCCTGCATGCGGATTGACCTCGCGCGGCTCGCGCGCGTCGCACTCGACGAGGCGCGCTACGGCCTCGCGTTCCTGCACCGGCACTGGATCGCGGTCGCGCTGGTGTTCTTCGGCGTGCTGCTTCCGCTCGCGGGCTTCGGCATGCTGGTCGACGAAGTGCGCGAGGACGAGGGATTCGCGTTCGACGTCCCGCTGCTGCATGCCGCGCGGGAGATGCACGGCCCGCGCCTGGATGCGTTCTTCGTCGCGGTCGCGATGGCCGGCTACCAGTTCGGCGTGGTGCCGATCGACATCGCGCTCGTGCTCGGCCTCGCGTTCGCGCGGCGGCTGCGCGCGGGCCTGTTCGCCGGTCTCGCCATCGTGGGTTCGGCGCTGCTCAACCTCGCCGCGAAGCCGATGTTCGGGCGAGAGCGTCCTTCGCTGTGGGAATCGATCGCGCCGGAGGACAACTACAGCTTCCCGAGCGGCCACGCGATGGGCTCGATGACGCTCGCCTGCGTGCTCGTGCTGCTCGCGTGGCGGACACGCGCACGCTGGCCGGTCCTTGCAGCAGGCGCCGTCTTCGTCGTGCTGGTCGGGATGTCGCGCATCTACCTCGGCGTGCACTATCCGTCCGACATCCTCGCCGGATGGACCGCCGCCGTCGCATGGACGGTCGCGATGTGGTTGATCGTGTTCCACCGTGGCCCGGCGCAGCGGCCGTCGGCTGCAGCGGGCCGGCATTGATGCGCCCTGGACATCGCACGCGCGTCAACCGCACGCACGCGCGTCAGATCTGCGGCTCGCCCTTGGCCGCGATCGCCTGCGCGCGGCGCTGGCGCGCGAGCACCGCCTCGCGCCGTGCGATGTACAGGCTCGCGCCGATCACGATCGCGGCACCGGCCGCGGTCCAGACGTCGGGCTGCTCGCCGAACACGATCCATGCGAGCACCGCGACGATCACGAGCTGCAGGTAACTGAACGGCGCGATCACCGACGCGTCGGCGAGCCGCAGCGCGTTCGTCCAGAAGTACTGGCCACCCGTGCCCAGCAGGCCGATCAGCACGAGCCATGGCCAGGTCGTCGCGGTCGGCCATTGCCAGACCGCGAGCGCGGCCGGCAGCGAAAGCGGCACCCACAGCAGCGTCGTCAGCAGCACGATCGTGTTGGCCGGATCCGAGCGCGACAGGAACTTGATGCTGATCGTCACCGCGCCGCTCAGCGCGGCCGCGAACACCGCGATCAGGCTCGCTGCGGTGAACGCATCGGTGCCGGGCCGCACGATCACCAGCACGCCGATGAACCCCGCGATCACGGCGCTCCAGCGACGCAAGCGCACGACCTCGCCGAGGAACAGGACTGCGCCGATCGTCACGAACAGCGGCGACGAATACGACAGCGAGATCGCCTGCGCGAGCGGCAGGTGCGCGATGGCCCAGAAGCCCGCAAGCATCGACACCGCGCCGATCGCGCAGCGCACGACGTAGAAGCCGAGCCGGTCGGTATGCAAGGCATGCAGGCCCGTCGGCAGGAGCAGCGGCAAGGCCGCGAGCGCGCCGAAGAAGCTGCGGAAGAACGCGATCTCGAACGGGTGCAGCGAGGCCGACACATGGCGGATCAGGATCGCCATGAGGCCGAACAGGCATGCGCTCGCGACCATCATCAGGGCTGCGCGCAGGGGCAGCGCGGCCGCGGCGGTCGCAGCAGGGGCGGGTGGGCTCACGTACGCTCGGGGCAGGGGGACGCGGGGCGCCGCATTCTAGCATCGCGTGTGCGTCGCCCTCGCCAGCCAGTGCCGCGCAGTCGCGTGACGTTCAGCCCACGCGTGAGCTGTCCGCCCGTGGCGCCGTCCGGTAACCTGCGGCTGGTTCTCCTCGCGTAGCCAAGGCCGTGACCCGAGACCTGCCCGACTTCATCGTCGCGATTCCCGCGCGCCACGGCTCCACGCGACTGCCGGGCAAGCCGCTGCTGCCGCTCGCGGGCGAGCCGATGATCCTGCATGTCGCACGCCGCGCACGCGCGGCAGGCGCGCTCGAGGTGGTCGTCGCGACCGACGATGCGCGCATCGAGGCGGCGCTCGCGGGAAGCGGCGTGCGGGTGCTGCGCTCGCGTGCCGAGCATGCGTCGGGCAGCGATCGGCTGGCCGAGGCGGCGACCCTGCTCGAATGGCCCGACGACGCGATCGTCGTGAACCTCCAGGGCGACGAACCGCTCGCGCCGGCCAGCGGTATCCGCGAAGTCGCGCGTGCGCTGGCCGAGGACGACGCACCGATGGCGACGCTCGCGACGCCGCTGCTCGAGGCGCGCGAACTGTTCGACCCCAACTGCGTCAAGCTCGTGCGCGATGGGCGCGGGCGTGCGCTCTACTTCAGCCGCGCGCCGCTGCCATGGCCGCGCGATGCGTTCGCGCGGGACCGCGAGGCGCTGCCGGCGGACGCGCCGTTCCTGCGCCACATCGGGATCTACGCCTACCGCGCCGGCTTCCTGCGTCGATTCGCGGCGCTGGCGCCGACGCCGCTGGAGCGCACCGAGGCGCTCGAGCAGCTGCGTGCACTCGAGCACGGGCATGCGATCGCGGTAAGCCTCGCGCCCGAGGCTTTCCCTGCAGGGGTGGACACTGCGGCGGACCTCGCGCGCGTCGAACGCGAACTCGCGATGCAAGCCGCGCGCGAATTGAGCTGATGCCCGCCAACGACGTTTGAGTGACGGATGCTCGCGACCGCATTGCGATAGCGAATCCTGAACGGTTTTCGTGCGCTTTGTTGACATTGTCGTGCGCGCATGCCCCTAGAATTCTCGCACTCTCTTCACAGATCAGCTGCACGCAGCGCAGCCGGGAAATCGGCTGCGACGCGTGACGCGAGGTTGCCAGGCGCCGAGCTTCCGCTTCGGAATCGAACTCTCCGGGCAGACAGCTGACGAGTCCCTTCAATCGTTGCGTCGCCCGCACGGACACCGTATGCCCGCAGCCTCCGTTGCGGCCAGGAGATTGCTGCCTTGAGAAAGATGTTGCTGTTGCTGTTGCTGCCCTGCGCCGCAGGTGCAGCCCACGCCGAAACCAATGCGGTTTTCATCGACGATTTCGAGACTGCGGGTGCTTGCCCCCCCGGCCGCATCCGCTCAACGGTCATGTCGTGGCGCTATGACGGCATCGGGCGCACCGCGACCGACGTCACGCGCGCCGAGAACATCTGGGGTCGATCGCAGGCCGGCATGCCGACCGTGCCGTTCCCCTGGCTGAACTACTACGCGATCTTCTGGAGCATGCCGCGCAACGGCTACATCGCTGCGGAATTCACCGTGCCGACCGATCTGCAGGGCGCGTGGGGCATCTTCACGCACGGCGAGACATTGCCCGGCCCGGAAACCGACATGGCGATCAGCACGCGCTGCGGTGATTTCAATCCGCCGGAGGCGTTCTGCGCTCGCCTCGATACGCGCACTGGCCAGCGCATGGGGACCTGGCGCATCGGGGCGACGGGGCCGATCGCGGCCTGCGGACTCACGGCGGGCCTCACCTATTACATCAACATCCGCTTCAGCGATCCGGCGGCGCAGAGCTTCCACTGCAACGGCTCGACCTGCCAGACGACGGTGCAGCACAACCGCACGTTCAACTGAGTCGCCGCCACGGAGGCGCATTCTGCTAGGCTCGGTGCGCGCGCACCGCGCCTTCGGATGGGGAGTCCAGGGCTTGGAAGGCCAACGCACGCCGGCGATCCTGTTCGTCTGCATGGGGAGCAGACGTGAACGTCGCATTCGTCCAAAAGAATCAATACTATAGATCGGACTCTCCGGAACTTCTCCGGGAATGCTCCGGTTGACGCCCGATGGGTCCGCTCCGAGAACTCTCACCTACGACGGTCCACGCCTACAGCGGCGTCTTGCCTACCGCGATTGCTGCTAGGTGCGGGTGGTGCAATAAAGATGAATTTTTCTGGGTAAGTCAATGGTCGACGAACGGCCCCATTCGCAACTCGTCCGCGGCATGCCCTGTCTGTCGGCAACCCATATTTTTCTCGATCCATCCCTTCACTGACTCGGCACAGAAACTTGGTGGCGGCCGGATATACATGGCGCCTGGTCCAAGCGAGTGGATGCTTCTCCCAGAGTTGGAGGAGGGGTTGCGAGTAAATCCCGAGATTCTTCGGGACTACAAGGCCGGCATTGCGGCATTCAATAGCCGAGATGCACAAGGTACTGTTTCAGCCGCACGCCGATTGCTTGAAGGACTGGTCACGCAGTTCATCCCGAAAACCGAAAGGAGGGGGCCGTTGGCTCCGAGCCTGGAGAGGTTGCACGAGTTTCACGATCTTGGACCTATGCTTCACCAAATGTCAGTTGCGGTGAAGGACGCGGGCAATCTTGGCGTGCATTACGGTGCAAGCCGACTCTCGCACGAGATCGCGGTTAGCTGCTGGCGGCTGGTGGATGACCTCTTGCGATTGCACTTTGTACTCGAGAACCGGGTCACTGAGCTCCAAGCCAAAGTGAATGAGGCGCACGCGGCTCGCCTTCCGGATGTTGCCGACAGCCAACAGCCATCCAGGGTGCCCGACCAAGGCTCTGACGAGAACACTAGTCAGTGATCTGCGAACGCCACCCGGGTCCACAGGCCCCTGGCGTCGTGATAGTTGCTCGTGCTTCGCGGATCTCGATGCCCCAGTAGATCTTGCGTATCGACGTTCCCCTGCGCCTGGTATAGCCGCTCCGAGAGCGACCGGATCTCGTGAAACGTCGGCGGCGCACGGTCCTTCCAGTCAATGCCGAGTTCGGCGATGCAGTCCGACCAGCGGCGCGTGACGGTGTCGACCCAGATCGGCGCGCCGCGCGGGCTGTTCCCCCATGGACGCGTCTGATGGATCAGGTGCTTCGACAGGATGCCGGAGGCGCGGCACTGGCGGACCACGTCTTCGAGGCTCAGCCCGACCGCGTCCAGCCGCAGCGCGAGCGGCAGGCACAGTCGCTGCCCCGTCTTGCTCTGCTCGACCCACCATGCCGACTCGCGCACGTCGGCGAAGCGCGCGCTCGCGACGTCCTCGCGGCGCTGGGCACTCACCAGCGCCAGATTCGCCGCGTTCCGCAGCCAGTCGACGGCGCGCTCGCGCGCGGCGAGGAAGACCTCGAGCGTGAGCCGCGCACGGCGGACCTCGACCGACACCTTCTCCGTGACCAGCACCGGGTTCGCCGAAATCCAGCCTGCTGCGACTGCGGCGCGGAAGAAATCGGATAGGAACGATCGCCAGGCCTGGGCCGTGCGCGCCTTCCCTTCGGCCTGCAGCGCGTCCAGCGCATCGCTCACCGCGAGCGTGTCGACCCGCTCGAGCAGGGCGTCGTCGCCGAACGTCGCGCGCGTGCGCTTCAGCAGGCTGCGGTAGGTGCGCGCCGTGTTCTCGGCGAGGTCTCGCTTCGCTAGGACCTTCTCGTAGCGCTGGGCCCATGCGGCGAGCGTGCGATCGCTCGAACCGTCGAGTCGGTCGACCAGCCGAACGCGCTGGAGCTCTCCCGCGATCGCGAGGTTCGCCTCGATCGCGTCGCGCACCGCTGCAGCGCGGTCGCGCCCGAGGCCGAACTCCCGGCCGTCCGGGTGCATCCAGGAGTAGTAGCCGTTGCGTTCGCGCAGTCCGCGCGGCAGGCCGCGGTTACGCGCGCTTCTTCGTTGCGGTGCCATGGATCCGCTCGACCAGGCTCACCCGGCGCGTGCCGGGCTGGCACGTTGCCACGTACTTCGCATCCGGCGCAACGTAGTAGGTCCGGCCGTGCTTCTCGGCTGGAGGGCTGATGTTCCCGCCGCGCGCCCAGCGGCGCAGGGTCCCAATGCCTGGGCGGTCGTCGCCGTAGACGGCGATGGCCCAGCGTTCGAGCGGGATGCGCTTCGCGATCAGCGCGCTCGGTCGGTCAGTCATTGGCGATCCTCAGCAGGATGTCGGCGTGGCACGCCTCGTGAAGTCCGCACCAGCAGGCGAGGTTCATCCCGCGGAGTTCGCTGCGAATGCGTTCATGGACCGATCCGCCAAGGCGGGTCACCCAAGCGCAACGCAGGTCGTACACGACTCGGGATGACGCATCGGAGTAGTGCGCGACGAGGTCCGGCGACCAGCAGCCGTCCACGATGCCAGCGAACAGGCGCAGTGATTCGCGCCTGCCGTACTCGACGATGCCGAATGGATTGCCCCATCGCGTCGGGCGCGCCACGCTCACCGTGTTCTCCGGCATGCGCCATCCCTTGCGGCGCGAAAGCTGTACTCGGATCGGTCGATCAGCGTGCACAATGTCCTCCTGCCTGTCCGCCGATCTGCGATCCTTGCCACGCTCCAAGCGCCGGCGCACCATTCCGCACGCCAACGAACCAGCGAGAGCACGAATGGAAAGACCAGAAGGTATTGCCACGGGATACTCCGACAAGCTTGCGTCCGGACATTCCTTCAGCGCGACGATCGTCAAGTACGACAAATTTGTGGTTTCGGTGCGCGTGTTTCGCCCTGACGGGGAACTCATCATCGACCACGATATTGGCGAACATTCGTACGATACGCTCGAGGACGCAAAGGCGGCGGCGCGATCGCATGCCATAGAGTTTGCCAATCAGCGCTAGGGCGTGCACATGAATCCATGGGAATGGGGTTGGGACGCGCTTGTGGCTCTGGGGACGCTCGCACTCGCCGCGGTGACAGTTCTTACGTTGTACGTTCCGGCTTGGCGCGATGCCGATCGAGAGCAGAACCGACGTGCGCGCAGGGCGCAGATATTCGCGCTTCTGATTGTGGACGAACTGATTATCGCCAAATCCAAATTCATGATGCTCCGAAAGTTTTTCAACACGTATGATCGTTTCGATCGAGACGCTTGGTTGTACGTTGCAAAGGCTGGCAGAGAAATCGATCTTCCGATATTTGGGAAACTCGTCGATCGGCTTGATGACTGTACCGATGCTCATGCTCGCGACCTCGCTGAGTGCTTCGCCGTCATTGCGCGAGCGAAAGCCCAGATCGAATGGATCGCGATCCGCGAGTACGAGGACCCGGATGGCAAGGCACGGGCGATGATTCGCAGAGTTCTTTATTCCGCTCAGAAGAGAACGAATCTGGCATGTGCTGTGGCTTGGGAGCTTTCGAAACGTACCAGCACGTTGCCGGTGCAGCCCGGCGATGAGCCCGACGTCGGCGAGCTCACGAATGCGCCACTGACCACTCCACAACAGCCAATTCCTGAATAGCGCAGC
Organism: Pseudomonadota bacterium; assembly: GCA_023430685.1. Lineage (GTDB taxonomy): Bacteria > Pseudomonadota > Gammaproteobacteria > Xanthomonadales > Rhodanobacteraceae > Dokdonella_A. The sequence goes on along the minus strand of JAEYZH010000024.1, from coordinate 66,912 downwards.
CATATTGATCACGGCGGGTTGATCCCGAGGTCCTGACTGTGCTGCTCGCCACGCGCGTACTCGTAACGCGACAGGCTTTCGATGAAGCGCAGCGCCATTGCTGCGGTCTGAATCGCCTCGGTGGCGACGTCCTCGGGCGTAGACTTGTGCGGCTCGTAGACCGCCTGCAAGACCGCCTTGGTCAGTTCGCCGGCTTCCTCGCCAAGCACCGCGACCGCGTGCAGCGGGTCGGTCGGCCAGGTGGGGAACTTGCGCGTTGCGCGCTCAAGCTCGGCCAGTGCCGCCCGCACCGCATCCGGCACCCTCCCCTGCGCCAGCGCGGCGATGGCTGCGCGGACAGCCTCCCTTACTTGCTTCGCCGAATACAACGGCTCGCACAGTACGAATCGGGGGTTGTTGGCGACGAAGTTCTCCGGGTTGTTGATCCCGTCGTTTTCGAGCGTTGTCATTCGCCCGGTGTCCTCGTGCTGGAATGTCCATGCCACCGGATCAGTGCCAAGCGGCAACTCCGCCTCGCCGGGCGCGGGAGGTTGTTCGGGCGGATCGGCGGGGTTCCCCACGGCGTCCAGGAATCCGGTTCCGGCGCAATCAGGGCAATCAAGCATCTCGCCGACAAAGCCGGTGGCGCCGCAGCCATCACACTCGGTTACGCCGTCCACCTGCACAGGTGCGGGCGCGGGCTGCGGGGCTGCGTCGTCCAGCTCGCGCAGCCGCTCGGCCACGGCTGCAACCCCCTGCACCATGCCGCTCATCACTGCGTTCGCGGTCGCATCGTTGTAGGTGTGCGTCGCGCCCAACGCGGCGTTCCAGAAACAGCCCAGCGCGTCCGCCAGCTTGTTGGTGGGGGTCATTCGGCGACTCCTCGCTCGGTGCAGAACATGGCCCAGGCGCGCTGCACCTGGTCGAAAGCGAGGGAGTCGCCGCCGCGGTCTGGATGGGTCATGCTGCGCAGCGTGCGGTAGACGCGGCGCACGTGGTCCGTATCGGCCCGCGTCGGTACGCCCAACACTACATGCCACGGCCTGTCCGGCGCCGGGCCTGACAGCGCGGTGAATCCAGTGAATGCGCGATCGAGGATTTCGGCGCCACCATGGCGCTCGATCGCGCGCATCGCCTCGAGCGTGGCCGCGATCGCTGCAAGGTTGTCCGCAACACGGTCATAGCGATCGATCGCCATGCACCGCATGGCACCGTTGCGATCGCGCCAGTAAACGGCGGCGCCGGGATCCTGCGGCTCGCGCTGGCCGCTCTTGGGCAAACCGTCCAGGCGCAGGTGCAGGTTGGTCGAAATGACCATGTCGTCGTCCGCTCCGATGCGCGCGAGTTCCGCGCGCACGCGCTCGACGCCGCCAGCGATCGACACCTCGGAACTACTCAGGTACGAGTTCGAGTGCTTCTGGCCGCTGCTGTCGGTCCAGCTGTTGTACCGGCGCTCCTTCTTCGCGAACCGGGCGCGCGTGCGCGCTGCGTTAGGCGTTCGCTTCCAGCCTTCTGGCCACTGCAGCGGGTATGCGGGAATCGTCGTCATGTCGGTCCTTGGGGTGGCGGCCTTCCAGCCGCCTGGTGCGCCTCACGGCCGCGCACTCGGCCATCACCTTGCTTCGTTCATCCGGTCACTCCGCGGCGGCATACCGAGTCCTCTTCTCGGCGCCGCCGCGCATTCGCCGGCGGGAATGTCGCGTTGCGAGGCCCGGCACGCTGCCGGGGCATATGGACGCCGGTGCCGCGAGGCCGGCCCCAATTCGGAATCTCGTTACGAATCCAGCACCAGCCAGGGGTCACCAGCAGGAGCGGCGGCAACTCGTAACGGATGAAGTACGACATCGATCAGCCCGGATCAGGGCGCGAACGTGCCGCGATAGACGTTGACGCCGGTCGGCACGCCGTCGCGGACCTTCTGCTCGAACTCCTTGGCGATCTTCTCCTGCACGTCGGCATGGCCGACGATGCGCAGGGTCAGGAGCGGATCCTTCTCCTGCGGCAGCACAGCCAGGCGCAGATTGAACGTGCGCTGGAGGAAGCCCTCGTAAGGTTCGGTGGCGAAGGTGAAGCCGGTCGGCAGCACCTTGCGGCTGCGCGCCTCGATCTCCTCGATCGCGGTACGGCCGGCGCTCAGATCGCCCTGGACCGATGACTGCTCGGCCTTCGCCGAGATCGTGATGTCGCGGATCGCGGCGATCGCGGCACTGAGCGAGGGGACGGGAGCATTCGGATCGTCGACGGGATAGACCGGCAACACGATGTCGTGCCAGTCCTCGAGGAATTCGGCCAGCTGGCGCTGCTTCATCTGCTTGCCGATGATGGCCATGAGCGCGGCGTGCGCGGCCGTGCTGCGCAGCGTCAGGACTGCGATGTCGTCGCCGTGGCCCGGGTTGGTCGGCGCGCCGAGATTGAAAAACGCCGTGGCCGAGGCGCCATCGGCATTGACGAACACGCTCGTCGAGCCGGTGCCAGCCGGCGCCGGAGCAAGACCGCTCGCGTCGCTGTGCCGCTTGCTCGTGTAGGAGTTGAACTCCGCCAGCATGCTCGTCTGGTACTGACCGCGGAAACGCGACCGGCCGGCCTGCAGGTGCTCGATGTCCTTGAGGACGACGCCTTCGGGAACTGCAAGCTGCGGCTTGTGGGTGTCGACGGCGACAACGCCGCTCGCGCGCACGGCGGTCCTCTGCAAGAGATCCAGTGCTTCTTCGTTGAACATGGGGAAACCTCAGTGGGAAGGGAGTTGTGCAGCAGCGCGATCGGAACTACCCGCGCACGCCGTCCGTGCGGCCGGTCGCGGCGCCCGCGCCGAGCTCCATGCTGGTCTGCTTGTTCGGGAACAGGGACACGACGCCGCCGTGGCCGACGTGCATCGGCGTGTCGGACGAGGATTCTTCGGTGAGCTTTCCGCGATGGGTCGGCTTCACGTAGCTCAGCTTGTGCTTGATGCTCACCTGCTGGCCTTCGCCGATCTGCTTCAGCGACAGCTTGATGATGACTTCGCCGGGCTTGCCCTGCGTCACGACGCCGAGCGCGACATCGCTGATCGCCTGGTTCACCTGTTCGGAGAACACGCCGGCGTTGAGTTCGCCGATCATCTCGGCGAAGTTGGTCTTGTTGCTGTTGCTCACGTTCGGCCTCCTTTGGCCTGGGAATCGAATTGGTGCCGCCTTGCCCTGCGTACCCGCGGCGACGACGGGCCGGGTCCAGCTACGACGGGGGAGGCGCCGCGGCTTCTGGCGCAGGGCTGCCAGGGGGAATTCGGGGTCCGTAATTCGGGTTCGGCGCGCCCCATGAGCGACCACGCCAGATGTCGCGGATCGCCTGCTGACTGCATCCGATCTTCTCGGCGAGCACGCGCGCGGTGTTCGGGCCGCGATCTTTCTTCGCGCGACGGATTTCGATCACGTCGGCGGGCATCAGCACCGTTTGCACGCTTGCGCGATTCGCATGCGCTTGATGACAGGCGCGGAAGTGCTGCGGATTCATGCACGCCTTGTTGCCGCACACTGGCATCGTCGTGATGACGAGACCGTCCGGAACGGGGCCGAAAAGCTGCATCCAGAGCCAGCGGCGCGCCGGCATGTGCTGGCCGAGATAGGTCTTCGTCGGAACGCCGGCAGCGTCGTGGTTCCCGAGCCAAGTCCAGCAGTCGCTCGGCGTGCGCCCGAATGCGATCAGCGGCTTCAGGATCATGCCCGGCTGGTGGCCGTTGTTCGCCATCACGCCACCGCCATTGCTTCGCGATCGCGCAGAGCCCAGTAGACGGCCATGCAGCCGAGCATGTCGCCGAGCGCGGAATGCGCTCCATGAAGCGGCGAGCCGCACAGAATGGCGTGCGCCTCGGCAAGAGTCGGCGCCTTGCTCTTCGGCAACGCGCAGATCGGCCGAGCCTGCCGCATCGTGCATTCGGCCGGGAATGCCTTCCACGCATCGGCAATCACGTCGTCCTGGAATCGCTTCAGGCCGATGCGCACGATGCGCGCGTCGAAGGATTCGTTGTGGCCGATGCGGACCTGCGCAGAGCGCCAGAGCGCGAGTAGCGCCTCGATCGCCAAGGTTTCGGGAACTCCGACGTCGGCGGCGTGCTCCGTCGTGATTCCGTGGATCGCGGTGACCTCGGCCGGGATCTCCCATCCCTCCGGCTTCACGACCAAATCGACGCTGGCGATCGTCCTGCGCATGTCGACGTCGACCAGCGCGGCTGCCAGTTGGACGATGTGCGGCTGTTGCGGCGATTCGGACGGCGCGCCGAAGTCCGGCATACCGGTCGTTTCCGTGTCCAGGAAAAGGGCGCGCATCACGCAGCCTCCTTGAGCGCCGCGCTCTCGATGACCTTCGCGAGTGCGGCGCAGATCGCGGGCCAGTCGGATTCGCTGTAGAGCTTGGCGGCACCGCTGGTGCCGACTGCGCGGAAGCCGAGTTGCGCCAGTCCGTCCGCGGTGATCGACAGCGGCGCGATGCGGGCATTGATGTCGCCGAGCTTGATGCGAGCGACAGGAGAGGTCGGTTTCGCTATACCAATCCCCGGTTCTCCAGCCGCCCGAAGCTCCCGGGTTGAGTCGCCCATGCCTCGGCCGGCAGCGGGCGACTGCTGCTCGGCTTCAACGGCCCTCGTGGTGTTCTGTGTGCCAGCCTGCTCGCGCGCCAGCTTCTCCGCCTCTTCCTTGCGGATGCGCTCACGCTCCTGCTCGAGCCGCGCTGCTTCGCGCTTCTCGTGCTCGGCGATGCGTGCGGCGACCAGGTTGCGCAGGTCGTCTGCGGTCTTCTCGGCGCAGAGCGCCACGCGGTCCGGGAACAGCGCCGGATGATCGGCAGCAGGCGCGGCATCCAGCACCGCCATGCACGCGCGCACGCATTCTGCGCGCTGGCTGGCTTCGATCTTCGCCGACGCGACGGCCGTGTCGACGGCATCCGTAATGCTCGCGATCGTGCGCAGGCCTTTGATCGCGGCGCCGATGTTCAGCTGGAGCGACTGCGGCGGATGGATCGCATGCTTGCCGAGGGTCGCGTTGATGATCGCGTAGTGGTCCACGACGGCCAGCCGGCCGCGGTCGACGATCTGAGCCTTGCGCACCTCCTTCTCGGACTTGACCGCCTTGTCGAGCGCGAGGCGCGCAGTACGGATCGATTCCGTGATTGCGTCGGCGAGCCGGAACGCCGCGTCGACGTCGGCCATTTGCGCCTGCGCGGCATCCTTCGCGGCCTTGATCCGCGATTCCGCCTCGGCGCAGGCCTTCACCGCGGCATCGGCGTCGGCGAAGTCCTGGTCGGTCTGCAGTTCGTCCGGCTTCGGAAGCCGCGCGATGAACGCCTCGGCCCCTGCCTTGAATGCGTCGAGGTTCGAGGCCAGCACGCGACCTTCGATCCGGAGGGACAGGGCGCCGAATCCCTCGACCTGGCGCGCGACCGGCGCAGGCGCCGCGGCGGGCTCTGGCTTGTAGTCGGCGAGGTCGCGCTCGAACTGTGCCCAGCCCGCCACGATGCGCTTGCGCAGCGCCGGGTCCGGCGTGTACCAGCAATGCGCTTCCTCGAGCAGCTTCCCTTCGTCGGACCAGCGAGAAGCCATGAACAGCACGCGCTCGGCGCCGCTGACCATGCACTGCTGTTCCATCTGCACGCGGTAGGGTTCTGGGAGCGCGGCACCGCGTTCGTTCGCGTCCTTGATCGCCTGCCGCAGCTCGGCGTTCATCGACTTGTGCTCGAAGGCGATGTCGCCCATGAGCGTCAGGCCGTCGAAGCTGGCCGAGAACCGCCCCTCACTGCCGGTGCAGGGATAGAGCTCTTCGCCGATGATTTCCTCGGCGATGGCGCGCGCGTTCGCCTCGAACGCATGGCCCGGGTCGATGACGCGCTCCTGCACGTAGTCGCTGAACTCGCGGGCGACGCCGGTGGCGAGTTCGCGCAGCAGCTGCGTGCGCGTCTTGTAGGGCGAGACGCCGAGCATTGCGGGCGCGTCGCTGGCGTTGAAGTGCGCAGCGCGGTGCGCGTGCCACTCCGGGTCCCCTTGGACCAGTTGCAGCGTCTTCATGCTGCACCGCCTTCGGCCTGCGCCGTAGCGTCCGTGTCGGCTTCGCCCTGCAGTTCCGCGCAGGCTTGGATCGCCTGGCGCTGCTGCTCGCTGAGCGTGCCCTTGCTGGACACCATCGCGATGATCTCGTGCGGCGTCTTCTTGCCGGCCTTAATCGCCTCGCTCCACTTGGGGAGATTGGTGCTGAAGGTCTCGGCCGGGTAGGGCGCGAGCTCGCCGCGCGCCGGTCCGGCAATCGCGGGGAAGGTTTCCTCGACCGTGGTGTCGCCTTCCTTGATCGCGGTCAGCAGGCCACGGAGCACGACCAGGTGTTCGAGCGTGATGTCCTCGACGCCGGCGACATCGAGCTTCGCAATGATTTGTTCTGGCAGGACACCGAACTTCTGGAAGGCCGCGATCGTCGATGCGCGGCGATTCGCGAGCGTCTGGATGTCGCCCATGATGACCTGCCGCGCGGCGCCGTACATGTCGTCCCAGAACGCCTTCGGGACGCCTTTCAGGATCGCGTTGCGCAGCGCGATCGAGCACGCCGCGTTCGCGGTCACGCCGATCATGTCGGCGTTGTAGCGCTTGCCGTGCTTGTTCGTGATGCGGCGTTGCACCTCGTACGTGATCGCGACGTTGCGCTCGAGGTCGTGGAATACGCCCTGCGCGGTGACGAACTCGCCCGAGTCGTCAACGACGCGCGCGCCGGCGCGGCAGTTACCCCATGCCGAAGCGACGACTTCGGCGAAGCGCGCGCTCGGACCCTCGATCGTCTTGCCGTCACGCGGCAGCGCGTAGATGCACTGCTCGGCGACCGACTCGCTCAGCGTGACCATCTGCAGCGCCTCGTCACGGAAGCGCTTGATGGAGCGCGGGAAGCGCCGTGCGGTCGCGATCTGTTGCTCGATCTCCGAGCGGTTGAGCATGCTGACCATGCCCTGCTCGGCGACCATCCCGGGGACTTCGCGCTCGATGGTTTGTGCATTCATGCGGCTACTCCTTGTTGCTTGGTTTCGCTGCGTTCCCACGCCTCGACCGCTTCGTTGAGCGTCTGGAATTTCGGGGTGCGGGTGCCGCAGGGCGGGCATTCGAGCCAGTGGGTTCCGCCATAGCCGAAGCGCTCGACGTGCTTGGGCTGGCCGCCGCAGCCAGGGCATGCGGCGAGTGTTCCGGTCATGCGCGAGATGCGTTCCATGTCAGCCGCCCGTCACCGCGGCGATCAGCAGGAGCGCCGCGATGGTCGCGACCAAGATTGCGATGCAGCGAAGAATCGAGGGCGGCTCGCTCTGTGCGCGCGTGCGGCGGCGCTCGATCGCCATCGTGGCCGCGGCAACTTCGACGCCGGCCACAATGGCCCGGTGAGCCGTGTCTCCCGTGCGAATCGCGAGTGCGGCGCGTTGGACCGCCTTCTTCGTCGTGTCGGGATCAGCGCCCATGCGCTGGACCACCCTGCGAACGTGGTGCTCGACCGCCGCCGGGCGCAGGTAGTGCACGTGAGCGTTCATCAGCAGTCCTCCGCGCATTCCGCGGCGTACTCGGCCGCGTCGTCTTTCGATTGCTGGATTGCGGCTGCAGCGATGCGCTGCGCCTCGGTGTCGATCCGATCGCCGTGCAGCAGCTGGAACGCTTGGCGCACGGCGTCGCATGCACGGGCTTTCGCCGCCGGCGTGCGGGCGACAATCACTGCGCGCAGGTTGTCGAGGTAGAAGCCGTCATCGCGCATGGCGATCAGCAGCTCGTCGCCGCCGCGCTCGGCGACATCGTCGACGGCCTGTTCCAGCTGCTCGTCAGTAGGCTCGGGCGGTTCCGGCGCGTCGACGTATGGGCCGACGAGCCAGCGGTCGTAGGCGTTCATGCCGCACCGCCTTTGCAGCGCGCGAGGGCGGCGGCTTTTTCATCTTCGATCGAGCCGCGCCCGTCCGCGCCCAAGTTTTCAAGGGCGGCGCGCGCGATCGCGTTCGGCTTCTCTTTCGGCCAGATTTTGCGCTGCACTTCGCCATATGCGCGCGGCCGCTTGACTACCTGAGCGATGCGGTCAACGAAAAGGCGACCGTTGACCTCCGAAATGGTCGCGACCAGTGCGCGGCCGTCGATCGCAAACCGATGATGAAAGTGAAAGGCGCTCATGCCAGCGGCCCGACGTTGGCGCACGGCGGGAACTCACCACGGGGGAACTCCGCGCGGCTGTCGTCGTCTGCATGCGGCTCGTCGTGCCGGCGGGCGTGGGCGATCAAGGCGCGCGCGTCGAAGTCGAAGGCGTCGTCCCAGCTCATGCCGAAGTCCGTCAGGGCCTCGATCACGGCTTCGTCGTCAGTCTCGCCGTAGCCCGTGCCGACCACCTCGCCAGCATCGTCCAGTAGCGTCGCCGATCGGCCGGCGTCGCCGAAACCGTCGCACGGGGCGAACTGGATCGCGCGCACCGCCAGCACATCCACCGGGGCGGTCATGCCGCGCTCCGGCGCTTGGCGCCCATCTTTTCCCGGTGCGCGTTCTGCGCTTCGAGCGCTTCCCTGACCTTCGCGTAGAGCGGATGCTCGGGAATGACCCGGATCCGATCCTGCTCGAAGTAATCGGTCATGAGGTCGCTGTTGTTCTCGACCCTGAAGCAGGCGCGCACCGTGGGGCTGAAGTGCGTGTAGTCGCGGGCGTAGATGGTGATTTCGTCGCCCGGCTGACCGCCGCTGTACCAGCACGGCTGCAGCTTCTGGCCCTTCGCATCCTTGATGCCGTTCCAGTAGAAGAGCGGCGGGTTCTCGATGACGCGCGAGGCTTCGTTCCGCTTGAAGTCTTCGGCGGCCTTCGCCTCGGCGATGACCCGGTCGGCTTCGTACCTCGCGGCGTTGCGCTTCGCGACTTCGATCAGCTCGGGGCCGTGGACCCGATCGAGCAGCTTGATGCCGATGCCAGGCGCGTCGATGCTGCACTGGTGGATGCTGAGCATCCGACGGCCGTCGAACAGGATCACGTCGACGCGGCAGTCGTCCTTGCGGATGACCCGCATCGCTCCGATCCGGACGGGCGGGGCGTGGTTGGGGTTGCCGTGGATCGCGACGATGAGGCCGTCGCCGCCGATGCAGCCGTAGCCGGCTTCGTAGTGGACCCGCCGTCCGAGCTGGATGGTGGGCTGGACGCAGTGTGCTTCCATCACTCTCTCCCAAGGCCGACCCGATCGGCCACGGAGAGATATTACCAAACGGTAATGCTATGTCAATACCAAAAGGTAAAGCAGCGCTGAGCCCGCGTTGAGGCGGGCTGTCGATGCGGCACGAGAATTGCTAGCGGGATGGCTATACGTGCGTGCGCGCTGCCTCCGGCACGCGGTTGGACAGCGTCCGTGGACCGTGAAACACTTAATCACAGGGGAGGCGTGGCTGAATGAGTGAAGCGGATGCAGGCCCTAGTCGAATGCATCAAGTGCAGCCAGCCGCGCTCCCGCGCGTGTGGCTGCCATTCTGTGGAACTGTGGGTCTTGCTTGTGTTCTATTCCTGATAGGGCTGCGTCTTGGGACCCAAAACGGACGCGATTATTTCGATGCGGCGTATAAGGCAGCGTCGTTGCTCATCCTTTCGTCTGGCCTACTTTCGGTATTGCTAGCGCGCCGACAGCATGCAGAGGCGAAAGCAAAGCAGATTGCCGATCTGGAGTTCAATCGCGTCGAAACGTTCTATCGATATTTCAGCGCCGACGCTAGCAGGGCAACCAATGATCGCTTTGCAGAAGTCGCGCACGAGTCCAAGATCGATGCACACTTCAATGCAGGTGGAGAGGCCATTACGGCCGACCTGGTCAACCAGATTGTTGACAACACAAAATGGAGCGACGCGGCACGCGCGTACCTGGATTGTCTAGAGTCGCTAGCCGCAGCCGTTCATTCAGGCTTTGTTGATGAGGAATACGCTTTCTGCCTACAAGCAGGGAGAGTGCTCCGGGCTGTGAAGGTGCTGGGACCGCTTATCTCGCATTTCCAGATCGCGAATGCCAAGGCGTACATTGAACTCGTAGATTTAGCATCCACATGGCAAGAAAGGCGCGACAAAGAGATTGCGCAAGAGCTTGAAGCGAAGAAGCCGAAAGGACAGGTCCAAAAGGATAAGTTCGGCAACCGACTCCGCCGCTAAGTGAGTCGCCCAAAGGGAGCTCTCAAATGACACACACCCCCAACGAACAGACTGGTCGGATTTGACGGCCGCTAAACTAGACTGAAGAAATCGAGCCCCGCCAAAGCGGGGCTTTTTCTTGTCGGAGATTTCCTACGCCGCAGCGCGGCGAATGCCGCTGCCGTTACGGGATCGTCGCTGCGACACTGATCACGCACCGCAAGTCAGCGCACCCGCGCCCGCAAGGGAAGCCCATAAGCCGCGACTGCGGTGCACCAGTTCTGCTACGATTCGCCGCATGGACAGCATCGTCCTTCGTGCAGCGGCCTTCGCCGCCCACAAGCACCGTGACCAGCGTCGCAAGGACGCTGCAGCCTCTCCCTACATCAACCATCCGATAACGGTCGCCCGCATCCTGGTGGAAGAGGGCGGCGTTTCCGATCCGATTGTGCTTGCGGCGGCGCTGCTCCACGACACGATCGAGGACACGGACACCACCTTCGAAGAGCTGTGCTCCGAGTTCGACGATGCCGTTGCGTCGATCGTGCTCGAGGTCACCGACGACAAGACGTTGCCGAAGCAGCGTCGGAAGGATCTGCAGGTCGAGCATGCGCCGCATCTTTCACGTGAGGCGAAGCTGGTAAAGCTCGCCGACAAGATCGCGAATCTGCGCGACTTGGTGCACGCACCGCCGGACTGGCCGGCCCAGCGCAAGCGGGAATATTTCGACTGGGCGGCGACCGTCGTCGCAGGCCTGCGCGGCGTGAACTACGGCCTTGAAGCGGCAGCCGATGCCATCCTGATCGAGCGCGATAGAGCCGCAGCGTGATTCACTCGCAACCTCGATGGTTGCACTCGTAGCTGTCGTCCCCGCGCGAAACGTACGGCCGCCCGCCTGACCACTGACACGCCTTCAGGAAGAGGGTAGAGCCGACGACGACGGCAATCACCAAGCCGATTTCGCGCGCGAGCACTCTTCGCCGAGCCGCGCGGCGCTCCACTGGTGAGCGCCATCCGAGCTGGCGCAGCGCGTCGAGTTGTCCCGGGGTCAAGTCGTCGCGCATGCACCACCATTCTGCCGCCTAGAAAGGCGCCTCGTCGTGCGCGCGCTCGAAAGGCTTCGGCGCACTGCGCAAGAGCGCATCGACGCGCATTCGCACTTCATCGGCCATCTTGCAGTCACGCAGGTCCTCGATCGACGAACTGCCGGCGCCTCGGAGGGCTGATCGTACAAGACCCGCATCCTCGAAAGACACGCCATCCATGATGCACTCGCGCGCACGCTCCATGTCGTTGACCAGGCGGATCAGGTCGCAATCCTCGAGGCAGGACAGTGAGGCGACGTTGAACGTCGCCTGGTCGACCAACCATTGCAGCCGGTATGCGCGCTGCAGGTGGACGATCCTCTTGATGTGAGCATCCCTGAAGATCGGATCCAGCAGCTTCGATGTTGGCGGAACGACCAGCCTCAGACGTGGCCGCTCACTTCTTCCGTGCCCGGCTCGCGCGTCCAGAATGCGCGCCAGTTCCTGTACCTCTTCCTTCGACAACGCCATGACTCTTCGGCCCCTTGGGGTCGCGTGGCGGTTGATCTTTCGGCTTGATCACGGCCACCGACGCCTGTCGTACCAACAGTTCGTACGCGTCCGCGACCTTCTGCGCGGTCAGCGGACCCCTCATGGCCATCGCAACCTCGATGGCTTCGGCCATCTTCTCGCGGTCGATTCTCGCGGACTGCGACACCGGCTCAGCCGGATCCAAGGGTCGGGTCAGGTAACCATCCGGCATGGCGGCGGCCACCTCGATGGCCATCGCCTTCTTCTCCCCGAACGACTTGCTGTTCAGCAAGCCGGAGAGCTCTCCCTGATTGATGCCGATCGCCTTCTGAAACTGCGCCTGCACGCCGCCATGTTGGGCGTCGATCCATTCGCGCAGCCGCTTGCGGCGCGCCGCCATGATCGGGGAGTCGCGGTCAGTCATCCGTGAAGTATCAATTACCCGACGGTACATGACCAAAAGGTATTGACTGAACATTACCGAATGGTAATATCCGCGCATGGAAACCCTGCGCGCCTACCTGTCCACCCTGACGCCAGACGACCAAGCTGCATACGCGAAGCGTTGCGGCACCACGATCGGCTACCTGCGCAAGGCGCTCTCGACCCAGCCCAAGCTCGATGGCGGCTTGGTCCGGCGCCTCTACGAGCAGAGCAGCCGCGCGGTCTCGCGCGAAGAACTCCGTCCTGACATCTGGGGCGAGCCCAAGCCACCGAAGGTGCGCCGGAAGAGGGCGGCCTGACATGCGCGGCCACCGCCCACCCGTCATCGCGCGTTCCCCTGCGCGCGACCCGCGCCCCGCGACGTACCCCCTGCGTCGCGGGGCGCACCTTTTCCGCACGGTCAGCCCGCCCAGGGTGCGAGTGACAGCCTCGCACATTGGGCTGACCGCTTTGTTTTCGTCGGTGCTGGTCTTCATCGGGTTTCAGTTTGCCCGCGAGACGACCTTCAACCACAGTCAATTCTCTGGAACCCCGTTGTGACTGCCCTTCCATTGAGGGTTCGTCGCCCGCTACGCGCGATCCCAGAGACCGACTTCCGCAAGCTGAAAAGCGAGGCCGCCGCGGTGCGCTACTGCACCGAGAACTGCGGCATGCAGGACAAGTCGATCGCCATCGAGATCGATGCCGACAGCGCCGTCTTGAGCAAGGCAAAACTCGGCCAGGCGCGACTCAACGAAGACGCACTCAACGCGCTCATGGATGCCACCGGCTGCGAAGCGCCGTTATATGCATGGCTCCTGCGCCGCGGCTATGACCCGCGCAGCCTGCGCCGGATCGAAAGCGACGTCGAACGCGAGAACCGCGAACTCCGCGAGCAGGTCGAGACGATGGAGCGCGAGCGGGAAATTGAGCGCCGCACCATCCGCGACCTTCTCGGGCGGGCGCCGCAATGAACCAGCTCGACCTTTCCTTCGCGTATCGCGGCCCGCTCATTCGCGTGGAAACGCCCGCCGCGCGCAACACCGATCCGGAAACGTCCCACGAGGCGGCCGAACACGTCACGGCGTCCGGCACGCGCGCGCAGCAGCAAGCGCAGACCATCGCCGCCATCCGCGCATTCCCGGGTCGGACGATGCAGGAACTGGCCGAGCTGACTGGCTACTGCCGCTTCATGCTCGGCCGCCGCGTCAGCGAATGCGAGACCGCCGGCGCGGTGCGCCGAATGCCGAAGCGGAAGTGCGCCGTGACAGGCCGCTCCGCGGAACCGTGGGAGCCGACCGATGGCTGACATCGCCGACAACGCAGCCGACTTCATCGCCGCGGATCTCGCGCGCGCACTCGCCGTGCGCAAACCCGTGCCGACCATCTGCGAATGCGGCGAGCCGTGCGCGGTGCTGCCGAATGGGGCGCGCGCGCGCTTCTGTGACGACTGCCTCGTGGCATTCCAGGAGGCACGCCGTGGCTGACGGTTCCCGCGCCCGTCCGCAATCCGGGTTTAACTTCCCCGAGCGCGCACTGACCAGCGCGCTGCGCGCCGGCGAGATCGTCGTCGACCTGTTCGCCGGGGGCGGCGGCGCGAGCGAGGCGCTGCGCCAGGCGCTTGGCCGCGACCCGGACATCTGCATCAACCACGACGAGTGGGCGATCGGGATGCACGCGGCGAACCATCCGTTCGCGCGGCACCTGTGCGAGGACGTGTGGCACGCCGATCCGCGGCGCGAGTGCGCAAGCCGGCATGTCGGCTGGCTGCATGCATCGCCGGACTGCACGCACTTCAGCCAGGCGAAGGGCGGCCAGCCGCGCAGCCGCGCAACGCGGTCGCTTTCGTGGGTGGTGCTGAAGTGGGCTGGCGCCGTCCGCCCGCGCATCATCAGCCTCGAGAACGTCGAGCAAATCCTGAAGTGGGGGCCGCTGATCGCGAAGCGCGACCGCGCGACCGGTCGCGTTGTGACGCTGGACGAGATCCCTGATCCGTCCCCCGAAGCAAAGCCAGGCGACTGGATCTATCGCGTCGCCGACGCGCGCGAGAGGGTTCCGGTCGATAACCAACACCTGATCCCCGACAAGCGCCACGAGGGTCGCACGTGGGGGCACTTCGTCGCGGCGCTGCGCAGCCTCGGCTACGCCGTGGAGTGGCGCAAGGTGAAGGCCTGCGACCACGGCGCCGGCACGAGCCGCACGCGCCTGTTCATGGTCGCGCGCTGCGATGGCGAGGCGATCCGCTGGCCCCAGCCGACGCACGGCCCGGGTCGCGCGCAGCCCTACGTCACCGCGGCCGACTGCATCGACTGGTCGATCGAGTGCCCGTCGATCTTCACCCGCAAGAAGCCCCTCGCGGAGGCGACGCTGCGCCGCATCGCGCGCGGCGTGAAGCGGTACGTGATCGATGCGGCCGAGCCATTCTTCCTGACCGAGTTCGCCAACGCGTCGCGCGGCGCGACTTGGTCGGCAGACGAGCCACTGCGCACGCAATGCGCCAACGTGAAGGGTGGGCATTTCGCGCTCGCCGCCGCGGCGCTGGTGCCGCGGTACGGCGAGCGGGAAGGGCAGGAGCCGCGCGCTCTCGCCGCCGACGAGCCGATGCCGACCATCGTGCCGACCGGCAACGGCGCCGGCATCGTGATGGCCTACCTCGAGCAGGCCGCTGGCGGCCCGAACAGCAACCCCTCGCGACCACGCGACATGCGCGAGCCGGTCAGCACGATCGTGGGGAAGGGCAGCCAGCAGCAGCTGGTGACCGCCCACATGGCGAAGCTGCGCGGCACCAGCCATTGCGCCGACGTCGCCGACCCGCTGCACACCATCAGCGCCGGTGGCGAGCACCACGCGGTCGTCGAGTGCACGCTGAGTCCCGAAGCGGAGGCCGGCGCGCTGCGCGTTGCCGCGTTCCTCGTGAACTACTACGGCAACGGCCAGCCGCTCGACTGCCGCGACCCGCTCGACACGGTGACCACCCGCGATCGCCTCGCCCTGGTCACGGTCACGATCAAGGGCACGCCCTACGTGATCGTCGACATCGGCCTGCGCATGCTGCGCCCGCCCGAGCTGTACCGCGCGCAGGGCTTCCCGGCCGACTACATCATCGACCGCACCGCCGATGGACGCCCGATTACCGGCACGCGCGCCGTGAAGATGGTCGGCAACAGCGTGAGCCCGCCGCCGCTGTGCGCGATCGCGCGCGCGAACCTCGACCACACGCACGTGGACGCGAGGTGCGCGGCGTGAGCGTTCTACAGCAGCAGTCGCAAGGCACGTTGGGTGATCGACTCCGGGCGCACCATGTGCGTCAGCTCGTTGGCTCGCTCCACATCGTTGTAAGCGATGGTTTCGAGGATTCTGAGAACGTCGTCCACCTCGGCATCCAACGTCTTGTACGCGCGTTGCAGATCTTCGTAAGACATGCCCTCGGCCTGCGCTGCCAACCGCGCGAACTGTCGCCGCCAAAGATTGTGTTGCGCCGCACGTTCCTCCCAGTGGCTAATGGCGTCAACGATCGTCATGAACGTGACGATCCCCGCAGCCAGAAGGACGCCCCCGGGGACCATGCGGACGAGATCGGTTACCGCGCTCGCTCCCGCAGCGAGAGAAACCAGCACCGCAAGCCACCGCAGCCGGCGAAAGAGTTTGCAGTGCAGCTCATGGAGGCGCCTCGAGTATTCGATATCGAGGCAAACCTCCTCCTCCGTGCGCGGATATCTGCAGTCCGCCATGTCGCTATCTCTGCGGATTCGGCGGGGGCGGCGGAGGGACCGTTCTATGAGGTGGAGCGTTGCGTGGCGTCGGAACGGGGCCTGATGGCGGGCGCTGTGGGGTCTTCGTGGCCATTGCAATCCTTGGGTCAATGGGGAGTTGCCGGCGCAGGCTACCACCGAGCCGGCCGCAGTGGGGATTGGCAACCAGGCAGCCGTCGGCAACGGATCGCGCATCGATCGAGCGAGGCGCAGCCATGACCTACGTCTCCACCTGCCTACACCACGCTCTGGAGATCCAGACGCGCATCCCACCTCGCGAGTGGCCGGCCGCGCTCGAACGCGTTCCCGCTGAATGCCGCGAGGAATGCGAAACCTATCTGCGCAGCATTGCGCAACGCATGCGCGTCGCTCGAGCGAATGCGCACCTTCGAGGCAAGGAAGCAACACGGAGGAATGACCATGTTGGGTGACCTGGCAATCCGCGCCGCGGCGGCTGTCGCGCTCACTGCGCTGTTCGCAGCAGCGCCCGACGCTCCACGTGAAACCGCGCAGGTGCTGATCGTGCAGCACGCCTACCCGGGGCCCTTCGAGTCGGCGGGCGTGCTGACTCGCTGGCAGTACTCCGGCGGCTCGATGCTGGTGGAGTGGACCGACACGACTACCGACGGCGTGTTCCGATCAGGGTTCGAGGTTGTGCAGTGACCAATTTGCACTCCAGCGGGGGCGACCACAGGCTGGTTGTGGCTGAACTATTTAGCGCGCCTTCCACCGAGGGCGCGCTAGATCACCTGCTGTCGTTCCGCGAAAGCGTCCTCGAGCGGATCCAGGCGATCGTCGGATTCACCGATTGCGCGCGCACCGCGCTGAACTACTTCCTTGACGCCGCATACGTGAAGAGGCGCGACCGCGGCGGCGTCATCAGCGCAACCGAACTGCTCGACGAGCCCAGCGCGATCGCGGCGCTCGACGCGGATCTGTGGTCGAAGGCCATGAAGCTGACCGACGTCTACGACTGCATGCCGCAGGCGCGTCGGGACGAGTGGAACGAACAGATCCGCGACCACAAGACGCCGCCGTTCACGAAAGAGAACATCGCCGCGACCTTCGACTTCCTGCTGTCGAGCCGCGCGAAGTTCTTCGCCGAGCGTGTCGACGGGATATTCCGGGCGCTGAGCCGGACCCACGTCACGAATCAGCCGGAAGGGTTCGGCAAGCGCATGATCATTCCCTACGTGCTGAGCGAGTGGGGCGATTCGCCGGACCATCGCCAAGCCGGCACGATCAACGATCTGCGCTGCGTGATCGCGCGTTTCATGGGCCGCGACGAGCCGCACTGGTGCGACAGCGATCGCGCCATCCGGGTCGCCACCGAACGTGCTGGCAAGTGGGTCACGTTCGACGGCGGCGCGCTGCGCATGCGCGTCTACACCGGCGTACGCACCGCGCACCTCGAGGTGCACCCGGACATGGCCTGGCGCCTCAACGCGGTGCTGGCCAGCTTGCATCCAGCCGCGATTCCATCGCAGTTCCGCGAGCCGCCGAAGCGCAAGGCGCGCGAGTTCAACATGATGCAGCAGCCGCTGCCGTTCGCGGTGCTGGGCCTTCTGCGTGAGCTGCAGCAGGAGAAGTCGTGGGGCAGGGACCGCCGCGGCGAGCACGTTTGCACCGGCACCGATCGCCAGAAGCTGGTGCTCGGCTACGGGACGAAGCCGGACAAGGCCCAGCGCAAGCGTCTGGACGAAGTTCTGGCCGCGATCGGCGGCGTTCCCGATGGCGACGGCTGGCGCTTCGACTACGAGCCTGGCGAGGTCATCAGCGAGATCCTGTGCCTCGGGTGCATTCCCGATGCTGTCTCGCACCAGTTCTATCCGACGCCGGCCGACATCGCCGAGAAGGCGGTCGCGCTCGCGGTCGATGGGGCAGGCGCTGGCGATCGATGGCTCGAGCCGAGCGCCGGCACCGGCAACCTGGCCGCGCTGTTCCCTGATGGTGCGAACGTGGAATGCGTCGAAGTCAGCGCGCTCCATGCCGCAGTGCTGCGCGCGCGCGGGTTCAGCGCTATCAAAGCCGACTTCCTGAAGGTTCCCCGCGGCGCCACCTACGACCGCATCGTGATGAACCCGCCGTTCTCGGAAGGCCGCTGGCAAGCGCACCTCGACCACGCGGCGGGGATGCTCGCGCCGGATGGTCGACTGGTCGCCATCCTGCCGGTGTCGGCGCGCAAGTGCCGCCTGCTGCCGAACCTATCGACGCGTTGGGGCGAAGTGTTCCGCTTTCCGGGCACGTCAGTCGAGGTTTCGATCTTGGTGGCCAACCCATGAGCATTAGTTTTGCCAAGCTCGACGGTGGCATCGTCGACTCCACGCTGTGGAT
Organism: Pseudomonadota bacterium; assembly: GCA_023430685.1. GTDB lineage: Bacteria > Pseudomonadota > Gammaproteobacteria > Xanthomonadales > Rhodanobacteraceae > Dokdonella_A. The sequence goes on along the minus strand of JAEYZH010000024.1, from coordinate 48,754 downwards.
GCAGCCTCATGATGTCCTGCGCGTCTGGATTGCGATGTTGGCCAAGGCCAACCGGACGGGCTACGTACGCGCGTCAGTGCCAGCGATGGCGCACCTGTGCATGGTGCCGATCGAACGGCTTGAGCAGATCCTGGCGATCCTCACGGCGCCTGACCCGTACTCGCGCACGCGAGAGGACGAAGGTCGACGCCTGCGCGCCTCAGAAGGTGGCTGGCAGATCGTAAATTACCTCGCATACCGCAATGCGCGCGACGAAGAGACTCGCCGCGAGCAACAACGGGAATGGGACCGTGCGAACCGTCCAAGCGGCCACGCCCGACAGGGAAAAGCGGTCCGACAAAGTCCGACAAAGTCCGACACGTCCGACAAAGACCGAAGCGATCCGACCCAAGCAGAAGCAGAAGCAGAAGCAGAAGCAGAGAAAGAGCAAAAGCCGTTTGCGCCGTCCGATGCTCGGACGCCGCCGCCGCCGATCGTCAGCCTGCCGCTGAACGATGGCAGTGAATACCCCATCACCGAGGAACAGGCGCGTGAGTTCGCCGGCCTGTACCCCGCAGTCGATGTTTCCCAGGCGCTGCGCTCGATGCGCGGCTGGTGCGTGGCCAATCCGACCAATCGCAAGACGCGTGCAGGAATCCTGCGTTTCGTGAATCGCTGGCTGGCAAAGGAGCAAGACTCCGCGCGGCCGGCGCTCGGAGGAAGTCATGCAACCAGCAATTCAGGCGGCAAACTCAGCGCTGTCGAGCGCGTCCAAGCCGCCATCGACGAACGCCGCAAAACCGAACCCGTCGACATCGAGGGCGAGGCTACCGTCCTCGACCCTTGATGCGTTCTGGCTGCGGATGGCCGGCATGTTCGGCCACACCTGGCTAAGCCAGTACGGTGCGCGCCCGGACGGAATCGGCGGCGACACGTGGGCGGCAGCACTCGCAGGCGTCACGGGCGCGCAGCTCGCGGCCGGTCTGCAGGCGACGCTGGCGCTCGGCAGCGACTACCCGCCGTCGGCGCCCAGATTCCGCGCGCTGTGCCTCGGCATCCCGTCGCTGGCGACGGTGCGCGTAGAACTTGCGCGCCGCGACGCGCGCCGATCGCCGTTCGTGGTGCTGGTGTGGTCGCACGTCGACGCGCACCGCTACCGGATGGCCGACGCGGACCGCGCTGATCGCATGCTGCGGGAAGCGTACGACGCAGCGCGCGAGCACGTCATGCGAGGCGGTTCGATGCCCGAACCTGCGGTTGAACTCGAGGCGCCCGCGCCGACGAAGCGCACGCCGGCGCCGCCGGAAGTCGCCGAATGGAACCTTTCCGAGATCGCGACGGCATTGCGACTGGCCGATCAGGCTCCAGAGACCGCGCCAGGCAGCGAACTCCGCATGGAGGAACGCGCGTGAAACCACGGCCCCTCCGTGTTCGCATCGTCGATGCGCTGAAGCTCGGTCCGATGACCATCGATGAACTCGCGCGATGCCTGGCCGCCACCAGCCACGCAGTGTGGTTGAACGTCGAGACCATTCGGCAATCAGGCGAGCTTGCGCGAGACATCGCTCCATCGCGCGCTCGCAAGTGCGGCCGCCCATCCAATCGCTACCGGGTGGCGGCATGAACGGGTTCGTTCGCAAGTCGCTCGTCGGTCATGTTCGCGATGGCCTCGAAGCGCTCGCGCAGAGCATCGTGGCGCGTTGCGACCGCGCGAATGGGCGGCCGGTCATGGTCATGGTCGACCACGATGGTTCCGTCTACACGCCGAGCGCGGACGCGATCGCCGCGACCGAATGGCTGGCGTTGCACCCGGATGCGCTCGTCGGAATGTACATCGGCGGTGTACGCCGACGCGCGCCGGTCACCGAGGAACTGGTCATCGAGGACCTTCGCGCTCGCGCACGCGAGATCGGATGGATCGCATGATCGACGACCGTCAGGCAGCGATCGGTAGCGCCACAGTCACGAAGGTCCTGAAGGACGGAAGCATCCGCCTCACGATCGACATCGAGCCGCGGTTCCGCGACGTGCTGGCTTCGTGGCTCGAACCGGACATGCCCGTCGCCGTGGCGCGAATCACGCGGCAGGCCGCTGCGGGTGAAATGCAGGCCGCCGCGACGTCTGCGCCGAGCTACGGCGAGCAGGCGCGCGAGTTGAAACTGTCGTCGTTCTTCCGCACGCCTGACGTCTGGCGTGCGGTCGGCACCGACGCTGCCTATCAGGCCTGGTGCCGCAAGCAGGTGTGCGCCGCGTGCGAGCGCGATGGCGGGGACCAGAACCCGATCGTGTTCGCGCACCTGCGCCGCGTTGCCGAGGGCGCAGGCGTCGGGATCAAGCCGCCGTACTGCGGCGTGCCACTGCACGACAGCGAGCACAACCTCCAGCACCAGCACGGCGAGTCGCGCATCGCTCCGCCCGAAACGTGGGACCGCTGGCGCATCGAGCATCTGCAGCGCTGGTGCTGGGAATCCCTAAAGGCCGAACTCGGATTCGAGTCTTGGCGCGAAGTGCCGCCGGAGAAGCTGCTCGCGTGGGCTCAACGGCGCCGCGTCGATCACCTGCTCCCTGCCTGCTACCGGGAGGGCTGACGTGCATGTCGTGCAAGTCAGGGAAGAAGACATATCGGAACGCGTCGGCTGCGCGCCGCGCGCTGCTGCGCACCCAGTTCACCAAGCGCGGGAAGCCGCGCGGTCCGCACCGATTGGAGCGCAGCGCGTACCAGTGCGGCATCTGCAAGCGCTGGCACTTGACCCACTACGAGGACGGGCCGGTCCGGCTGGACTCGCCACCCACGGAGGATGCATGTCGCACAGGTTGACGATCGGAATCGATCCCGGGTTCACGGGGGCCATCGGCGTGCTGGCCGATGGCGTGTTCGCGGACGTGATCGACATGCCAACGTGCGGCCGCGGCAAGGCCGGAAAGCGCGCGGTGAACGCGGCGTATCTCGCCAGCTATCTGCGCGAGCAGATCGCGGGGCACTCCGGCGTGTACGTGCATGGCGTCGTCGAGGCCGTCGGATCCATGCCGCGGCAGGGGTTGGCGAGCACGTTCCGCTTCGGCCAGTCGCATGGTTGCGTGCTCGGCGTGCTGGCCGCGTTGCGAATTCCCGTCCTGCAGGTCACCCCGCAGGTTTGGAAGCGCTCGTACTCGCTGATCGGATGCGACAAGGAGGCGAGCCGCGCGCTCGCGATTGACCGGTTCCCCGATGCACCGCTCTCGCGCAAACGCGATGACGGTCGTGCCGAAGCGCTGCTGCTGGCGCACTGGGGCTTCCGCACGGAGAGCGCTGGCACCGCGCCGGCGGCCGCCTGAGGCATCGTTCGATGGTCGCCGTCGATCCTGGACTTGATCTCGCGGAACTGCATCGCTCAGGTCTGTCGACGCCGTACCTGTGGGACGCCTATGGCCCATTGCGTGACGACGCGGCGAACACTGCGGAGCGGCGCGCGTATGTCTACGCCGCGGCCGTGGCGCTCAGCATGCTGCGAGCGATCGGATGCAAGTCCAGGAACGGCACGCACTTCCGGATTGCCAGCGCAATCCTGCTCGAGATGAGCTCGGCGCCTGCGTGCACCGTGTGCCGCGGCACTGGTCGGATTGACCTCGTCGCGAACGTCGGACCGATCTGTCCGATGTGTGCGGGATCAGGGTTGCGACGCAACAGCATGAGCTGGCGCGCGAGTGAGTGCGAATGCCACCGGAATGACTTCCGCGACCGACTGCACAATGCATATCAAGCGACATTGGCCTATCTGGCGAATCTGCGACGCCAAGCGGCCCCTTAAGGCGCACTACCGTGGAGGTCTACGAGTGACTTCCGCGCGCTCACATACGCAGCGGCAGCCCGATTCCAGTCGGCCCGAGTATATCCTTCATGTTCCAAGGCGATGGGTAAGTGCAGGTGTAAGCCAACACTGCGTTTGGACCATACCCAGTCGATTTCAGCCTTCTGTTCTTCGTCGAATATTCCAAGCGCCACCAGCATCTGAGAACGCTTGTTGAAGCTATGCCGGCCCCTTCTGTCGCGAGTTGGGACTCGTACGAACCATTCGAGCAGTGAGCCAAGAATCGCGATCATTTGCTTCACGATCATGCTGAGGGCTGCATTGCTAATGTCCGTTCTGACGGCGAGCCATCGCATTGGCTCGAGACCTAGAAGCGCGTATGACGCGTTCCGCCTTTCAAGTGGTGTCCCCATGTTCGGGAGCGTCTGCCGCAGAGTAGCAGCGGTTCGAATCCACCCACGTGGAAATCGAATCCGCGCTTCGGGCGCATTCTCCCGACCGTAAGCAATCTGGATGGCGAGTAAGGATTCGTTGGCCGCCGCCAGACACGTACGCAGCTCATCTTCCTGAAGAGGCATCCGGAACACCTCGGGCCATGCAGTTGTTCAGCATCATCCAACAATTCAATCGCTAATTCACTTATTGCCCGAAGTCGCGCTCCATAAGCTGCCGAAGTGAGCGCAAGGACGCGCCATCGGCCAAGGACGGCCGCCCGCTCTTCGAGGCAACCATGTGAAGGCTCCGACACCGGTACGCACGGCGCTCAGGTACAGCTCGACCCTGCCGGTCAGGGTCATGCTCGCGATGGCGGCGCTGATCTGGGCTGCGGCGTTCGCGCTCGCGCCGGACAGAGTGCTCGCCGAACCGCTGTACGTCGCCCTGCTACGCGCTGCGCCACGCTGGGTGTGGGTCGCACTCTCGGTTGCGGACGGCATCGCGCTGACGTGGCGGATCATCGCGCGGAATCCACGCATCGGCGTGACCCGCGGGGTGAACGCGGCGACCTGCGGCATGTGGACGATGTACGTCGCTGCCAGCGTCGCTTCAGTCGGTTACCTGTCTCCGAGCATGGCTGGCGGCGTCGCGCTGCTAGCGGCATCGATCTGGGTTTCCCTGCGCACCGACATGACCCAGAGCGACAGGGATACCGCCTGATGGATGCCGCACTCCTGGAAGCAATCGGCAAGTGGGGGCTGCTCCCTGCGCTTGCGATCTTCGCGATCTCGAAACTGGTCCCGATGGTGTTCGGCATTCGAACCGACGCCGCCGAGGCATCGGCGCGCACGGACGTGATCGAGCTCCTGACGGCTCGCGTGAGCAAGCTCGAGCAGGCGCAGGAAGAGGCATGGGCGGCCTTCGAGAGCGAGCGGCAGAAGCGCATGGTCGCCGAGGACAAGGTCGCGACGCTGACGCGGCGCGTCGCCGCCCTCGAGGACCAGATTCGCCGACTCGGACACACGCCGGAATGACCTCGCCCGGCGAGTTCATCGCTGGCTATCTCGTCGGCAGCTTCGCAGCTGCGGTCGCGGCGCTGTGGTTCATGTGCGTCGCACTCGGCAACAAGCCACAGCCACGCCGCGCGCGGCTGCGGATGTACATCACACCTGAAACCTTCATGGAAGGAGAGCACGTCATGGCACGCATCACGAACGAGCAGAAGGTCCGCATCGAGTTCGCACCGACCACGCAGGCTGGCAACCCGGCCCCGGTCGACGGCGAGGTCCGCTTCGAGTCGAGCAATCCCGACGTCGCGGTCATCGAGCGCATCGATGCCACCAGCGCCTTCGTGCTGGCGGTCGGCGCGGGCGCGACCCTGATCACCGCCGCCGGCGATGCCGACATGGGCGAAGGCGTGCGCGAAGTGGTCGCGACCGGCGCGCTCGAGGTCGTGCTCGCCGAAGCGACGAACGCCGAGATCGTGTTCGGCGAACCCGAGCTGCAGTAAGCCGGGCCTGGACCGCGGATCGCGCCGGAGTGGCGCGGTCCGTTTCGGAGCCGACGATGTGCAGGATCTCGGTAGCGCGCGCAGGCGGCGCCAACGTCTGCGCCATGCTCGACACCATCGCGTTCAGCGAGATTGGCCCGCGCATGCTCGCGGAGTCCGACGACGGCTACAACGTGCAGGTCGGATCGCGCCCGGGACGGCTCCGCCTGATTGCCGGCTACGACGCGCACCCGAACGAAGTCGTGCCGGTGAAGTTCGCGGATCCGGCGAACGGCACCGACAAGGTCGTTCGATCTTCGGCCGCGGGGCGCTACCAGTTCCTGCGTGGCACCTGGTCTGCTCTCGCCGCGGCGCTCTCGCTCCCCGACTTCAGCCCGGAGAGCCAAGACATCGCCTGCGTCCAGCTACTGCGGGAGTGCGGTTCGCTCCCATTGGTGCACGCCGGCGACGTGCAGGCCGCCATCGTCGCAGCGAAGCGCATCTGGGCCAGCTTCCCGGGTGCAGGGTATGGCCAGCCCGAGCACCGCATGGGCCAGCTGATCGAAGCATTCAACGCGGCGCGCCGCCGGTACGAGCGCGCCGATTTCTCGAACGTGCAGTCAGGAGTGACCACGACATGACGAAGCTCGCCGCCTACGCGATCGCCGCCATCGTCGCGATCCTCGGCGCCTGGTACGGCGTTGACACGATCGCCGGCGCCTTCCGGGACCGCGATGCCCTGCAGACGAAGGTCGCCGGCATGGAGAAGGACCGCACCGATCTGGTGCTGGACCTCAACGAAGCGCGCGCCGCGACCGAGCGGGCGAAGGCGGACGCCGAGACGGCCGCGAGGGACCACGCGCGCGAACTCGCGTTGCGCGAGGACGTGAACCGGAACGCCGCGGCTCGCAGCGCGGTGATCCAGAAGGAGCTGAGCGATGCGAAGCGGAACCTCGAACTGTGGCGCCGAAAGGCCGAGCCGGATCTGGCTCGCTGCCTCGATGTTGTCGTGCCTGATTTCGTTGTCGGCCTGCCAGGTGTCGCCACCGCGACCGGAGCCGGCGCCGGAGTGCATCCCGACCGTTCGGACTGAACGCGTCCTGCCTCCGGCGGACCTGCTGGTCGATGTCGCGGAGCCGGTGCCGGAGAACGAGACGATCGGCGCGAAGCTGGTCAACCGCCTCGACCTGCGCGCGGGCTTCCGCGAACTGCGGTCGAGGCTCGAATCCCTCCGCCAGTGGGCGGCAGGGCAACCCACGGAGTAGGACCATGCGAAAGATCCCCGCCGGCATGATGCCGGCCAAGCCCGCCCCGGCGCCGCGTGCACCGACGAAGCCGGCCCGCGTCCCGGCGCCGGCAGCGGCAATCCCGGCCGCGCCGCGCGCTCACCGCGTGCCAGCCGCCGGCCGACCGATGCGTTCGAGCGGCCGCGGGACGATCAAGGTCCAGTAACCGTGGCGTCGCGCAAGAAGCCGGCACCGGCGAAGGCCCGGGCGAACAAGAAGGCGGCCGCACCGAAGACGGGCGGCCGTCCTTCGTCGTTTCGCCCCGAGTTCATCCGGATGGCCAAGGAGATTGCACCCCTCGGTGCGACCGATGCCGACCTCGCTCGCATCTTCGATATCGCCGAGTCGACCCTGAACCTGTGGAAGAAGGAGCACCCCGAGTTTTCGGAGGCCCTAAAAGCCGCGAAGGCCGAAGCTGACGCTCGCGTGGTACGCAGCCTGTTCGAGCGTGCGTGCGGCTATCGGCACCCGGCCGTGAAGATCATGCAGGACAAAGGCGAGCCGGTGATCGTGCCGTACACCGAGATCTACCCGCCGGACACGGTCGCCTGCATCTTCTGGCTGAAGAACCGCCAGAAGGACGAGTGGCGCGAGAAGGTCGAGCTGTCCAATGACCCCGATCGGCCGGTGAACATCACGCTGAACCTCGCCGGCAAGTGACCGCGCTCACCCCCATCCACATCGACTACACGGCATCGCCGACGCTGGCGCGGTTTCACGCGTCGAATGCCTTCGTGCGCGGCATTCGCGGCCCGATCGGCTCGGGCAAGTCGGTCGGCTGCTGCGTCGAAGTGTTCCGGCGCGCTGCCGAGCAGCGCCCGGGAAAGGGCGGCATCCGGCGCAGTCGCTGGGCGATCGTGCGCAACACCTACGCGGAGCTGAAGTCGACCACGATCAAGACCTGGCAGGACTGGTTCCCGGACGACATCTGCCCGATCGTGTACGACGCGCCGATCCGCGGTCGCCTTCGCCTGCGCGACATCGACCTCGAGATACTGTTCATCGCGCTGGACCGCCCGAAGGACGTGAAGAAGCTGCTGTCCCTGGAGCTGACCGGCGTCTGGATCAACGAGGCGAAGGAAATCCCGAAGGCGGTGATCGACGCCGCGATGGGCCGCGTCGGACGCTATCCGTCGAAGCGCGACGGCGGCGCGTCCTGGTCCGGCGTCATCATGGACACCAATCCGCCGGATGACATCCACTGGTGGTATCGACTCGCCGAGGAAGAGCGGCCGAAGGGTTTCGAGTTCTGGGCGCAGCCGCCGGCGCTCATCAAGCGCGGCCCGGCCGATTACGTGCCAAACCCTGCCGCGGAGAACGTGCAGAACCACGAGCTGGGCTACGAGTACTGGCTCCGTCAGCTGCCGGGCAAAACCGACGAGTGGATCAAGGTCTACATCCTTGGCCAGTACGGCACCGTGCTCGACGGCCGCGTCGTGTTCCCCGAGTACGTCGATTCGATCCACTGCGCGCCGGACATCCTCGAGCCGTGGCGCGGCTTGCCGCTGCTGCTGGGCTGGGACTACGGCCGCACGCCCGCCTGCGTGATCGCGCAAATGACGCCGAAGGGTCAGCTCCGCGTGATCGACGAGCTTGTCGTCGACGCCGCCGGCGAGGGCATGGGGATCCGCACCTTCACGCGCGAGATCGTGAAGCCGCACCTCGCTGCGAACTACGTCGGCATGCCCATCGGACTGTCGTGGGGCGATCCGGCCGGCGCGGCGAAGGGGCAGGGCGAAGAGACCTCGTGCATGGACATCCAGGCTGAGGAAGGCATCCCGACGCAGGAGGCGCCGACCAACGATCCAGCTGCGCGCCAGGACGCGGTGATCCGCTTCCTGAAGTCGACGATCGACGGCCAGCCGGGATACCTGCTGTCGCCGAAGTGCACCTACCTGCGCCGCGGATTCCTCGGTGGCTATCGCTACGCGAAGCTCAACGTGTCGGGCGACGAGCGCTACAAGGAAGCGCCAGAGAAGAACCGGTTCTCGCATCCGCACGATGCGCACCAGCACACCTGCCAGGCGGCGTGGGCCGGCAACGTGGTGGCGCCGACGGCCGTCGCGCGCACCGTGAAGCAGCGCAGCGCGGCAGGGTGGACCTAGGCGATCACTCGGCACGAGAGGGCCCAAGCTTTGGACTTGGGCCCCGAAAGCACTATGGAGGGTAACGCGTTGGAAAGAACTATCCGGCTACGGCCTGCAGCGACTTCGTGGAGGCGTCATCCAATGACTTCAACGCGGCATCAAACTCAGCCATCGATCGCTCCTTGTTCCTGACCAATTCGTCTTTTGCCGCGAGCATGTCGACGCTGACCTTTTGATCATTGATGACTGCGCGCGGATTGCCCCCTTGAGCGGTGATCATCTGGATCGATGTATCGAACTGTGCAATCGCGGCGTCGAACTGAGACGCGACGCCGGATCGTTTTGAGAGAAGGTCCTGACGGCGGCAGGTCAGCATGCTACTGGTCCTCTCTGTCACCTCCTTCTGCATTGCTTGCACAACCGCTTCGGACTCGCTCTTCAGCGCGTCTCCTTTGAGCTTGATCTCCGCGACTTGTTCATCCAGGGTCTCAACAGTCACCTTGTCCGGAAGCTTGAACGTCCATTCTTGTTTGTGCATGGAGATCTCCGGGATATCCATCGAGAAATGGGTCGTATCCCACCGGGTTTCTGGGACGTCGAGCGAGATGCGTACGCGCTTCTTGCGGGTCTGCGGGAGGTCGCAACGTATAACCGACCACTTCACCCTACACTTGAAGCCGCTGCATGTGAACTCGGGATACTTGCCGCAATCAGTGGTGCCCATGAAGGTTTCGACGATGTCAAAGGACATATCTTTCCTTCGCATTGAAAACTGGGGTAAGTCGAGGCTCATGTCTTTCGTCTTCATGCTTACCGTTGGAAGGTCGAAAACCCATCTCTCTTCCCGCCACACGAGATCGACCCGCAGTAGGCTGGTTTCGTCCCCTTCTTCGCTGATGGCAGCCCCCCGTTTCTCCAAAGAATCCATGATTGGTTTGTATCTATTTTGAACATCCAGCAGTGCCGCCTCCTCCGATGCGCACACTTCTTGTGATGCTTGCGGAGGAGGCTCTGCGCCTTGCCCAAGACAGGTTGTTGCCCACCCGTAGATGAGCATGGATAGAACAAAAAGCCGGATCCGAATACTGCACATATCGAGTTCCCCTCTCAGATGGCGTAAGCGGAGCGCCGCACGCAGTGGCGCGCCAGAACGGCGAAGGAGTTGTGTCCGAGTACGTCGAATCGCGCCCGCCGAAGATCGACCAGCCGAGTTCAAGACTGTTGAGGATGGGCGGGCACGTGCGGCACTCCGTGGTAGGCCACGCAAAGTGCGTCGACGTCAATGAGAACTGAGAGTCCCCGGCGCGAACAGCGCGCCCTCCGCCGATTGTCCTGTATCAAATGCGACACGCGGTGTCATTGTGCAGCGCGGTGTCGCTCGATTGCTCCAGCTGGAGATTGAAGGCATGCCGGGTGGCTTGTAGGAAATGTCTTACAGGAAAATAGGAAAAGTCTTACGGCATGTGGACTGTCGAGCCGGAATTAACTTCACTGTTCTGCCCACTGGTGAGAGGGTAGACACGGCAGCAAGTTCAGTGAACATGAGCAGGAAGCGCACGCAATGCCTGGGCTACTCGAAGAGATCCTGAAGCAGGTCCAGTCGGCGAAGCGCGACGCGGCGCCTGGCGCTCCGACGTCTGCGCCGTCGCCCGGTAACGATCCCTACCAGAACCTGCTCAGCCGTCTCGACAGCTACATCGCGAACTGCTGGGAGGCTGCGCGCTCCGCGAAGGAGTCGCAGATCGAGCCGGACATGCTCGAGGACCTGCGGCAGCGCGAGGGCATTTACTCGCCGACGAAGCTCGCGGAGATCAGGAAGCAGGGCGGCAGCGAGGTCTACATGCTGCTGACCAACGTGAAGTGCCGCGCCGCGGAGGGCTGGATTCGCGACATCCTGCTGCCCGCCGGCGAGCGTCCCTTCACGGTGAAGCCGACGCCGGTGCCCGATGACCTGCCGCAGGAACTCAAGGCCGGCATCTACCAGCGCACCATGATCGAACTCGAGCAGGCGATTCAGGCGGGCCTGTTCGTGACGCCAGAAGCGGTGTACGAGCGCGCGCGGTCGCTCTACGACCAGATCCAGCAGCGCATGCGCGACGAAGCGAAGATCCGCGCGCAGCGCATGGAAGATGCCATCGACGACGTGCTGGTCGAGGGCGCGTGGTACGACGCGATGGAGGACATGATCCCCGATCTCGTCGCGCTGCCGGCCGGCATCCTCAAAGGGCCTGTAATCCGCAAGAATCGCCGCCTGACCTGGGTGCCCGATCCGAAGACCGGGAAGTCGGTGCCGCAGGCCGAGGACGAGCTCGTGCCGATGTTCTACTCGCCATCGGTGCTCGACATCTACCCGGCGCCCGACAGCCGCGACATTGACGACGGCTACCTGTTCGAACGCATTCCGCTGCGCCGGTCGGCGCTCTTCTCGATGATCGGTGTCCCCGGCTACGACGAGCAGAAAATCCGTGCGGCCCTCGAGGAATATCAGCGCAGTGGGTACGACCTGGCGATCGCCGGCGACCAGCAGCGCCGAGAGCTGGAGCGGTCGCGCAACTGGCAGATGTCGCCGGACGGCACGATCGACGCGCTCGAGTTCCACGGCTCCGTGCGCGGCGAATGGCTGCTCGAGTGGGGCATGGAGGCGGCGCAGGTTCCCGATGCCGATGCCGACTACGAGGTTACCTGCCTGAAGGTCGGCCGGTTCATCGTGCGGTGCGTGCTCAACGAAGACCCGCTGCGCCGCCGGCCGTACATGAAGGCGAGCTTCGATTCGATCAAAGGCCAGTTCTGGGGCCGTGGCCTGCCGCGCCTCATCCGCGACCTGCAGAACATCTGCAACGCCTGCGCGCGCGCACTGTGCAACAACATGGGCATCGCATCCGGTCCGATGATCGAGGTCGAGGTCGATCGTCTCGCGTCCGGCGAGGACGTGACTCAGCTCTACCCGTGGCGCATCTTCCAGACGAAGTCGAGCAAAACGACGCCGTCGCCGGCGGTGCGGTTCCACAATCCGCAGTCGGTGGTCGACGTGCTGATGAAGGTCTACGGCTACTTCGCGCAGCTGGCCGACAACTACAGCGGCATCCCGAGCTACGAGCAGGGCGTCAATCCGACGACGGGAGCGGCTGGCACCGCGTCCGGCCTGTCGATGTTGATGACCGCGAGCTCGCGCCAGATCAAGCGGGTCATCGCCGCGATCGACCGCGTGATCGAAGGCAGCCTCAACCGCGTGCACACGCACATCATGCTGTTCGACCCGAACCCCGACGTGAAGGGCGATGCGCAGCTGCAGGCGCGCGGCGCTGCTTCGCTGGTCGCGAAGGAGCAGCAGCAACTGCGCCGCACCCAGTTCCTGCAGGCTACGGCGAACGCGATCGATGCGCCGATCCTCGGACCTATGGGACGCGCGGCGCTCCTGCGCGAAACGATCAAGGCGCTCGACCTCAACCCCGACGACATTCTGCCGTCGAAGGACGAAATGCTGGCGCAGCAGCGGCAGGCAACCATGATGCTCGGCACGCCTGGCCAGCAGCCCGGACAACCGGGCGCCGTCGACGCTGCTGGCAATCCCGCCGGCGGCGTCGATCACGCGCTGTTCCGCGAAGCCGCGTAATTCACTAGGCGCGCGCGTGGCGCGACTGCACGATGCGCCGCAATGGAAGGTCAACACGCACTGGAGCAAGCCTGCGCACGCCTCGAGCGCGATCCCGATTTCCGAGTCTTCCTCGACGAGATCGCGAAGCGCCGCGAAGATGCAAGGGATGCTCTGGAGCAGGTGACCGATCTGGTGCTCACCGGCCGTGCGCAAGGGCGCGCGAGCCTGGCGGGCGAACTCATGGAACTGGTGCAAGGCGCGCGCGCAGCGCTCGCAAAGCGCCAGGATGCGAGGCGATAGCCTCACCCGATGGACACCGCGCAACGCGGACCTCAAGGATCGACGATGAAGCTGCCCAAGCAGGTGCAGGATGCCGCGGATCGCTCGGAGCGAGCGATTCAGGAAGCGATGAAATCCCGAACGCAGGACCCGCCGGCAGGCGACCCGCCGCAGGACCCACCGCAACCGCCAAACCCGAGTGATCCACCGGCGCCGAACGATCCGCCTACGCAGCAGGATCCGCCGAAGGACGGACAGGACCGCACGGACTGGAAGGCGAAGTACCTCACGCTGCAGGGCATGTACAACGCCGACGTCCCGAGGCTCAATCGCGAGTTGAAGGACGCACAGGAACGGCTCGCGGCGCTTCAGGCGGAGCTCTCCAAGGCGCGCACTCCCAGCCCCGATCAACCGCCTCCGACACCGACTCCGGCACCGGAGCCCGCGACGAAACTCCCGGCTGCAGTCCGGGAGGCGCTGGGCGACCAGGTGGCCGACGAGATCGAGGCGTTCGTCGCGAACAGGGCAGACAGCGCAGCCGCAGGCGTACGCAAGGACATCGAGCCCGTGCGCGAACAGGCCACGGCCGCCGTCAAGGCGACCGAGGACGTCGCGGCGGATCGAGCAAGGGCAGCGCGACAGGCCTTCATGGCAGATCTGACGCGAGTGGTTCCCGACTGGCAGTCGATCGATACGGACGAGCGCTGGCATGCGTACCTTGCCGAGCGCGATCGCTTCGCACGTCGACCGCGGCAGGAACTGATCGCGGAAGCCTTCCGGGATGGCGACGTCGCGGCCGTCGCGGAGTTCTTCAACGCCTACAAGGAGCAGGCTGGCATCAAGCCCGCCGATCAGCCGCCGGCGCCGCAGCCGGTCGACGACAAGCTCGCACGCCAGCAGGTTCCGACGCCGGGCGGCGGCACGCAACCGAATCGCGAGAAGCATCTCTGGACCACGGCCGAAGTCGGCGAGGTCTACAAGCGCCGGGCCATCGGGAAGATTTCCGAGGACGATTTCAAGGTGCTGGAAGCGGAGATCACCGCGGCTCAGAAGGAAGGACGCGTTCGATAGCGCGAGCGCATACCGGCCAAGGATGGCCGACCCAGAGAAAGGATTCTCACCATGTCTATCGGAGCCGCCGCCGGCTTTCCCCAGCAGTCCGGCATCCTGATCCCCGAGGTCTGGTCGGGCAAGATCCTGGTCAAGTTCTACGCCGCGTGCGTGATGGCCCAGATCTGCAACACCGACTACGAGGGCGAGATCAAGTCGCAGGGCGACAAGGTCATCATCCGCACGACGCCGGACGTGCGCATCAAGAACTACACGAAGGGCCAGATTCTGGAAGTCCAGAATCCGCAGCCCAACGTGGTCGAGTTCCCGATCGAGCGCGCGAAGTACTGGAACGTGCACATCGACGACATCGACAAGTTCCAGTCGGACCTGGACTTCCAGGAAGACTGGTCCCGCGATGCCGCCCAGCAGCTGAAGATCGACTGGGATCGCGACTTCCTCGGCGACGTCTACGTCGACGCCGATCCGGCGAACCGTGGTATCGCCGCCGGCGCGATCAGTGGCGACATCAACCTCGGCGCGTCCGGTTCCACGAACGTCGTCGTCGGCAACGGCGTCGGCCAGGTCACTCCGATCGCGTTCCTGCTCAACATCGCGCAGGTGATGGACGAGCAGAACGTGCCGGAAGAGGACCGCAAGTGCGTGGTCCCCGCGTGGCTGACCGCGCGCCTGAAGAACAGCGACATCAAGGATGCGTCGCTGACCGGCGACGGCAAGTCCGCGCTGCGTTCGGGTCGCGTCGGCGTGATCGACCGGCTGGAGGTCTTCAACTCCAACCTGATCCCGACCGAGATGCAGTCCACCACGAAGTGCTGGAACGGCATCGCGACGCACCGCTCGGCGATCAGCTTCGCCGCCCAGCTCACCCAGAACCAGGTCATCCCGGTGCTCGAGCAGACGTTCGGCTCGGCGGCGCGCGGCCTGGCGGTCGCGGACTGGAAGGTGCTGAAGCCGCAGGCGCTCGTGAGCTACTGCGTCTCCAAGGGAACGCTCTGACCGACCGGCTGGGCGGCTTCGGCCGCCCAGCAACCTGCCCAGCCATACGAAAGGACTCGGACCATGAACCTCACCACGGGCGGCACCGCCGCTCTTCCCTACGGTGCGCAGGCCGGCGTCGTCGTCACGGCGCTGATCGACTGCGCCAAGACGCCGCTCGCGGCGGCCGCGCACGAGATCTTCAACGTCCCGGCCGGCACCTTCGTCGCGAAGGTGTCGTATCGCGTCATCAAGGCCGACACCGGCTCGAGCACGCGCACGTTCGACATCGGCGACGGCGTCGACCCGGACGGATTCGCAGACGGCATCGACGCGAAGACGATCGCGCACGGCGCAATGGCCCCGGCTCTGACCGAGGGCACGCCGAACACGCCGACCGGTTACTCGCTCGGCAAGTTCTACGCCGCGGCGGACACCATCGACCTCACGCCCGTCCAAGCGCTGTCGGACGCGGTCATCGAAGTCAAGGCGCTGATGTTCGGCCTGTGACGATTCGGCCACGGCGCGCTTCGGCGCGCCTTGGCTCACGCCAATCGAGGATTCGATGATGAAGTGGTTGAAGAAGCGGGACGGCAACACCGCGTGGCCCTGGACCGAGCAGCTCGCGCGCCGATCCGACATGGTCGAGATCAGCCATGCCGAGGCCGTCGAACTCGGGGCGACGGACTTCACGCGGCAGGCCAAGCCGTCGCGCGCGCAGGCTGAAGCGAGTGCTGCCGAGGGCGGCGGCAATGCGGGCGGTGCTGGCGACGCCGGCGGCGCATCGACGATCAACCCGATCGAGATCACCGACAAGGACGAGCTCAAGCGCTTGCTCGCCGAGCGTGGCGTGAAGCTGCCGGGCAACCCGGGCCTGACCACGCTGCAGGCGAAGCTGGCCGAAGTGCTGGCCACCGTCGGCGCCGAGGGCGGCGGCAATGCGGGCGACTGAGATCATCCAGCGGGCATCGATCGCGCTGCAGGACACGACCAATGTCCGTTGGTCCCTGCAGGAGCTGGTGAACTACATCAATGACGGGCAGCGGCAGATCATTCTGCTGCGCCCCGATTCGAATGCGGTCACCGCTTCGGTCAAGCTGGTCGCGGGATCGAAGCAGTCGATCCCGATGGCGGATGGTACGGATCCGGCTGGCGTCTCCACGCCGAAGGGCATTCGTTTCCTGCGCGCGGTCCGCAACATGGGGGCGAATGGCCTCACGCCTGGCCGCGCGATCCGCGAGTGCTCGCGCGTCGCGCTGGACAACGAACTGCCGGACTGGCACTCGGCGAACGCCTCGGCGATCGTGCAGCACTACATCTTCGACAACATCGCGCCGAAGGTGTTCTACGTCTACCCGTCGATCCCGACGCCTTCGAACACCTACATCGAGGTGGTCTACTCGGGCCTGCCGGTGACCGTGCTGACGAATGGCGATGGCTCGCCGACCACCGGCACCGACGTGCTGACGCTCAGCGACCAGTACGTGAATGCGCTGCTCGACTTCGTGCTGATGCGCTGCTACGCGAAGGATGCGAGCTACGCCGGCAATATGCAGCGCGCGATGGCGCACCTCGAGGCGTTCGGCAACTCGCTGAACGTGTCGATGACCACGGAGTTCATGGCCGCAGCCGCGCAGCTGGCGACGCCGACGCCGGCGGCTGCTCCCCAGAACCGCACGGGCGGCTGACGACGTGGCGCGCTTCGAGGACATGCTTCCGGACGCGAGGGCGGGCCTGCCGGCTGCGCCGGATCCGGTCATCCTCGGAGCGCTGCGCCGCGCTGCGGCGGCGCTGTGCCGCGAGTCGCATGTCTGGCAGGAGGTGCTGGACGATCAGCCTGCCGTGCCGGGCCAGTCGGAATACGACATCGGCGCGCCGAGCGGAGCGCGCGTCGAGCGCGCGGTGTGGGTGAAGTACAAGGGCGCGCTGCTCGACTTCCATGTGCGCGATCGCGAGCTGTTGGCGCAGAGCGCGGTGCCGGGTGTTCCGCGCGCCTACAGCACGTCGACGGCCGCGCAGGTCCTGCACCTGTGGCCGACGCCGGCGGTCGGCGAGACAGGTCCGATTGCGGTGTACGCGACGCTGGTGCCGCTGCCGAGCGCGACCACGCTTCCCGACGACATCGCGATCGCGTACCGGCCCGGACTGATCGCGCTCGCGAAGGCGGACCTGATGGCGCTGTCGCCTGGCATGCCATGGCACAACCTGAAGGAAGCGGCGGTTCAGAGCGAGATCGGGCACGAATGGATCGTGCGCGCGAAGCGGAACCAGCACAGCGGCGGCCATGTTCCGCTGCGCGCGGCGCCGCGGATGTTTGCGTAACCGCCCGACCAAGGATGGTCGGGCCTGACTGCACAAGGAGCGTGCGATGGCTGGTGCACTGAGCAACTACCTCGAGGGCAAGATGGCCGATGTGATCCTGCGCGGGACGGCGTTCACGTCGCCCGGCGAGGTCTTTCTGGCCCTCTTCACGTCGGATCCTGGCGAAGCAGGCGGCGGATCGGAAACCACGTACACGAACTACGCGCGCGTGTCGTGCGGCGCAACGCCGGCATCGGCGTTCACCGCGATCGATGCGAACGGCATGACCCAGAACGGGAACACCATCGTGTTCCCGGCGGTCGGCGGCGTCTCCCCGGTAACGATCAGCCACTGGGCGATCTTCGACTCGCTCACGCTCGGCAACATGCTGCTGTACGGACCGCTGACGGCGAGCAAGACGCTCGACCCCACGGACGTCCCGTCCTTCCCGACGAACGCGCTGAAGATCACGTTCGACTGAGGGGGTAGGCCGTGCTCAACGCTCTTTGGCTCAACGCCCAAGAGCTCAACGGCAGCGGACAGCTCCAGAAGATCGTCGCTCTCGCCGCCACACAGACGGCGGGAGCGGCGGTTGATCCGCCGATCCTCTATCGACGCCGAGGGCTTCAGGCATCCGCATCGGGTGGCGCAACGCCGGCCGTAGCGCTGTATCGCCGACGAGCCCTGCGATCGAACGCCTCGGCTGGCGCGGTCGCCGACGACGACAACTTCATCGCGCCCGTGCGGCGCATGTACGCCCAGGCCTTCGTCCTCACCGACAGCCTGCTTGGTGCGCAGTTCGACGTCTTCCTTGCCGCGGAAGCGACCGCTGGCGCCACTGCGCTGATGTACCCCTACGACGTGCTATTCGAGGCGGATGCCTCGGCCGGCGCGTTCGTCGACATCGGTGACGATCCAGAGCTCGTGCGCATCCGCCGGCTGCTCGGGACGGCGGCATGCGGCGCCGACGTGGACGATGCCGGGATGTTCGCTGATCGCCGCGCCTTCGCGGTTGCGAACGTGCTGGTGCGCGGCATCGGCAATCCCGACACGATCGTCGACGACAAGGGAACGCCGGTCCGATATGCCGAGCTCGCCACGGATCTCGTCCTCGGGGCCGACGCCGAGTGCGTCATCGACCCGACCAAGCTCCTGCGCGGCACCGGCTCCATCGCGGTCAGCGGTGTCGCCAGCAACCAGGTGAACCGCTACGTCGAGTTCCGAAGCAATCCGCAACTCGCCGGCGCGACCGCGAACTTCCCCGCGCTGCGCGGCTTCGTGACGGTGCTCGCGGATCCGGTGGTTGCTGGCGCGCCGACCAGCCAGGTCGCGCTCTTTCGCACCGCGCGCATCGGTGCGGCGACCGCGAGCGCTGGTGCGAAGGTCAACACGCTTCCACGCCTGCGCGGCCAGCGGTTCCTGTATGCGGCCGGGCTCGCGACCGCGACGACTTCCGAGCCGCTGTTGTTGCACTTCCGCGGCCTCAGCGCGAGCGTGATCTGTGGCGCGCCGATCGCCTATGGCGACGTGAACTACGCCGAGAAGCTCTACGGCGAGGCGCTGGTCTACGTCGACGCGGCGCCGCCAGCAATCAAGGAAGCGATCCCGCTGGCCGGCGAAGTCGTCTGCGGCATCTCGGGCGAAGCGGCCGCCGACGTCAAACTCGCGATCAAGCTCGCGGCCGAGGCCACGGTGGGCGCCGACGTCGATCCTGCGCCCTATTTCACTTATCGCGAGCTGCGCGCCGACGCGACAATCGAGGTCGATGCAGACGGGAATGCGCTGGTTCGTACGCGCATCCTCGCGGCTCAGGCGGAGGCCGGAGCGCCGACGGTCGCCGGCACGATCTGGATCAACCTCTACGACCCGGAACCGGACTTCCGCACCTATGTCCTCGAGCCCGACGACTGGTCGAACTCGATCGAGCCCGAGGACTGGTCTTTCGCCATCACGGACGACAGCGGCGCCATGAAGACCTTCACGAAGCAACCCGGCGAAACGCTCGGCTACGACATCGACTTCCGTCCGTGGTTCGAGCAGATCCCGGGCGACGAAATCGAAGCCGCGCAGTGCGCGGTCGTGTCGGCGACCAGCGGCAATACCTCCGACCTGACCATCGTCCAGGTCGTGCGCATGACCGACGACGATGGGCCGGCACTGAGCAACCCCGGGCTGCGGTCCTCGCGCGTAAAAGTCTGGCTCTCCGACGGCATCGACGGCGTGACCTACAAGCTGACCCTCACGATCGAAACCGAAGACGGCCGCGTGAAGGAGGTCGATTTCAAGATCAAGGTGAAGGAGGTCTGATGCTCGGCCGATACTCCATGGCGGACAACGCGCGGGTGGTGCTCGCGACGTCGATCAACTCCGTCGCGAACACGATCACCTTCAACGCTGCTGTCGCGCCGTTCAACAACCCCGCCAACCCGACTGGCGATGCTGCGAGCGGCGGCTTCGGCATCGCGACCCTCACCGACTCGCTGACGCAGCCGACCAAGTTCGAGATCGTGCTGTACGACGCGGTCGACAACAACGGCGACGGCACGTTCAGCCTGCGGCATTGCGTGCGCGGCGCAGCGGGCTCGACCGCGCAATCGTGGACCGCTGGCGCCGTGATCTACCAGGCGCTCACGGCCCAAGGCCTGCTGCACCCGTTCATCACCGTCGACCAGGTCATTGCGGGCGGAGCGGTCAACGTCGCAGCAGCCCTCAACGTAACAGGCGGAGCCAAGAGCACATGGACTCCGAACTTCGGTTCGACGTACTCAAGCGCGCACGCTTCTGGCTTCGAGTCGTCGGACAGCAGTATCGGAGTCCGCGCCGCGTTCTACGGCAACACCTCCTACTTCGCGGGCTCATCCTCGGAGGCCATCGCGTCGTTCACTGCGCTCGTCGGCGCGAACAGTACCGCCGGACCGCGCTTCGCGCTGGCCAAGGGGCGCGGCATCGATGGCAACACCGCGGTGCAGGTGAACGACGAACTCGGATCGATTCGCTGGTACGCGCGCCACGCCTCGAGCAACTGGGCGCAGCCGGCGCGCATCGTATCGACGGTCGCCAGCATCAGCGGAGCGGCCGTGAAGGTGTCGATGCTGTTCCAAGTCTCTCCCGACGGAACCAGCGCGCCAGGCACCGTGCTCACGCTCTCGCACAACGGCTCGGTCTACAACGCGGCATTCGCCGGCAACGTCTCTGTCGGCGGGGCGATGAACGTCGTAAACACTGCGACGTTTCAGAACACGCTGAACTGCAATGGCACACTCGTTTCGCAAGGGGTCGTCTTCTTCGACTCGTCGACCGAGATCGCTGCCGGAGCCCTGCAGTGGCGCCTCGGCAACTTCGGTTCCGCAGGCGCCGGTGGAACCGTGAACAACTGGAACCCGACCAACCTCGCGACCGCGCGGATCATTCGAATCACAGGGTCTGCCACCACGTTCACCGGGCTGATCGCTCCCGCCACGAGCGGTGGTGGGAACGAGATCACCTTCTTCAACACCACTGGCGGCGCGATGACCCTCTCGCATGAGAACGCGAGCTCGACCGCTGCCAATCGATTCTCGATGCCGGGAAGCGTGAACTTCACGCTCCCGGCCAATGACAGCGTCACGCTCTGGTACGACTCGTCGTCTCAGCGCTGGCGCGTGAAGCGGTGACCACGATGAATGCGGATACGGCCCTCAAGATTCTCGCGAACATCGCGATCGAGTACGTGTCCACGCTGAAGGATCGACCGGCGTCGCAAGAGGCGTTGCTCGACCGGATCAATCTGGCGCACCGCACGCTGCGAGCCATGCTGCCGAAGCCGGTTGAAGCCCAGGAGCAGGCCAGTGACGGCCATTCGGATTGATGGGTTCAGCGGCGTCGCACCGCTGATCGATCCGCGCAAGCTCGCCGCCGGCGGAGCGACGCTCGCGCGCGACTGCCGATTCGATGGAACCGATCTGCGCCCGCTGCTGGCGACGTCGTTGCAATCGTCGCTCGGCTTCGCGGTGTCGCGCCTGTTCAAGTACCGGTTCCAAGGTGCTTCGACCTGGCTGGCTTGGCCGGCGCCATGGGAGGTTGACCCGGTCGCTTCGCCTGTTCCGCAGGACTCGCTGGGGCGGCTGTACTGGTCGCGCGTGGATCCTTCGACGATCAACACGCCGACGGCCGACAACTATCCGCGCGTCGCGTCTCAGCCGACGCAGGCCGCCATCACGGCGAACAATCCCGGCATCATCCGTCGCCTCGGCGTGCCGCAGCCTACTGTGAAGCCGACGACGGTCGAGTCGCGCGCGACGGCGTCGATCACGACCGGTCCGCCGCGCACGCTCACCAGCATGAGCCAGACGTCGCCGGTGACGGTGACTGCGCCGAACCATCCGTTCAAGGAGGGGCAGCGCGTCGCGTGCTCGCGCGTCGCCGCGGCGCCGACCGACGAAGGCATGAAGGAGGTCATCGGCCTCGAGTTCATCGTCGGCAACGTCACGGCGAGCACGTTTGACCTTCGTGACTCCGACGGCGCGAACTACACGGCGTTCACGTCGGCGACCAGCATGTCGATCAAGCGGGTCTATCAGGACTCCGACCTCGAATCTCGCAGCTACGTGTCCACTTTCGTGACCGACTGGGGCGAAGAGGGCATGCCGAGCCCGCCCAGCGACGTGACCGACTTCCGCTACGACTCGACCGTCACCGTGACCGTCGATCGACAAGTGCCAGCGTGGGCGTCGGCCTTCGTGAACCGGATTCGGTTGTACCGCACCGAGACGGGAACGGCAGGCTCCGAGTTCTTCTTCGTCAAGGAGGTCGCGATCGCGCCGACCGGTACGACGCAGCCGATCGTGGACGACGTGAAGGATGCTGCGCTGGGCGAACTGCTGCCGAGCGAGTTCTGGGCGCCGGCGCCGAACGGGCTACGCGGACTCTTCGCGATGCCGAATGGGTTCCTCGGGGGCTTCAACGGGAACACGCTCTATCTCAGCGAGCCGTACCAGCCGAGCGCGTGGCCGGACAGCTACCGGAAGACCACGCAGGACGACATCGTCGGGATCGCCGTGTACGGCCAGACGGCCGTGCTCGCCACGAAAGGAAAGCCCTACCTCGCGAGTGGCACCGATCCGGCGAGCGTATCGCTGCAGCAGCTCGACATCGATGCGCCGTGCCTCAACAAGGGTGGCGTCTGCTCGGTCGGCGCTGGCGTCGTGTACCCGACACCGGATGGCCTGGCCTTCATCTCTGCCGCGAGCTCGCGCGTCGTGACGTTGCAGCACGTCTCGAAGCGCCAGTGGGCCGCGCTTTGGTCCAGCACGATGGACGCGATCTACCACGACGGGCGGTACATCGCATTCTCGCGTGACTCGGGTAAGCCTACGCTGATCGTTGAGCTCAAGGGGGACGGCCTCAACATCAGCGACACGTCGACGCTTGGACGCGCGCCGGCGATCGACCCGGACGACGATGCGCTGAACTTCATCCTCGTGTCCGGCGTGTCGCAGCAGGCGCGCCATCGCTTCGATGATGGTCCTGCTGCGCTTACCGCGCGCTGGGTGTCGAAGGTTTTCACGCTGCCGCACGCCGTGAACCTGTCGATCGGCCGAGTCTTCGCGAGCGGCTATCCGGTCGCTCTCACGGTGCGCTACGGCAACCTGCAGGCTGGGACGGGGCAGCCCGACGGCACGCTTCCTGACAGCTACGCGATCAGCGTCGCAGGGCCAGAGCCGTTCCGCCTTCCCGGTGGGTTCTTGTCGCGCGAGTACCAAGTCGTGCTCGACACCGCGCACGATGTCCAGAGCCTCGTCCTCAGCGACAACACGGACGACGTGAGGGAGCAGTGACCAGCTCCCCGCGCAAGACCAAGGTGCCGGCGATCCCTGCGATCGGTCGCAGCCAGAATGAGGTCGACTTGGCGCTCAAGGCTCTGAAGGAGTCGGTTGAGGTCGGCTACGGCCGTCGCGGTGATCCGCTCGATCGCTTCGTCACGCTTCGCGAACTCGGCGACGCCGGCATCGCGAAGGTCAACGTCGGGCGCGGCGGAGCTGCGGTGGTCGGCCCAGGCGATGGTGGTGGCGATGATCCCGGCAGTCCGATCTTCGACCCGGGAGATCCGGATTTCGGCGACGACGACTTCACGCCGCCGCCAGCGCCAACAGGCGTTTCGGTGCATCACATCGCGCCAAGCGGACTGATGGTCACGTGGAACCCGCCCGACTATCACAACCACGCCTACGCGGAGCTCTTTCGCAAGCCTGAGGCGGGCAGGGATGGCGCCGGCAATCCGATTGCGCCGACGTTCAACCTCGGCGCCATGCCTCAGCCGAACCGGCCGATCGGGCCGGGCAACGTACATCCCGACTTTGCTGGCACCGGTGCCGGAACGATCTTCACCGATGCGGACCTCGTGAGGCTCGACACCACGGCCGATCCGCTGGGCGATGCGCTCAACCCGACGACCTACTGGTACTGGGTCCGGTTTGTGTCGACGGCGGGCGTGCCTGGTCCGTACGCGCCGCTACTCGGCGCGAGCGGACAACTCTCGATCGACCCTGCGCTGGTGCTAGGTCAGCTCATCACGAACGTGCAGAACACGTCGATCTACCGGCAACTGGTGGGTCAGTTCTTCGACACCGCGGCGTTCAACCCGATCATGCAGGCGGGCGGCGTCACGAACTACATCGCTTCGCTGGATGACGCACTGCACGGCCAGATCAACCAGCAGCTCATCCGCATCATCGGCGTGAGCGATCAGCCGCCCGGCAGCCAGACGTTGATCCAGCGGATCGGATACGTGACGGGCATCGCCGAAGAGAACGCGGCGAACCTCGAAGAGGTGAACATCTGGCAGGCTGCCATCACGCAGGCAGCGGCGGATAACAGCGGCGGCGAGCAGTTCGCCGTCTTCTCCTACACGCGCGCTGCGGAACTGCCATCTCAGATCCTGCTGACACTCGCCAACCCTTCGGCCGGCAGCAACTTTTCCGCCGGTCAAACGATCAACCTGATCGCGCCATCTGGTCCGCTCAGCAGCATCGCCGGCAACCAAACGGTATTCAGCGTCGGCGGGCCGAATGTCATCTTGAACATCCCGGGCAACTCCGTCCCGTTTGGCGCGGGCGTTGCCGTCACGGGCGTGACGATCGGCGCTGCGGGAGCTGGTGGCGGGAACGATCCGGACGACTTCATCGACCTCATCGCCAGCGTGTTCCACAACGTCTTCGTCAGCGCGGAGCCTGGAAGCGTCATCGCGCGCGAGGTGGCCGCGCTCGAGACGTCGATCGGGGAAGCAACGGTACAGGCGCAGCAAGCGATGGAGATCGCCCAGCACGCGGATGGCGCAGTGGAAGCAATGTGGTCCGTGCGCATGCGCGAGATCACCTCAGACGGCCTGGTCTACGCGGCCGGCTTCGGGCTCGGACTGGAAACCTCGCAGAACGAAGAGGGCGAATTCGAGACGCTGAGCACCTTCCTGATCAATGCGAATCAATTCGCAGTGATGGGCACCGGCATGGCCGGTGGCGTGATCCAGAGCATTTCCCGCATCGGGACCGGCGTCGAGGCAAACATAGCGCTCGGCACTTCGAACCATGGCATCCGCGCGAGCGACGACGCCGAGCATCCGAACACGGCCGTCTTCGCGATCACCGACGGCAACCCGCAGGGGCAGAGCCCGAACCCGCTCGCTGGCATCGGCCTGGCGGGCCTCGAAGTGGAAGTCGTATCCGTCAGCGGGTCGACGGTGCGCGTGAAGCGCACGGACAACGGATCGTTCTCGAACGCGAGCGACCTCAACGTCTACAAGAACGCCTTGATGCCGGCGCCGAATATCCCGTTCGTCATCGACACGACGCGCGGTGTTGTCGGGATCCGCGGCAAGCTCGTGGTCGACGGGCTCGTGCGCGCGACCGAGGCCGACTTCGACGTGTTGACGGCGCAGACCGCATTCATCCACCAACTGCAGGCCGAGGTGGTGAACGCGAACGTCGTCATTGGACAGCGCCTGATCGCCGGCACACCCGGCACCGGCGCATTGGACCCCAGCAGCTACGACAGCATCTCGAACTTCATCATCGAGATGAACAATCCAGTGACCAGCCAGTACCCGCTGCGCTACTGGAAGCCAGCGACCGGGCAGGAAGCGTTCAAGCTCGACCGGCTGGGCAACCTGTTTGTCGGCGGCAACCTCTCCGTCGGCGACGATGCGGTGATCGCGACTGATGGCATCAATGTCGCCTCGATCGGTGGAGACGGCCAGCCGGGCCAGCGATTCGCCATGTGGATCGGTCCTCGCGCGAACTACGGCACGGCGGGCGAGGGTAGGTCGGAAGCGAACGGCGCCTTCTGGGTTCGCGACGATCAGGCGCGCGCAGGCTTCAACACCGACCTGTTCCTTGGCGACTCTGGCCTGATGCTGCCTTCGCTGGCCAGCGACGCTGGACCTGGCTCGGGATGGTCCGGATTCGGCGGCGCAAACCCGCGCGCCTCGAGCATTGTGCAGGTGGCCGTCTCGGGCGGCCGCATCAACGTGAAGCCGACTCGCAGCGGCGGCGCGCCGCGCATCCTCATCATCATTTCCGGAACGCTGGCGACCCAGTCCAGCGGCGGCAACGATCACAAGGGCTACATGTTCAAGGCGACGCTGACGGGCAGCGGCGGCGCCGCAGGCTACGAGGACACTTCCGGCTACCTGATCCAGGAGCAGGTCGTGGACGACTTCGCCCCCGAAGTTTGGCCATTCACGATCATGGGCGTCGTCCAGCCGACGCCGGGCCAGTACTACGTCCGGCTCAACATGAAAACGATGGCTGAGGCGCAGTTTTCGATCATGCAAGGTTGGAACGTGATCGCGATGCATATCGCGTAATTCACTTGGACCAGCACGGACGTCCTCGGATCATCTAGGTCCGCGAAATTGCGCTCAGAGCCATGCTCGACGGCCTGACTATCCACGACAGTTTCCTCGCCAGCCCCGACGCGGTTCGGGCGCACGCGCTCGGCTCGAAGTTCATCGATTGGCCAGGCCCGGATGGTGAGGTCTACAAGCGCGTTTCCCTCGTCGACGTGCCGGGTCTGCGCGAGCGCATCGAGGCGATCATGGGTCCCGTCGACATGCTCGGCATGGGCTACCGCATGAACTTCAACGGCGAGATGCCGAACGCTGCGATCCATTCGGACCTCGGCTGGGGCACGCATGCGCTTGTGCTCTACCTGTGCGACGGCCCCGGGGGCACCGCATTTTGGCGCCACCACGCGACCGGCGCGCACCGGATCGATCCGGGCGACGCGGACCTGTTCGAGCAGGTGCGGCACGACTGGAACAACGCGGACGCCTGGTCGATCCGCGGCGTCGCGCGCATGCGCTACAACCGTGCCGCGATCTACGAGAGCGCGCTGTTCCACAGCCGGTATCCCTTCGCGGCATTCGGGAATTGTCCGGAGAATGGCCGGCTGGTGGCGGTCGCCTTCTTCACGCCAAGGAGTGTCCCATGTTCGTGATCGCAGCGGCCGCGGCGATGGCTCAGATCGATGTTGCGCAGTACGCGGCAAGGAGAGAACAGCAGCTCGTCGCTACCGTGACGGCAGGCATGCCGCCGCATGAAGCGGCCGCGTGGCGTCGCGACCGGGAACTGCTTCTGCTGCGTCGACGTGAAGTTGCCGCATTGGAACGCAGCGCGTTGGCCGCCGAGCGGGCCAATAGCGAGCGCGGTACTTGCGTGGCGCCGTTTGCGCTCGGCGTCATTCTAGGGGTTGCGGCGTCGTGATCGTCCGCCTCGCCACCGAAGCGGATCTGGAAGCGATCGTCGCGATGTCGCGTGCGTTCTACGCGACCACGAGCTATGCCAGATTCGTGTCGATGTCGAAGGATGCAGTCGCGGCGCTCACGCGGTCGATGATGGAGACCGGCACGATGCTGGTCGCGGAGGTTGATGGTCGCGTGGTCGGGATGGCCGGCCTGTTCATCGCGCCATTCATGTTCAACCATGCGGTGCGCACTGCGCACGAAGTGGTGTGGTGGGTCGATCCTGACGCGCGCAAGTCCGGCGCGGGACACGCGCTGCTCTCGGCAGTCGAGCCAGCCTGCCGCGCCGCTGGCGCCGTGGCCATCCAGATGGTGCACCTGTCGAACAGCCCGCCCCAAGCGGCGGCCCTCTACGAGCGGATGGGATACCGCTTCAGCGAAAGCTGCTACACCAAGGAGCTGGTGCAATGGCCGCAGTAACTGCGATGGCCGTCGCGACGGTCGCAGCCGGCGCGTACAGCGCCAACAAGGCAAGCAAGGCATCCGACAAGGCCTCCAAGCGCCAGCAGCAGTCGATGGATGCGCAGGCGCAGGTTGCGCAGGACCAGCTGGACTTCGGCAAGGAGCAGTACGAGGACTGGAAGCAGCTCTACATGCCGGCGCTTACCAGTTTCCGCGAGCTCGCGATGGAAGAAGAGCGCCCCGACTATGGTGCGATCGCCGCAGACGTCGGCATGTCCTTCGACACTGCGCAGGACATCAATCGCCGGACGATGGAGCGCTACGGCGTGAATCCGACCGACGGTGCGTTCAGCGCGAGCGAAACCCAGTATGGACTCGGCCGCGCGATGGCGCAGGTGAACGGCAACAACCAGGCGCGTAAGGCCGCCAAGGACACCCGGTTTAACAAGCTCGCCAGCTTTGCGAGCCTGTCGAGCGGCGCGCAAGCGAACGCGCTCAACACGATGAATGCCGGCAGCAGCGCGCTCGGCGGCGCATTCGGCGGGCAGGCGGCGATGTACGGCGCTAGGGCAGACCAGTATTCCCAAGCGGCGGCCGCCGGCGCCCAGATGATGGGCCGCGGCGTCAGCTCGCTCGTGAATGAGTACTCGGGCAACAACATGTTCGGAGGTGTGTGATGGCAGGCCTCGCGACCGGCGGCATCCTGCAGGGCCTGATGGATGGATGGGACCAGCAGAACGAAATCAACCGCCGCAACGCGCTGGACGCGGAGGCGCGGGCGGAGCGCGAGCGTCAGGCTGGGCGAGAGGCGCGCGCGGACGAGCGTGTGGAGACGGTGTTCGAGCACGGGCTCGAGGATCGGTCACACATGCTGAAACGTCGGCCTATCCTCGAGCAGCGCGAAGACGAGACGTACGGCCTCGACCGCTCGATCCGCGGCATGCAGGCGGAGCGCGGTCGTATGGAACTGGATCGCCTGCCGACCAAGTATGCGCAGGAGGATGCGGAGTTCGATCTCGGCCAGCAGGCCAAGCGCCAGAGCATGGCCGAGAGCGGGCAGCGCATGTCGCTCAATGCGATGCGCATCGAGCTCGAGCGCATGGGCATCGACGAGAAGCGCCTCGACATGGGCATTGCGAAGGCGCGGAACGCGATCGGCGCGGGATTTGCGCAGGGCCGCGCGACCGGCGATTGGAACGGCCTGGCCGAAGCGTACAACAGCACGATCGGATCCTTCGGGGGCGCTCCCATCGCAGGAATCACGCAGAACGAAGACGGTTCGTTCACGATCACGAGCGCCGGCGGCAAGGTGACCCAGTTCGCGAATCAGGATCAGTTGCTGCGCGCAGCGGCGACGATGGTCGACCCGCGCATCTACGTGCAGGCTGCCTTCGAGGGCATCCGATCGCAGCAGGAAGAAGCCGCGGCGCGCGCGAAAAACCCGAAGAACTTCACCGAGCTCGTGCGCGGCGACGATGGATCGCTGCAGCAGTTCGACTACGCCACCGGCCGCACGGCGCCGATCATGGACGAATCCGGTCAGCCGGCAAAGGGAACGCTGGCCGGCCGCGAGCGCGAGGGCACCCCGGCGCAGATCGCCGCCAAGTTCTACGCCGACCAGGTGAAGGACGGCGCGCGCGCTGACGATGCCGCGAAGGTCACGGCCCACTACATGCGCCGCGCGCATCCGGAAGCGGAGGGCTGGTGGGCGCCACGACGCGTCGATCCGCAGTGGGGCGATGAGGGAGCTGCGCCGCCACCGCGTTTCGCCGCGCAGCCACAGCGCAGTGGTGCCCGGCCAGGCACATCGCCAGCGCCTGGCGGCTCGCACGGTCGCGTGGTGCGCACTGGAACCGCGAACGGGCGCCGCGTCGCGCAGTACGAGGATGGAACGATTCTGCCCCTCGAGTAACCGCCAAGGAAGGCGAGATGCCCAACCCGTTTGACCCGAACAGCATCGTCTGGGACGACGCGCCGCAAGCCGCGGGCGGTATCCAGTGGGACGACGCGCCAGCAATCTCCGCTGATGCGATCCAGTGGGACGATGCCGCTCCGGACTTCGGGAACGTGCGTGCCGGCGGCATGTCGACCGCGATCACCGCGGCGCAGGCCTCGGGTGAAGTGCCGCTTCCGCAGCCTGTGGACGGCACCCAAGCGTCGTCGCCCGCGCCGCGCGCGCCGGGCCTGCGTTCGATGATGGAAGGGGCGGATCCGTTCGCCCATCTGTTCGACAACCCCGTCGCCGAGGCCATCGTCGACAACCCAGTGGTTCGGGGACCTCGATCGTGGATGCACGGCACGGCTGGCACGGCGAACCTGCTCGCCGGAGCGCCGGTTGCCGCGGCCGCAGACTTCGTGCGCGGCGACAGCGCAGCCACCGACTTCTGGATGCGCAACATGGTCGACCGCGCGTTCGACGCGGACACCGCGTTGCAGCCGCGACAGGACGCGGACCTTGGCGAGCGGCTTGCGTTCGCCGGTACGCGCATGATTCCCGACATCGGCGCCATGTATCTCACCGGCGGCGTAAGCGCCGCGCCGGCCGCAATGCGTGGTGCAGCGACCGCTGGTGAAGCAGTGCGGAGCGGCTTGGCGAGTGCGCTCGAGCATTCGGCGAAGGCCTCGCTCGTACCCGGCGCAGCGATGGGTGCTCGTACAGGCATCGACGTTCTGCGCGCCGGCGGCGACTCCGGCGATGCCCTGACGGCTGCCGCGACCGAGTTCGGCGCAAATGCGCTGGTGAACGCCGCGCCGATCAGTGCGCCAGGGTCTGCGATCGCGCGCGCGCTGCAGGGCGCTGGCTCGAACGTCGTCGCCGACTCGGCTCAGGTCGGGCTGGTCAATGAGGCCCTGCCGGACAAGCTCGATCGACCGCTGTTCGATCCGCGCCAAGCGCCGGTATCCGCGCTGCTCGGCGCCGGCATGGGAGCCGCGCTGGGCCCGCGTCCGGAAGCGCCACTGCCTGGCGCACCCGAGCGCGCGCGCGCGCCGCGCGCATCCAATGGCGGTGTCGAGCCGCGCGATCGCGTGCGCGACATCCTCAACCGTGCTGGCGAAGAAGACGGCGTCGTCTGGGACGACCAGCAGCAACCGAATGCAGGTCAAGCCGCGCAGCCTCCCGTGCTGGCGCTGCCTGCGCAAATCATCGAGGTGTCGCCGTCCGGCGCAGCGACTACGCCGTCGCAACGCTTCGGCCTCACCGCTGCAATGGAAGCGGACGCGCAGCGCAAGGCCGAGTTGGGCCTGACGCCGGATGTCGAGCGCGCGGTTTCGCGCCGCGAGAACTCGCAGGAACAGCCAGACCTCGCGCAGCAGCGCGACGACGACGCGCCGCCGTGGTGGATGGCTGGCCAGGACGCTGAGTCGCAGTTCGAAGCGGCCGCGCACGCCGCGGCGACCTCGCCGAAGAACGACCTCCCTGAGCCGACGCCGGCGCAGAAAGAGGCGGGCAACTATCGCAAGGGGCACATGCGCATCGGTGGTCTCGACATCAGCATCGAGAACCCAGCTGGATCGCGCCGCCGCGAAGAATGGGAGCCACTGCAGCACCACTACGGATACATCCGCGGCACCGTCGGGAAGGACAAGGATCACGTCGACACGTTCCTCGGCCCCGAGGCGAACGCCGACGACGTCGCCGACCTCCCCGTGTTCGTAGTGAACCAGGTCGATCCCAAGACCGGAAAGTTCGACGAGCACAAGGTCATGATCGGCTTCCCGACCGAGACGGACGCGCGCGAGGGGTACGCCGCGAACTACGAGGAAGGATGGCAGGGCCTCGGATCGGTGAGCCGGTTCGGCGACATGCGGCAGTTCCGCGAATGGCTGTCGAGCGGCAACACGAAGAAGGAAGCGCCGCGCGCTGACTGGGGTGCCGAGCTCGACGCGCATGCCGATCTGGACGACGCCACGCGCAGCGGTCTGCGCGCGCACTACGAGAGCGCGGAAGCCGCGCGCCCAGCGTTCGAACGTGGCGTTGCGGGAATCGCTCGCGAACTCGGCCTCTCCAAGCGGCCGATGCTCGCGCCGCTGAAGGGTGTGAAGCGTGCCGGCGAGAAAACGCTGTCCGATTACCGGAACATCGAGGACGGCACCTATGACCCGACGAAGTTGAAGGATCTGGTTCGCGGCACGCTCGTCGTCGATCGCCTCGACCAGGTGCCGGCCGTGATTGCGGCTGTCGAGCGCCGGTTCGGGAAGCCGACGAAGTTCCGCAACACGCTTGACCCGTCTGTGGACGGGATCGATGGCGGTTACCGCGACGTGAATATGAACGTCAGGGTCGACGGGCACACGGTCGAACTGCAGATCAACACGCCGGAGATGCTTCGCGCGAAGGACGCGGGGCACAAGCTCTACGAGGAACAGCGCGCAATCCGCGCAAAGGCTGCGCGAGAGGACCGCGCGCTGACGCCGGCGGAACAGGCAAAAAACGCCGAGTTGGTAGCCCGGATGCGGGAGATCTACGCCGCAGCTTGGGCCGACGTTGTCGCAGGGAAGCCTGCTTCAACGATGGCGCGCTCTATTTCCACCGGCGACGTCAGTTCGCGAGTGGAGCCGACAGCCTTGCCGAGCGGCGAGTCGCGGAAGATCGCACGGGACGTACCGTCTTCGAAGGCCAGCATGCGGGGCGAGGTGCCTGGCGGGAGCAGCGCGATCAAGCCGGCGTCCCAGTCATCGAACCATTCGGTGCCCGGCGGAAGCGAGCGCGGATCGGCGTTGCGCGGATCAAGTTCCATTGGTCCTACCTCCGGCGCAATTGTACCACGGGAGCACGCAAAGACGCTGGCCAAGGCGCGTGTCGACGGTGATGGGGTATTCATCCCAGGCGACGTTTCACGCGTGCGCAAGGCGCTTCGGGCGGCCGGCGTCGGCGGTGTTCTCGTGCAGCGTGGCGGTGGCGTCATCCTGCGAAACAAGGCGCGGCGCGATTTCGAGGCGTGGCGTGCACAGCAACCACAGCAAGGAGCCAACAATGATCGAGCAGCAACCACATTGGCGCGGACCGGACAAGGTGGTCCCGCGCCCGGAAGCGACGGAAGCAACGCCGGAGCCGCCGCGCGGTCGGGTGGTGGAGATGTCAGCGGATTGCCTGGTGCAGACCCGGGCGCTGCAGGGCGTGCAGCGGAAGCCGACGGCGGACTGACGCTCCAGAACCGCGACCGGTCCCGCGCCGCGAGCGTGGCGCAGATGCAGGGCATCGCGGGCGCGCCGGATGCGCAGCGCCTGTCGTTTTCGCGCGACCCGAACTCCGGCGCACCGATGGTTTCGGCCGCCGAGTCCGCGCGCGCCGTGCCGGAAGCCGACCTCGGACGCGAGGACCACGTCGTGATGCCGTCGACCGGTCGCCGCATTCCCGTCCGGTATGCCGTGGTCGAAGCCGACGATGTCGCGGCGTCGCACTCTGCGGACGGCACGGCGAACGCCCATTACGCGAAGGCTCGACTGCGCGCGCTCAACAATGGGCGCGTGGCCGGCCTGCAGGGCGCCTGGAAGCGTGGCACGGCCGAGTCGTATCGGCAGGGTCTGATCGACGACGCCGCGCTGCACGGCGTCAGCGCGGAAGCGATCGCCGGCAAGCGCAACCCGGTGCTGATCCGGCTCTACGACGCCGAGCACAACGTCGGCGACATGGGCGCCGAGTCCAATGCCTCGACGAACCTCGGGCTCTCTCCGACCGAGCAGGCGCGGACGGATGCGCGAGCGCTCCCTGATCTCGACGAACTGCCGGTAACGGATGCCGGTGACCTGTCGACCAACCCGGCCTCGCCGTTCTATCGCGCGTTCCTCCGGAACCTCGGCGCCAACGAAGCGGCGAAACTGGTCGATGGCGAGGGGCGGCCCAACAAGACGTTCTTCGACCGCCTCCGAGCGGCCGTGTTCGCGCGCGCCTACGGCAGCGACCGGATGATCGCCGCGATGGCAGAGGACGCGGACCCCGATGCCCGCAACGTGCTCAGCGCGCTCGTGCGTGCGGCGCCAGAGTGGGCGAAGGTGGATCGCACCGGGTCGCTCGGTGACTATCCGTCGCGCATCGCAGCTGCCTTCGACGTACTCCGTGCCGCACGCGAGTCCGGGCAGCGCATCGAAGCGTTCCTCGCTCAGGGAGACCTGATCGCGCGCGACACTTCCGGCGACCAGTGGGCACGAATGTTCGGCGCGAATGCGCGGTCGGTTTCGCGCATGGCGACGGGCTTGCGCGAGGCGGCGCGCGCCGTGGCTGCCGAGCAACAGGCAGCGCAGAACGGTGATATGTTTGGTCGGTCGCCGGCGAGCGCCGAGGACGTGACTCGCCGCGCGATCGGCGAGGTGGAGCGAATCAATGCAGACGACAACCGAATCCGAACGAGCGGATCGCTCTTCACTGCAGGGGGACGCCCTGCTGCAGAGGCTCGACCGGGCGCTGATCGGCCTGGCAGTGATGGCCGGGAACGAACTCAAGACGAGCGAGCCGAAGCTGGTGAATCCGTTCGAGAGCCAGAAGTAATCGATCTCGGAGAAGTTCGAGAGAACGCCGCGACCTATGGAGAAACCCGCCCGCTATCGCCTGAGTCGGAACGTGGAAGCGTTGCCGATCCGACGCGTGCACAAGCTCGACGGGGAGCCCGAGGCGAGGTATCTGGTCAGCTCGACCTCTTCGCCTCGCCCGCCGTCGGCACCATCCCTCTCCGCCGCAAAGCTGCGACGCTTGCGCAAAACGCCCGCCTAGTAACGACCGGATCCTTCCGGGCAGGGATCGAGCGCATCTCCGGCTGGCAGGACGTCGCGCACATCATCGCGCCGCTGCGCAAGTCGCCGCAGGAGCAAATGCTCGCCGTCGTCGCCGACGCGAGCAGCCGCCCTCTGGCGGTCATTCGGCATAGCGTCGGAACCATCGACGGCTCATCCGTGGCCCCCGGCACTGTGTTCGGCGCTGTCGCGCAGGTGCCTGGCGCTCGCCACGTGTGGTTCGCGCACAACCACCCTTCGGGCGTCATCGAGCAAAGCGCCGCCGACAAAGCCATCACGAGCCTTCTTCGCAACCTGATGGATGGCTCTGGCATCGAGACGCACGGCATGATCGTCGTCGCGCCCGGCAACCGACGGGCGTCGCTGTTCCGCCCCGAAGACGGGAGCACGGTAGTCGATGGCGTGACGGCCAGCCGTCGCAATGTAGACGTGCCAATCCAAGAGCGTGCGCTGCGGCGCGTGCCGCCGAACGATCGCGCCGCGATCACAGACCCGCAGGATGCTCTGCGCTACGCGCGAGAGCGCCAAGAATCTGGCGTGCTGCTGCTCGACAACCGACATCGGCCCGTCGGCTTCCTACCGCTTGATGAAGCGGAGATGGCCAAGTTGCGCACCGGCGACATCGACACCGGCGCCGCCCATGTGATGAGGCAGGTGACGGAAGCGAATGCTGCAGCAGCCATCGTGGTGTCGCGCAACGTCGAGGCCGGCCGCAACATCGCGCGCTTGCTGAGCGACGGCGATATCCGCGCGCTGGACGTCATCCACCTCGATGGGAACAAGGCAACCTCGGTTGCTGGCAGCGGTCAGCGCACCGTCGCCGATCGGCCATTCCTGTCGCGCTCGACGCGCGCCGAATCAGTCCCGACGGCGAGCGAAGTGGATCTCGACGCGGTCGTCGAACGGACAACCGCCGGGTGGAAGAACGCTCCGCGTGTTGAAGCGGTCGAATCCTTCGGGGAGCTTCCGCAAGCGCTTCAAGCCGAGGCGCGCGAGCAGGGCTCGGATGGCAGCGATGTAGTCGCGGCGTGGCATGACGGCCGTCTCTGGCTGGTTCGAAGCCATCCCGATCTTGCCACGGAGCTCGGCATCGAGCGAGCGATCTTCCACGAGTCCTGGGGCCACCAGGGCATGCGCTTGGTGTTCGGGAAGGATCTGCCGGCAGCGCTCGAGCGAATCGCGACGGGCATGGGCGGCATCGATGGCATTCGGCGCTACGCCAAGAAGCATGGCATCGACCTCTCGGTCTACGAAAGCGGCGTGCTCGGGCGCGCGGACCTGACCGCGGCGCAGAAGAACGCGATTCTGCTCGACGAGCTCGCCGCGCATCTTGCGCAGAACGGGCCGCCGGGGGTTCGCCAGCGCATCCGCGAGTACATCGGTGCGATCAAGGCATGGTTGCGCGAGCACGGATTCGCGAAGCTGGCGAAGCTCACCGATGCCGATCTCGCCCACGTGCTGCGTCAAGCCCGACGTGCCGTGGTCGACGGCAAGGTTCGTCTCCCGGGCGACAACTCGACGGCCTTCAGCTTCGCGGCGCCGGCGCCGCACCTCTCGAAGGGGCAGGTCGACGCGCTGCGCAGCATTGGCGCCTCGCCGCGGATCACGAACCTCCGCGACCGCTTCCGCGAGATCATGGATCGAGCAAGCCTGCGAATCACGCAGGGCATTGTCGACCAGTTCGCGCCGCTGAAGGACCTCGACTTCACCGGATACATGCAGGCGCGCCTGTCGCGCGGCACCGACGGCGCGCTCGAGGCGGCGTTTCTGTATGGCACACCGAAGCTGTCGGACGGCGCGCTGGATGTCGACGTCGATGGCCAAGGCCTGCGCGGGATCCTGTCGGACCTCGCGGGCGAGCACGACCTGTTCCTCGCGTGGGTTGCCGGAAATCGCGCCGAGCGCCTGAAGGGCGAGGGGCGCGAACGGCACTTCACCGACAAGCAAATCGCCGAACTGAAATCTCTCAACCAAGGGACGATGGCCGACGGCCGCGACCGTGGAACGGTGTACCTGAAGGCGCACACGGCATTCCGCCGATACCAGAAGGCGGTGCTCGACATCGCGGAGGAAGCCGGACTGATCGACCCATCGTCACGCAAAGCGTGGGAGCACGAGTTCTACGTTCCGTTCTACCGCATTGCCGAGGACAACCCCGACTTCTCGCCGGCGCGCGTCGGCGGAGGGCTGGTGAAGCAGCAGGCCTTCAAGGCGCTGAAGGGCGGCAAGGACCCACTGCGGGATCTGCTCGCCAACACGCTGGCGAACTGGTCGATGCTGATGACCAGCAGCATGCGCAACATGGCTGCGACGAAGGCGCTCGCGGCCGCCGAGAACACGGGTATCGCGCGGAAGATCGGTTCGGCCGAGAAGGGCAGCGTCTGGGTCATGGACCATGGGCAGCAGGTGCACTACCTGGTCGACGACCCGCTCGTGCTGGACGCGCTGACGGCGCTGCACTTCGGCGGCATCAAGGGCCGCGCGATGGATGCGATGCGCTGGTTCCGGCACGCGCTCACGACCGGTGTGACGATCTCGCCCAGCTTCCGGATTCGCAACCTCCTGCGCGACAGCATTTCCGTCCTCGCCGTGTCGGACGACGCCGGGTTCAACCCGCTGCGCAACATGATGAACGGCTGGAAGGCGACCAAGAAGGGGTCCGCCACCGCGGCGCGCATGCTCGCTGGTGGCGGGAAGATTCGGTTCGGCAGCCTCAACGATGGCCAGCAGGCGCGGAACGCGCACCGGTTGATCGAGATGGGCATCGACGACGCCCAGATCCTCGGTACGCCCGAACGCGCGAAGAACGCGCTACGCGCGGCGTGGGACTGGTGGAACGACGTCGGCGACCGCTCCGAAACCATCAACCGATCGGCGGTCTACGAGCGTGCCCGCGCGCGTGGCGCGACGCACCTCGAAGCGAGCTACGAGGCACGCGACCTGATGGACTTCACGATGGGCGGGAAGTGGGCCTCGGTGCGCTTCCTGACGGCCGTCGTGCCGTTTCTCAATGCGCGCATCCAAGGCACGTACAAGCTCGGCAAGGGCGCGGCCGCAAACCCTGCACGGTTCGCTGCCGTCGCCGGCGCCGTCGCAATCGCGTCGGCACTGAGCTACCTGCTGCAGCGCGATGACGACGACTACAAGGCGCTGCCGGACTGGGCGCGCGACACCTACTGGTGCGTGAAGCTCGGCGACAAGATGCTGTTCATCCCGAAGCCGTTCGAGGTCGGGGCGATGGGCTCCGTCGTCGAGCGCATGACGGAGCTGGCGGTCGGCGGCGACGACTATCGCGCCAAGGACTTCGCGCACACGCTGGCCAACATCCTCGGCGACCAGCTGTCGATGAACCCGGTGCCGCAGGCCGTGAAGCCGTTGATCGAGGCATGGGCGAACTACGACACCTTCCGCCAGGCGCCGATCGATTCGATGGGCGACGAGCGGTTGCCGGCGCAGGATCGCGTGGGCCCGACCACGACGGCCGGCGCGGTCGCGATCGGTCGCGTCGCGAACGTCTCACCCAAGAAGGTCGACCACATCGTGCGGGGCTACTTCGGCTGGCTCGGCATGCAGGCAATGAACGTCTCGGACCTGATGTTGCGAGATGCGATGGGATTGCCGTCGAACCCGCGCCGAGATCTCACCAAGATCGACAATGTCTTCGTCGCCGGCGACTTCGTGAAGAATGCCGACGCGAACTCGGACAAGTATGTCGCGCGCTTCTATGATGTCCTCGGCGACGTCGAAGAGACCTACGCGGCATACAACCACGCTCGCAAGACCGGAAACACCGCGCGCGAGGAAGACCTGGCAGACCATCCGGACCTGGCGAAGCGGCCGATCTACGCCGGCGCGAACAAGCGCATGCAGAAGATCAACCAGCGGATCAAGGCGGTCGCGAACGACCGCGAGCTCAGCGCGCGCGAGAAGCGGATCGAACTCGAAGCGCTATACGCGGAGCGTGCAGAACTCGCAGCAGACGTGGATGCGCGTTCGCGGGCGACTCATTAGTTCGCGTCGGTTCGCACTCGACGTCAGCGCCAATATGGCCTCGCGTCTTCTTCGTCAGCGGTGGGCCGATCGAGGACTTCTGGCTCCTCGAGCTCAGAAACAAAGTTGGTGCAGCCAAGTGTGAAGGCCGGCCCCCGGTGTTGGCATTCGGTCATGGCCGATTCGTATTCGCGGTTCATGAAGAGTTCGCCAGCTGCCTCCGCTGCGCAATCGCTGTCACAGTAGTCCACCACCACGTCCGGCTCATCCTCGTCGTCGGTGAACGCTTGGCGTACATCGGCGACGCACCCTCGGAGCGAGATGGTCAGCAGCGCTCCGACAACTACGACGGTTGCCAAGGCAATTCCGAGCCTGCCGGTGAGAGCTATGAGCCGCGGAATAGCCACGTGATCGCGTGGTCGCTTCGACCTTGGAGCCCAAAGGCTGCGAGCTTAGTCATCCGGATAGGGGATACAGGTGAGCTCGAGCAGCTGCCCGTCGAAGGACGACGCGCAGTAACCGGCGCCGGTCGCA
Source organism: Pseudomonadota bacterium (assembly GCA_023430685.1). Taxonomy (GTDB): domain Bacteria; phylum Pseudomonadota; class Gammaproteobacteria; order Xanthomonadales; family Rhodanobacteraceae; genus Dokdonella_A. Next base: position 10,039 of record JAEYZH010000024.1, on the reverse strand, counting down.
TGACCGCCGACCTCTTTCACGACGCGCCAGCGCCAGTCGGTAGGGGCGCTCCCGAAGGGGCTCTCGAAGATCGCGTCGCTCTCGTAGACCTCGGCGGCCGAATCCTCGACGAAGCTCGCGCCGGACAGGTTGTCCGCGCCCGGGTCGGGATCGTAGTAGACGACGTGGCCGGTGTACGACGTCACCTCGCCGCCGGGCCAGTGGACGATGAGTCCTCCGGCAACAGCGCTGCCGGAAACCAGCATCGATGCCGCCATCGCGGCTGCAAGCGCAATCGTTCGCATTGCTCCCTCCTGTCTATGGATTGTAACCACGGATCCTGTCCCGCGTCCCGACCGTCTCAGTTCCTGATGTCGGCGTGCATATCCTTCGCGCATGGCCCGCGCCCGACCTCCACTCAGCGAGTACCTGACCCCGCCGCTGCGCGCGATTCCAGCTTGTGTGTGCGACGGCTGCGGCATCTTCGGCTGCGGGCTGCACATGGCTGGGACGGAAACCGCGCCCGGCGTCGAGTGCGAGTGCGGCGGCCGGCAGCGGCACCGCATCCTGTGGCAGTTCTCGTGGTGCCCTGCGTGTCGCGGCCCAGGGTGTCCCGAGTGCCGGTGGAAAGGCGTCGTCGCGACGCCGGCCGAATAGAGCTCTCCGGTTGCGGCGCGCAAGCATTTGATTCTGTTACTCTGCGATAGCACGTTTTCGCCACTGTTGCGAGGGGCGAATTCGCGACCTAAGCGCATGATTCGCAGGGGAAATATGCGGATTTTGTTCGTCTGCATGGGGAACATCTGCCGCTCGCCGACGGTGGAAGCAGTCGCGCGCGCGGAGTTCGCGCGCACCGGGCTCGATGCCGTCGTCGCATCGGCAGGAACCGAGGACTACCACGTCGGACAGGGTGCCGACCGCCGCGCGATCGCGTTCGCGAAGGCGCATGGCTACGAACTCTCCGCGCATCGAGCGCGCCAGGTGCGGCGCACGGACTTCGACACCTACGACCTCGTGCTCGCGATGGACCGGCGCAACCTCGAGGACCTCGCGCGATTCGTGCCCGAGCGTGCCGCGCGGGGGCCGCTGCTGTTCCTCGGCGACGATGAAGTGCCCGATCCCTACTACGGCGGCGACGCGGACTTCCTGCGCGTGATCGAACTTGCGCGCACGGGCGTCGCCGCGCTCGCGGCGCGGCTGCGCGCGGGGCGACCGGAGGAACGATGATGCAGACGCCGCGCAAGCCCGCTCCCGAGCTTCCGATCGACCTCGCCTGGGTCAATACCGATGCGCCGCCGCGCATCGCGGCGCTGCGCGGACGCGTCGTGCTGCTCTGGTTCTGGAGCGGGGACTCGATCAACTGCTGGAACCTCGTGCCGGCGTTGCGCCAGCTCGAAGACCGCTACCACGACGGCCTCGCGGTGATCGGCATCCATTGCCCGAAATACCCGCACCATCGCAATGCGGGCGCGGTGCTGCGCGCGGTGAACCGGCTCGGCGTGCGCCATGCGGTCGCGAGCGACGACGACTTCCGCGTCTGGCAGGACTACGCGGTCGAAGCCTGGCCGACGCTCGTGCTGATCGATGTCGAGAGCCGCCTCGCGGCCGCGTACGCAGGAGAAGGCGCGAGGGCCCAGGTCGATGCGCGCATCGCCGAACTGCTCGACGAAGCGGCGATGAAGGACCTGCGCGTGTTCGAACCGACGCCGCCGGCGCAGCGCCGCGAGCCGCGCGGCACGTTGCTGTTCCCGGGCAAGGTGCTGCCCGAACGGGAGCTGCTCTACATCGCCGACAGCGGCCATCACCGCGTGCTCGAATGCCAGCACGACGGGCGCGTGCTGCGCCAGTTCGGCAGCGGCGACCCCGGGCACGTCGACGGCGTGTCATCCCAGGCCTGCTTCGAGGATCCGCGCGGGCTCGCGCGCCACAACGGCTCGCTTTACGTCGCCGACCGCGGCAACCACAGCGTGCGTCGCATCGACCTCGCCGACGGCAGCGTCGAAACCGTGCTCGGCACCGGCCGCGCGGGGCGCGCGCGCCCCGATGGCGCGGATGCGCGCGCGACCGCGCTGAACACGCCGGTCGACGTCCTCGCGGCCGGCGACGACCTGTTCGTCTCGGTCGCCGGTCAGCAGCAGGTGTGGCGGCTCGACCTGCCGACGGGGAGGGTGTGGGCGCTCGCGGGCAGCGGCGAGCAGGGCCTCGTCGACGGGATCGGAACCGCGGCCGCGTTCGGTGCGCCGGCCGGCCTCGCGCTCGCGGGTCGCCAGCTGATCGTCGCCGATGCCCAGGCGAATGCGTTGCGCGCGGTATCGATCGACGACGGGCGCGTGGAAACGCTCGCCGGTGCGGGACTGTACGAATTCGGCGATGCCAGCGGGCAGCGCGGCGAGGTGCGCTTCCAGCATCCGCTCGCGGTCGCGGTCGATCCGCGCGGCGTGATCCACGTCGCCGACAGCTACAACGGGGCGATCAAGATGATGAACCGGCGCACCGGCGAGACACGGCCGCTGCGCATGCCGTACCGGCTCGAGGAGCCGCACGGACTCGGCCTCTGCGACGGGCAGTTGTGGATCGCGAACACGAACCTGCACGAGATCGCGTGCATCGAGCTCGCGGCCGGTCGCCTGCGCCGCGTCGCGATCGGCGATACCTGAGCGCGAAGGCGCGCGCGGCTCGCCAGTCCCGTACCATGCGCGCATGCAAGAAACCCCGCTGCCGTTCGACGGCAAGCTGTTCGTCCAGACCCTGACGGGCGCGCCCGGCGTGTACCGCATGTTCGGTGCGCGCGACGAGCTGCTCTACGTCGGCAAGGCGCGCAATCTCAGGAAGCGCGTCGGCAGCTATTTCCTCAAGCCGAAGATGGACCCGCGCATCGCCGCGATGGTCGGCCAGATCGCGCGCATGGAGACCACGGTCACGCGCACGGAGGCCGAGGCGCTGCTGCTCGAGGCGCAGCTGATCAAGACGCTCAAGCCGCGCTACAACATCGTGCTGCGCGACGACAAGAGCTACCCCTACATCCACCTGACCGGTGCGCCGCGCGGCACCGTCGTCGCGGACACCGACGCGACGCCGGGCAGTGCGGAGCGGCCGCGCCCGGAAGCCTACCCGCGCCTCGCGTTCCACCGCGGCGCGCGCAGCGGCAGCGGGCGCTATTTCGGGCCGTTCCCGAGTGCCGGTGCGGTGCGCGAGAGCCTCGACCTGATCCAGAAGCTGTTCCTGATCCGCAACTGCGAGGATGGCTACTTCCGCAACCGCTCGCGCCCCTGCCTGCAGTACCAGATCCGGCGCTGCACCGCGCCGTGCGTCGGCCTCGTCAGCGTCGGCGACTACGCGGAAAACGTGCGTCACGCGGAAATGTTCCTCGACGGGCGCGGCGGGCTCGTGATGGACGAACTCGTCGCCGCGATGGAAGACGCGAGCACGCGCCTCGCATTCGAGCAGGCCGCGCGGATCCGCGACCAGATCGGCGCGGTCAAGCGCGTGCAGGCGCATCACTACGTGCAGGGCGCGAGCGCCGACATGGACGTGATCGCATGCACGATCAGGGGCGGCGTCGCCTGCGTCAGCGTGCTGTTCTTCCGCAATGGCGTCAGCCTCGGCTCGCGCGATTTCTTCCCTCGCCTCGCGGGCGTCGTCGACGAGCCCGCGGTGCTCGCCTCGTTCATCGCGCAGTATTACCTCGAGCGTCCGGTGCCGGCGGAACTCGTGGCAAGCCCCGCGCCCGAGGATTGCGCGGCCCTCGCCGAAGCGCTGTCGGTGCGAGCCGGCCGCGATGTCGGGATCAAGTCGCGCGTGCGCGCCGAGCGCGCGCGTTTCCTCGACCTCGCGCGGCGCAATGCCGATGCGGCGCTGGCCGCGCGCCTCGCGAGCCGCCAGAACCTGCTGCTGAGGTTCGAGGCGCTGCGCGACCTGCTCGGCCTCGACGAGACCCCGCAGCGCATCGAGTGCTTCGACATCAGCCACACGATGGGCGAGGCGACGGTTGCGTCCTGCGTCGTGTTCGGGCCGGAGGGGCCGGAAAAATCGCAGTACCGCCGCTTCAACATCACCGGTATCACGCCCGGGGACGACTACGCGGCAATGCGCCAGGCACTCGAGCGCCGCTTCAAGCGCGCGCAGGCCGAGATCGCCGCGCTTCCGGCCGTGCAGGGCGAAGGCGCCGCGGCAGGAATGAAGTGGGGCCACCTGCCGGACCTGCTGCTCATCGATGGCGGCAAGGCGCAGCTGCAACAGGCCGTGGACGTGCTCAACGAACTCGGCATCGAGGGCGTGCCGATCGTCGGCGTCGCCAAGGGCGAGGCGCGTCGTGCGGGCGACGAGACCTTGATCGTGGCCGGCAGCGGCCGCACCCTGTTCCCGGGCCCGGCCTCGCCGGCCTCGCACCTTGTGCAGGCAGTGCGCGACGAGGCGCACCGGTTCGCGATCACCGGCCATCGCGGTCGTCGCGAAAAGGCACGCGAGGCGAGTACGCTCGAGGATATCGCGGGCGTCGGTGCGCGCCGGCGATCGGCGCTGCTCAAGCACTTCGGCGGCCTCGGCGGCCTGTCCAAGGCCGGCATCGAGGAACTCATGCAAGTGAAAGGAATCAGCAGGGAACTGGCCGAACGCATCTACGCGACCTTCCACGGATGAAGCGACGACTGCCTCGATGAACATCACGATACCGACCGCATTGACCCTGTTCCGCATCGCGCTGCTGCCGGTGATGGTGGTCGTGTTCTATGCACCGTTCCGCGGCGCCAACATCGCGGCCGCCGGCATCTTCATTGCCGCGGCCGTGACCGACTGGCTCGACGGCTGGGTTGCGCGGCGCTGGAACATGAGCTCGGCGTTCGGCGCGTTCCTCGACCCGGTCGCGGACAAGCTGATGGTCGCGGTGACGCTGTTCCTGCTCGTGCAGAGCAACCCTACGCCGCTGCTCGCAGTGACCAGCGCGGTGATCGTCGGCCGCGAGATCAGCATTTCGGCGCTGCGCGAATGGATGGCCGAAATCGGCCAGCGCGCGACCGTGCGCGTGGCGACGCTCGGCAAGATCAAGACCGCGATGCAGATCTTCGCGATCGTCGTGCTGCTGCACCAGCACGACCTCGAGGAGCTGCGGTTCTACCGCGTGGGCGAAGCCCTGCTCGTGGTCGCGGCGGGCCTCACGATCTGGTCGGGTCTGCTCTACGTGCGCGCCGCCTGGCCGATCCTGCGGCAGCAGCGTTGAGCCATCGCGCGCACGCCGGCCTGTGCGGGAGGGTTGACACCCGCGCGCCAACACGTAATATGCGCGTCCCACGCGGGAATAGCTCAGTTGGTAGAGCTCGACCTTGCCAAGGTCGGGGTCGCGAGTTCGAGTCTCGTTTCCCGCTCCAGGATCTGCGACGAAACCCCGGCATGCCGGGGTTTCGTTTTTCCGGCCGACGTCGGAAGATGCAGGTATTGCGCCCGCCGCGAGGCGCGCGATGCGAATCGTCACCGGCCTGGTGGCAGAGTGGTCATGCAGCGGACTGCAAATCCGCGTACGCCGGTTCGATTCCGACCCAGGCCTCCATGTCGTCCCCGCCGTGCCGTCCCGCACGGCCGCTCCGCACGACCCGTGCGCCTGCGATCCCGTCGCTTCCGAACTCGCCGCCACGTCGTTGCGAGTACGCGAATGCGTGCGCAAGGTGTGCTCGCGCGACGCCTACGCATCGGCCGTGGATCGGCCATGAAGCCCTCGCATCGGACTGAATCGCGCGCGTCGCGCCATCGTCCATTCACGCCGAGTTGATGCACCACGCCTAGTCTAGCCAGGTCCAACTGCTCGAAGTGGAGAACGGCATGCCCCGCGGAGACAAATCCTCGTACTCGAGCAAGCAGAAGCGCCAGGCCGAGCACATCGAGGAAGGCTACGAGAAGAAGGGCGTTTCGAAGAAGACCGCGGCCAGGCGCGCGTGGGCGACCGTCAACAAGCAGGACGGCGGTGCGAAGGGTCCTGCGGCAACGGCCAGGAAGACCGCGCGCAAGAAGTCGACGTCCAGGACTTCGGCAGCGAAGAAGTCGGGAACGAGGAAAACCGCCACGCGCAAGGCGGCGACCAGGCGATCCGCGTCGAAAAAGACCTCGACCGCGAAGTCCTCCGGTCGCACGACCGCAAGTGCGAAGTCAGCCGGCAAGAAGGCTGCGCAGACGCGCGCGCACAATACCGCGAAGCGTTCCGCCGCCGCGAAGAAGGCGGCAAGGACGCGTTCGCGCCGCGCGTCCTGACGTCACCGCCGAGGCACCCATCAGGATTCTCGAAGGGCCGAGGCGGCCGCGGCGCCGTTCGAACGGAGCGTTGCACCGCTGCTTCCTGCCCGCGCTCGGCGAGCCCGCACCGTCCGCCTTCAGCGCCGTCTCCCACCTGGTGGTCGCGAAGCCTGGAGGAGCCTGACGTGATGCCCCAGTACGCTCTGCTGTTGCACGTTGTGGTGCCTGCCTGGTTGCTCGCGGGCTTCGCGGACTGGCTCTGCCACAGGCGCAGCCAGATCGAGCGCACGAGCGGCGCGGCGGAATCGGCCCTGCACCTGCTGTTGCTGGCGGAAATGGGCCTTCCGTTGCTCGCCGCGATCTACCTGCAGGCGAACGCGCTGGTGTTCGCCTTGCTGATCGCGGGAGCACTCGTGCACGAAGCGACCACGTGGCTCGACCTGCGCGTCGGGATGTCGAGTCGCAGGATCGGCGTGCTCGAGCAGATGATCCACAGCGTGCTCGAGGCGTGCCCGATGGTCATCCTCATGCTGCTTGCGACGGCGGAGTGGCCGCAATTCGTCGCGCTTTTCGGAGTCGGTTCCGAGGCTCCGCGATTCGATCCCGTTTTGAATGACCAGGCTCCATCGACCGCCTACGCCGCCGCGCTCGCAATCGGCGTGGCGCTGCTCGCAGCGGGTCCCTACGCCGAAGAGCTGCTGCGGGCGCGACGTGCCGGTCATTCGCCGGCAGCGCCGAACCGCTGATCGCTCGAGGCTAGTGAGAGAAGGCACTGAACGCCGCCCTGCCTCGGGGGCCCCGAGTCAGGCGGCGTTGGGCGAGTCCGTCTTCCAATGGGATGCAAGCCCTAATCCAGCGAGGAAGCCATCCAATGAGTTCCCGAGATCGCAAGGATCCGCCGCATCCCGCCGAGGCCGCGCCCGTGGACGAAAGCCCGCATGAGCGCGCGTCTCGCAAGGCGAAGGAAAGCGACGCGCTCGACGAAGCCCTCGAGGAAACCTTTCCCACCAGCGATCCGGTATCACCGTTCGTCCCGGCGGTGAGGTCCGAATCGGAAACGGGCGGCGCGCCGCGCTGCGCGCATGGCGGGTGTGCCTGCACGGTGAGCGCGGGCGAGCAGTGGTGCAGCGACCATTGCCGCACCGCAGCCGGCGGCGCCGACGCCGGTTCGGGATGCGGCTGCGGCCACGCCGGCTGCGCCGCGGGTGCGCGCGCAGCGGCGTGATGCCTCATCAGGCCGACGTGGTGCTCGATCGGCTGTTGCCGTCGGGCGCCATGCCGAGTTGCACCGCGCGTTCGCGCAGGCGCTCGACACGACCACGCGCGTACTCGCCGTCGTTTTCTTCGCAACCTTCGAGAATCACGTCGACCGAACCGGCGAAGATCGGCCAGAACGCTTCCGGCGTTTCGTAGCGTTCGATCATGCGCAGCAGCCCGCGCTCGAGTTCATCCAGCATCGATTCCACTTCGTCGTGTCGCAGGGTCATCGGGATCCATCTCCTCGTTTTGCACGCGGGCCGGACGCAATCACCCGCCGCTACCGTCATCCTGCAGGCTGTCGCCCTGCTCGCGAGTGAACAGGACGGCCAGTTCAGCCGCGGTAGCCCCGGGGGCGCCACACTGTCCTCCTACCTCACGACGAAGGAGTCAGCCGATGCGCATGTTCCCGCTCAGCCTGCTTGCACTCGCGGTTTCCGCCTGTGCCGGTACCCACGCACGCGATGCCGATGACAGCGCACGCGCCGCGCATGTTTCACTCGCGTCGACCCAGGGCCAGCTCGCTCGTGGCGAGTTGAAGCTGCGCCAGGAGTCAGACGGCGTCCACGTGACCGGCACCCTGCAGGGCCTCAAGCCCGGCGCCGAGCACGGCTTCCACGTGCACGAGAAGGGCGACTGCAGTGCGCTCGATGCGAGCAGCGCGGGCGGGCACTACAACCCGACGTCGAACGCGCACGGCAACCCGATGTCCGGTCCGCATCATGCGGGCGACGTCCCTAACGTGCGCGCCGACGCATCCGGACGCGCGAAGGTCGATGCACGCATCACCGGGGTTTCACTCGGTGCCGCGAACGACATCATCGGCCGTGCGATCGTCGTCCACGCCGATCCCGACGATTACACCTCCCAACCCGCGGGCAACTCGGGCGCGCGCATCGCTTGCGGCGTGATCGAGGCCGACTGAGCGTGACCGGCCCGGCCGCGCGTTCGCGTGGCCGGGCGGGCTGTTACCATCCGCGCCATTGCCCGGATGGCGAAATCGGTAGCCGCAAGGGACTTAAAATCCCTCGACCGCAAGGTCATCCCGGTTCGAGTCCGGGTCCGGGCACATCGCGCTGCGCCAGCACGTTCGTTGCATCTTTGGCGATGAGCGGACCGCAAGATCGACCATCGATGGCGCGTCCCGGTCAGGGGCCTACACCCCTCCCGCACGGTTTCTCGCGACGAAGCGGTTGGATCCTTGACCCGGTGTCGCGCCTCGAGCGGAGCCGCCCCTGCGCACGGGTTCGCTCAGGCCGCGCGCGGTGCCTCGCCCCAGTTCTCGAGCATTCCGATTGCCGCGAGGCGCGCGCCGAGCGTGATGCCGAGGTCCTCGGCGATGTCGGCGGTGTCGATGCCGCTCGAGTAGATGCCGACGATCTCGTCGACCGGATGATCGTGCGCGTAGACCGCGGGTTGTGCGTACACGTCGCCATTGCAATCAAGGAAGACCGTGGTCGGCACGCCGAATGACTTCAGCGCGCGGCTCGCTTCGCGCGCGACCAGGGCCGGCGCGGTCGAGATCGTTCCGAGCTTGCGGGGCGAAACGAGCGAGTCGAGGATGTCGTACATGGCGCACTCCATGAAGTCGAACGGGTGGCGCACGTTAGCCGGGCCCGCGCACGCGGACAACGGGAAAACGTTTCCGTTGCGTCTTTCGTTCAGCGTATTTCTTTCACATCGAGCGCGGGATCGCTCGACGCGCGCGACGTGGCCCGATGTCGATGCGAGGCGCCCGCACGCGAGGGGGTTCGGCGGCGCGCCCAGGGCGGTTCGCGGGCCGCTCGTCCTGGCGTGAACGCTGCTCGGCGTGGCGTGCGCGCGTGGCCTGCAGCCGGGCTCGACGGCTCATGCGAGATTCCCCCTCACGCAACCAGGGCGTCATGCGGCGGCAGCTCCCGCAATTGCGCGGGATGGGACCCCCCGTTCGCAGCCGATCCGGCATGCGGGATCTGCACGATGCACGCGTGGGCGGGGCGCCCGAGGCCGAGCCGACGGCGCCACAGGGCCTTCATGCGCTGCGTCGCCCTCCGCAGGTGATGCTCGTGTTCGCGCCGGACGTCCGTCGCCAGGCGGGACAGGATCTGCACGCATCCGTGGTCGACGTTCGCGGCCATGCGCGCGAACGGAGCCCAGGCGAGCTGGTTGCGGGTTTCCGCGAAGACGATGCATTCGCAAGCGACCAGCAGGGCAAGCAGAGGGTCGCCGCCGCGGGACGCTCCGCGAATCGCCTCGATCATCGCCAGGGTCTGGAACGCGATCACGTCGCGCCCGGCGACCGGCTCCTCCGGGTCCATGCCGACCTGGTTGCAAGCGCAGGTCATCCATTGCTCGTGCTTGCGCGCATCGTCGAGGAATTGCGTGAGCTCGCGTCGCCAGGCCGGGTTCGGCGTCGTCGCAAGCGCGGTCACATACACCTCGACCGCGCCGCGCTCCGCTTCCAGTGCATGCAGCAGGTACCGGTCGACCATTGCCTCGAACATGACGTCCATGTCACCTGTGTCCTTCGAACGCGTCGCGCGTGGACGCAGTTGCGCGGGGCCAGCAGATGCGCGCCCGCTCGACTCCAAGGTGTGCCCGAAGC
>JAEYZH010000018.1 GCA_023430685.1 Pseudomonadota bacterium | reverse complement strand
GTGTGGCAGGACTTCGATGCGATCGCGCAACCGATCGCCGAGGCCGATCTCGACGCGTTCCGCGCGACGTTCGCCGCGCGCGGCAAGGCGCGCCTCGCGGTGCACTGCCGCGTGCCGCTGCCGGACGGCGGCGACGCCGCGACGCTCGACGCACAGTTCGTCGCGCTCGCGCCCGCACGCGCGGCACCGGCGCCGGCCTGACGCGCCGCGCGCGTTGCTGCACAATCCTCGCGCCGCCCCGACTGGAGACCGCCATGCCTCGCAGCACGACCGGATTCGCCCTCGCCGCCTTGCTCGCGCTCGGCGGCTGCGCGAACACCGAGATCCGTTCGCGGGAAACCCTGCTTTCCGAAACGCTGCGCTCGTATGCGGCGACCGTGCGCTGGGGCGACATGGAGCAGGCGCAGGCTTTCATCGAACCGTCGCGGCTCGCCACGAATCCACCGAGCGCCATCGACCTCGCGCGCTACCGGCAGGTGCAGGTCAGCGGCTACGAGGCGCAGGAGCCCGTGGTCGTGAACGAGAACGAGGTGCGCCAGGTCGTGCGCATCGACCTCGTCAACGTGAACACGCAGTCGGCACGCAGCATCGTGGACCGCCAGACCTGGACCTGGGACGCGGCGTCCAAGCGCTGGTGGCTCGCCTCGGGCCTGCCCGACATCTCACGCCAGGAATAGGTATCGCGCCACGGCTCCAGCGCCGAGGCGGACGCCAACGCGTCAAGCACGCGCGAACACGCTTTGCCTGCGCGCCCGCGCTCGCCGATAATCCGCGGCCGGGCGCGCTGCGCCATCGATGCCGACCTCCATGTCCGAATTCCTGCAACGCCTGCCCGAGTTCCTCGGCAACCACCTGGTCCTGACACTCGCGCTGATCGGCGTCGTGATCGCGCTGATCGTGACCGAGGCGCAGCGCTTCACGCGCGGCTACGTCGCGTTGACGCCGGCCGGCCTCACGCAGCTGATCAATCGCGACAATGCGCTGCTGCTGGACCTGTCGAGCACGCAGGAGTTCGAGAAGGGCCACATCCCGGGCGCGCGCAGCACGCCGATGTCGCAGTTCGATCCCGAGTCGAAGGAACTGGTGAAGGCGCGCGAGCAGCCGGTCGCGCTCGTGTGCCGCAGCGGCCAGGCATCGGCGCGCGCGGCGCAGCGCCTGCGCAAGGCGGGCTACGCCAAGGTGTACTGGCTCGAAGGCGGCCTCGGTGCGTGGCAGCAGGCGCAGATGCCGCTGGTGGCAGGTCGCGCCTGAGTCGCGCGCCGGCAGGATGCGCCCGGGCGCCGGTCCGTGGGATAATCGATCCCCTTTACCTCTCAACTTGCGAGCACAGAAATGGCAGAGAACACCAACGGCGCGGCCAACGGCCAGCAGAATCCGGACGCCGGCCAGGCCCAGCTTTCGCTGCAGCGCGTGTACGCCAAGGACGTCTCGTTCGAGGCGCCGGGCGCGCCGCAGATCTTCCAGCAGCAGGGCCAGCCGAACATCGAGCTGAACCTGAGCCAGCGCGTGACCACGCTCGGCACCGACGTCTACGAAGTCGTGCTCAGCGTCACCGCGACCTGCAAGATCGAGGACAAGACCGCGTACCTGGCCGAAGTGCACCAGGCCGGCATCTTCGGTGTCTCCGGCTTCGATCCGGCGAACCGCGACGCGGTGCTCTCGACCTATTGCCCGAACGTGCTGTTCCCGTATGCACGCCAGATCGTGTCCGACCTCGTGCAGAACGGTGGCTTCCCGCCGTTCCTGCTGCAGCCGATCAATTTCGAGGCGCTTTACGCCGAGCAGCTGCGCCGCCGCGCCGAAGCCGGCACGGCGCAGGGCGCGAACGCCTGACGCGCCTGCCCGCGCGATGAGCGATCCGCAGCCGGTCGCGGTACTCGGCGCCGGCTCCTGGGGCACCGCGCTGGCCGTGCAACTCGCGCGCAACGGCGTGCCGACCACGCTCTGGGGTCGCACGCCGCAGGCCGTCGTCGAGATGGCGAGCGCGCGGCGCAACGCGCGCTACCTGCCCGACGTCGAGCTGCCCGACGCGTTGCAGCTGTCGGCGATGATCGAGCCGACCGTGCGCGATGCGGGCAGCCTGCTCGTGGTGGTACCGAGCCACGCCTTCGGCACGCTGCTCGACACGATCGCGCCATGGGTCGGCGAGCGCACCGGGATCGCGTGGGCGACCAAGGGCTTCGATCCCGGTTCGGGACGCTTCCTGCACCAGCTCGTCGCCGAGCGGCTGCCCGGCCGACCCGCCGCGGTCGTGACCGGTCCCTCGTTCGCGCGCGAAGTCGCGCTGGGCCTGCCGACTGCGCTCACCGTGCACTCGGACGATGATGCGTTCGCGCTCGGGATCGCGCAGAAGCTGCATGCCCCGACGTTCCGCGCCTACACCGGCAACGACGTCGTCGGCGCCGAACTCGGCGGCGCGATGAAGAACGTGCTCGCGGTCGCGACCGGCGTCGCCGACGGCATGCAGATGGGACTCAATGCGCGCGCGGGGCTGATCACGCGCGGCCTCGCGGAAATGCTGCGCCTCGGCGCGGCGATCGGCGCGCGCCCCGAAACGCTGATGGGCCTGGCCGGCCTCGGCGACCTCGTGCTGACCTGCACCGGCGACCTCTCGCGCAACCGCCGCCTCGGCCTCGCGCTTGGCCGCGGCACGCCGCTGCGCGAAGCGCTCGCGCAGATCGGCCAGGTCGTCGAGAGCATCGAGACCGTCGACACCGTGATGCGGCATGCGCATGCGCACGGCGTCGAACTCCCGATCAGCGCGCTGGTGCAACGCGTGCTGCACGGCGAACTCACGCCGGTCGAAGGCATGCGCGCATTGCTCGCGCGCGAACAGAAGCCCGAGTTTCCGGGCTAGCCGTCGCCCGTAGCGGCGTGGCGGCAACCGTTCCACGCCGAGCGCATCCGGTGCATCACGCCGGTGGAACTCGCGCCGGCGGCGCTGCGTTCCACCCTACGGCGCCGCGCCGGCAAACCGAGCTGGCGCCAGTGCGTAGGGTGGGTCGCAGCCGCGCAGCGGCGAGCCCCACCGGCGCGCACGAGCACCGCCCACGCACCGTGCATCACGCCGGTGGAACTCGCGCCTGCGGCGCTGCGTTCCACCCTACGACGCCGCGCCGGCGAAGCCGAGCTGGCGCCAGGCCTCGTAGGTGACGACCGCGACCGCGTTGGAGAGGTTGAGGCTGCGGTTGCGCGGGCGCATCGGCAGGCGCAGGCGATGCGCGGGTTCGATCGCATCGAAGACCGCCTGCGGCAGGCCGCGGGTTTCGGGGCCGAACAGGAACGCGTCGCCATCGGCGTACGCGACCTCGTCGTAGCGCACGCCGCCGCGCGTGGACAACGCGAACAGCCGCGGCGGCGAAACCGCTGCGCGGAATGCGTCGAGGTCTTCATGGACCGAGAGGTCCGCGTACTCGTGGTAGTCCAGTCCCGCGCGCCGCAGCTTCGCATGATCGAGTTCGAAACCGAGCGGGCGCACGAGATGGAGCGCCGCGCCTGCGTTCGCGCACAGGCGGATCACGTTGCCGGTGTTCGGCGGAATCTCGGGCTGGAACAGCACGACATGCAGCATGCACCGATTATCGGTCGCGCGCCGTCCGCCGCGCGAGTCTTGGGCCGGTGCCGCGGATGCGACACCGGGGCCGTCATCTCCTCAGCGCGCGCTCGCGCAGGTCGGCGGAACGCATTCGGGCTGTGGTCCCACCATCGCGAACGCGACCGGCGCAGCCGCGACGCCCGCGTATTCGGCGATGCGCGCATGCACGTAGACGGTCGGCATCAGCGTCACCGACAGGGCTTCCTCCTGCGCGACGGCGACATGTTCGCGATCGCCGGCGTCGGCCACGACGTGCACGGTCGGCAACAGCGTGGCCTGGAGCGAGGGGCGTTGCTGCACCGACATCGAGACCGGGGCCTCGAACGCGATCGCGGTCAGCGTCGCGACCGGCAGCATCAGCACGAAGGCGGAACGGATCAGGGGATTGCGGCGTTTCATGGTGGTCTCCTTGCGAGCGTCCTGGTGGCGGAACCCGGCTTCGGGCAAGCGGGCCCCGTTCCGGGCGGAGCGGCCGGTTCGCCGCACCGTTCCCGGTGTCCTGTGGCAGTCAGATGCACGGTGGCTCGATCCGGTTGCATGACGAACGTCATGCTCCGCTGCACCGCGTGTTACATCACGTACGAATCCGGATCCGGGTCGAGCAGGCCGGCCGCGGTCAACACGCTTTCGTGTTGCGCATCGATCCAGGTCGGATGCTTCTGCACCGCGTCCATCAGCAGAACGCGCTGCACCTTCGACGCACCCGCGTAGCTGCAGGCGGGCTCCGGCTCGAGCCATGCGAGCGCGGCCGCGACCAGCGCGATCGCGAACGCGACATGTGCCAGTTGTGTACGAAGTTCCATCGCCGCCTCCGGATCAGTGACTCGAGCAGGTCTCTGCAAGCAGCGGGCCAAGCATGTCGTCGCCTCGCGAACGCTTGGATCGCGCGATCGCGACGCAAGTTTCCATGACCAATGGCAGGGTCGGCCGCCCCTGCAACGCGCGACCGCGGACACCCGCGGACACTCGCGCAGTGTCCGCTGCCGCTGCGGTCGCGCGCCGGCTGCGCCGCGGATCGCAACCGGACGCGGGAAGCGCTCGCGTTGCGTCGCCGAGCGCACGCGCGGTGCCATGACGATCGTCCGTTGCACGGGCCGGCGCCGGCCACTAGCCTGCAAGGTCCTTCGCCTGCGCCCACGAGGCCTTTCCATGCGCATGTTGCTTGCCCCCGCCGCGGCCGCCCTGCTCGCGCTCTGTCCGATGCCCGGTGTGCACGCGGCCGGCGCCGACGCGATCGACATTCCCTACACCAGCGAAGTGCTGCCGAACGGCCTCACGCTCGTCGTCAGCGAGGACCACAAGGCGCCGGTCGTCGCGGTCAGCGTGTGGTATCGCGTCGGCTCGGCCGACGAGCCCGCGGGCAAGACCGGCTTCGCGCACCTGTTCGAGCACCTGATGTACCAGGGCTCGGAGAACCACCGCGACGAGTTCTTCCGGCCGTTCGAGCTGGCCGGAGCCACCGACCAGAACGGCACCACCTGGTTCGACCGCACCAACTACTACCAGACCGTGCCGACCACCGCGCTCGACATGGCGTTGTGGATGGAGTCGGATCGCATGGGCCACCTGCTCGGTGCGATCGGCCAGAAGGAACTCGACGAGCAGCGCGGCGTCGTGCAGAACGAGAAGCGCCAGGGCGAGAACCAGCCCTACGGCCGCGTCGACGAACGGCTGCTCGCGCATGCATTCCCGGCCAACCACCCCTACCACCACGACACGATCGGCTCGATGGCCGACCTCGACGCCGCTTCCCTCGCGGACGTGAAGCAGTGGTTCGGCGACTGGTACGGCGCCGCCAACGTGACGCTCGTGCTGGTCGGCGACATCACGCCCGCACAGGCGAAGGCGAAGGCACTGCAGTACTTCGGCGACATCCCGGCCGGCCCGCCGGTCGCGCGCCAGCAGCCCTGGACCGCCGAGCGCACGAGCTCGACGCGCGACGCGATGCAGGACCAGGTCGCGCAGGCGCGCATCTACCGCGAATGGAACGTGCCCTGGCTCGGCGACGCCGATTCCGCGCAGCTGCAGCTCGCGGCCGCGGTGCTCGGCGGCGGCAAGACCTCGCGCCTGTACGAGCGCCTGGTCTACCGCGACAAGCTCGTCGATTCGGTCTCGGTCGAGCTGCAGCCGTTCGCGCTGGCGTCGATGTTCCAGCTCACCGCCGACGTCAAGGCCGGCGTCGATCCGGCGAAGGTCGAGGCCGCGATCGCGGACGAATGGAAACGCTTCCTCGAAGGCGGCCCCACGATCGACGAACTCGAGCGCGTCACGATGGACATGCGCGCGGGCTTCATCCGCGGACTCGAGCGCGTCAACGGCAAGGCCTCGATCCTCGCCGAAGGCCAGGTCTACCGCGGCGATCCGGGTGCGTGGAAGCAGGACCTCGCGCGACTGGAAGCCGCGACGCCCGCGAGCGTGCTCGCGGCGTCGAAGCGCTGGATCGCACGCGGCGACCACACGCTGCTGGTGACGCCGGCGCCGAAGGGCACCGACATGGCCGCGCTCGACGCACAGAAGCTCTCGGGGCGCGCGGCGCTCGAAGGTCGACCCGAGCCGAAGCGCGCGCCGGCGCGCGACTATCGCACCGCGAAGTCGAGCGTCGACCGCAGCACCGGCGTGCCGGTCGTCGATGCGTTCCCCGACCTCACGTTCCCGACGCTGCAGCGCGGCCGCCTCGCGAACGGCATCGAGGTCGTGCTGGCCGAGCGCCACGCGATCCCGGTGGTGCAGCTGCAGCTCCAGTTCGACGCGGGCTATGCCTCGGACCAGGGCCGCGCACTCGGCACCTCGGCGTTCACGATGGCGATGCTCGACGAAGGCACCCGGGAACTCGACTCGCTCGAGATCGCGCGCCGCGCCGAGCGGCTAGGCGCGGTGATCTCGGCCGCGTCCGGGCTCGACAGCTCGAGCGTCTCGCTCGGTGCGCTGAAATCCGAACTCGATGCGTCGCTCGCGCTGTACGCCGACGTCGTGCGCAACCCGGCATTCCGCGCGGCCGACATCGAACGCATCCGCGGCCAGTGGCTGGCCGGCATCGCGCAGGAAAAGACGCGCCCGTCCGGGCTCGCGCTGCGCACGCTGCCGCCGCTGCTGTACGGCGACGGGCACGCCTACGCGATCCCGTTCACGGGCTCGGGCACGGAAGCCTCGATCGCCGCGCTCGACGCCGACGCGCTGCGTGCCTATGCACGCGACTACCTGCGACCGGACAACGTGACGATCCTCGTCGCGGGCGACACCACGCTGGCCGAGATCACGCCGAAACTCGAAGCCGTGTTCGGCGACTGGAAGGCGCCGGCGCAACCGCTGCCCAAGAAGAACATCGCGACCGTCGCCGCACCCGCGAAGCCGCGCGTCTATCTCGTCGACAAGCCGGCCGCGCAGCAGTCGCTGATCCTCGCGGGCGTGGTCGCGCCTTCGACGCGCGCGCCGAACAACCTCGAGATACAAACCATGAACGGCGCGTTCGGCGGCAGCTTCACCTCGCGCCTCAACATGAACCTGCGCGAGGACAAGCACTGGGCCTACGGCGCCTTCAGTTTCCTGCAGAACGCGGTCGGGCAGCGTCCCTTCATGCTGTACGCGCCGGTGCAAACCGACAAGACCGCCGAATCGGTCGCCGAAATCCTGCGCGAGTCGCGCGAGGTGATCGGCAAGCGTCCGCTCGAGGCGGCCGAGATCGCGAAGATCCGCGCGGGCGACGTGCGCAGCATGCCCGGCGAGTACCAGACCACGGGCGCCGTGCTGTCGGCGCTCGCGGGCATCGTGCTCTACGATCGCCCCGACGATTACGTGCAAACGCTCAAGGGCCGCATCGAGGCGCAGACCGACGCCGCCGTGCAGGCCGCCGCGCGCGAGGTGGTGCGCCCCGACGCGCTGACCTGGGTCGTCGTCGGCGATCGCTCGAAGATCGAGAAGCCCGTGCGCGACCTCGGCATCGGCGAGGTCACGATCATCGACGCCGACGGCAAGCCGGTGAAGTGAGGGCCGAGGGTCGACGGTCGAGGGCTGAGGGTTGAGGGCTGAGGGGTGGGTGGCAGTCGCGCCAGTGGCGAGACCCACCCGCCGGTCGTCCTGCCCCGACAGGACGCCAAGCCACCCTTGTGTTCAGCCACGCCGAGCTAGCCTTCGGCGCCGTGCCGACGGAGCTCCAATGAACAAGATCGTGATCGCCAGTCTCCTGCTGCTGCCGCTCGCCGCGTGCAGCTGGGGCATCAAGCTCGACTCGGGTGGCAGCAAGGTGCGCACCGCGTGGAACGACGACGTGAGTGCGTGCCAGGGTGTCGGCACGGTCACGGTATCGGTGCTCGACCACGTCGGCCCGCTCGACCGCAACAACCTCAAGGTGCGCGACGAACTCGAAGTGATGGCGCGCAACGAAGCCGCGAGCCTCGGCGCGGACACGGTCAAGCCCAGGGGCGAGCCGCGCGACGGCGAGCAGGCCTGGGGCGCGTACCGTTGCGGTCCCGTCGATGCGAAACGTTCGCCGACGCGGTTGCGCGAACGCGATGCGCAAGGCCGCGAGGTCGAGACGTTCCCGATCAAGCAGTAGCTACGGCACCAGCGGTGCCTGCGCGCGCACGCGCGGAGCCACCGTGCCGGCCGGGGCATTGCGCGCCCGAACCGGCGTTTCGATCGGCGTGGTCGCCGCGCGCGGGCGCACGAGGCTGTCGAACGCGGGCAGTTCGGCATCCGCGTCGAAGCGGCATGGCCCCTCTCCGCCGAACGCGACGATCTCCGTGCACAGCGCCTGCAGGGAAGCGACCGCGGGC
Organism: Pseudomonadota bacterium; assembly: GCA_023430685.1. Taxonomy (GTDB): domain Bacteria; phylum Pseudomonadota; class Gammaproteobacteria; order Xanthomonadales; family Rhodanobacteraceae; genus Dokdonella_A. Next base: position 1,726 of record JAEYZH010000018.1, on the reverse strand, counting down.
TTGGGTGCGCCGTCGATCCAGCGGCGCAGCGACTCCCATCCCGCGATGCCCTCGGCATCGCTGAAACCGCAATGGCTCGGCTCGTCCTCGGCCACGATCGCGCTGACGAGCTGCGCCGGCGGCACCCGCTCGCGCAGGAACTCCTGGTTCGCGGCCACGACCAGCTGGTCGCCGCTCGTGTGCATCGACAGGATCTTCGCGCTGCCGATATCGCCGGTGAAGTCCGACGTGCGGCGGAGCAGCGACGCTGCCGCGGGATCGGCGACGATGCGCTCGATGCCGGCCTCGACGTCGGGCAGGTCGCCGTAATCGACCCCGAGCGTCGTGAACGGATTGGCGCCGGCCAGCGCGTCGGGCGCGCGCACGAGCTCGCTCAGCACGAAGATCGCGTAGGCGACCTGGGTCACGAGGAAGTCCTCGTCGTCGACGCGCGCAACCTGCATGAGTTCGGCCAGGCGCTCGCGCATCGCATCGTTGCGCAGCGCGGGCGGAAGGTTCACGCCGGTGCAGCGGTTCAATGCGACCAGGGCCTCGAGCACGCGCACGCGGTCACCGAGGTCGCCGAGGTCGAGCGGGATGTCACCGAGGTCGAGCGCCCACTCGAGCGGCTCGCTGCCGATCGGCAGGTCACCCGCGCCTGCGCCTTCGCAGACCACGTCGAACGCGAGGCGCAGGTCGATCGCCGCGTCCCACAGGCGCGAGCCGGCTGCCGCCGGGCACAGCGCGAATACGCCGCGCACCGGCGGGAAGCCGCGCGCCTCGGCGAGCCGCAGCGCGACGAGTCCGCCCATCGAACCACCGAACGGCAGGATCTCGCCGGGTTCGCCGACCTCGCGCTCGAACGCCTCGAGCAGGTCGCGGTTGTCGGCGACCGCATGGAACAGTGCCCATCCGCGCTGGCGGAAGCTGCTCGCCGCGATCGCGTAGCCCTCGCCGAGCATGAGGTCGCGCAACGGGCCGAGCCCGGGCGTCTCGCGCGTCGGCGCGAAGTCGAGCCCGTGCTGGTACATCACGAGCGCATCGCCGTCGCGCCAGTCGTCGGGTGCGACGATCCGGTAGCGCGCGCCGGCCGCGGTGCTGCCCTCCCATTCGCGCACGGCTTCGGCCGGCAGGCTCGCGCAGGCCAGCACCGCACACAGGCCCAGGATCATCGTTCGCATGGCGCATCTCGTCGGTATCGTCGGCACACGCTAGCGCAGGCTGGCTGGCCGCGCGCTGAGCGGAAGCGCCGCGGCCACGACGCGACCACGACCGGATCACCCGGGGCGCAGCAGGTAGAATCGGCGACATGTCCGCCCTGCCCGAACCCCGCCGACCCCATCCCGTGCTCTCGCTGCTCGGCCGGGCACTCGAACGCGTGTTCGCGCAGGTGCTCGCGCTCGATCCGGACACCGGCGCGCGCGTCGCGGCGTTCGAGGGCCGCGCGATCACGGTGGATTTCGCGGGCCCGGACCGGCGCGGCCTGCCCGCGATGCGACTCGCGGTCGAACAGGGCCGACTGCGCGTCGGGCCCGCATTCGCGGCGACCAGCGCGCTCGACGTGCTCGCCACGCCGTCGAGCCTGCTCGCGTTCGCGCTGGCGCGCGAGGGTGCGGGCACGCCCGGCAGGGTTTCGATCAGCGGCGATGCCGAACTCGCGCGCCGGCTCGAGCAGGTCGCGCGCGCGTTCGCGCCGGATGTCGACGAGGCGTTCGCGCGCGTGTTCGGCGACATCGCGGGCGTGCCG
>JAEYZH010000135.1 GCA_023430685.1 Pseudomonadota bacterium | reverse complement strand
GGCGTGTTGCCGACCGTGCTCGTCGTGCACGAGAACCGCGGTCTCAATCCGCACATCGAGGACGTCGCGCGTCGGCTCGCGCTCGAGGGCTACATCGCATTCGCGCCGGATGCGCTGTTCCCGCTCGGCGGTTATCCGGGCGACGAGGACTCCGCGCGCGACTTGTTCAAGAAGCTCGACCAGGCGAAGACGCGCGAGGACTTCATCGCGGCGAGCGAATGGCTCGCGCGGGTCGAAGGCGGCAACGGCCGGCTCGGCGTGGTCGGCTTCTGCTACGGCGGCGCGATCGCGAATTTCCTCGCGACTCGACTGCCGACGCTCGCGGCTGCAGCGCCGTTCTACGGCATGGCCGCGCCGCTCGAGGACGTGCCGAAGATCAAGGCCGAGCTGCTCGTCGTGCTGGCCGCCGACGACGAGCGCATCAACGCGGCGTGGCCCGCATACGAAGAGGCACTGAAGAAGGCCGGCGTGCGCCACGCGCTGTTCCAGCCTCCGGGCACCCAGCACGGCTTCAACAACGACACCACGCCGCGCTACGACGAGGCGGCCGCGGCCGAAGCCTGGCGTCGCGTGCTCGCGTTGTTCGAACGCACGCTCGCGATGCCGGAGGACCGCGGGCGAACGCGCGCGGGCTGATGCGCGCGCCGCGTCGGCGCGGTTCATGCGGGCTTGCCTAGACTGCCCGTCGGTCCCGCGATGGAGGTGCAGGCGTTGGAATGGTGGAGGACGGCGGCCGCGATCGGCTGGCCGCTGCTCGCGGCATTCGTGATCGGCTGGCTGGTGCGCCGCGGCCTGCTCGCGCTCGCGCGGCGCGCGCGCGAAGACGGCGGCCAGCGCCTGCGTTCACGCGTGATCGACGTGATCGCGGTGCCGGCCGCGGTTGCGCTGCCGCTGCTGTTCCTCGGCCTCGCGATTGCCGCAACGCCGCTCGGCGAAGCCTGGTCGCGCGGGCTCGCGCGCGCGTTCGTGATCGGCGGCGTGCTCTGCCTCACCTGGCTCGCGGTCCGCGCGATCGATGCGATCGAGAAACGCGTGTTCCGCCTGCATCGCATCGACGTCGCCGACAACCTCGCCGCGCGCCGAGCCCAGACGCAGACCCACGTGATCGCGGGCGCTGCGCAGGGCGCGGTGGTCATGGTCGGCGTCGCGATCGCGTTGATGACGTTTCCGCAGGTCCGCCAGATCGGCGCGACGCTGCTGGCCTCGGCCGGCATCGTCGGCCTCGTCGCAGGCATCGCGGCCAAGCCGGTGTTCGGCAACCTCATCGCCGGCCTGCAGATCGCGATCGCGCAGCCGATCCGCTTCGACGATGTCGTGATCGTCGAAGGCGAGTGGGGACGCATCGAGGAGATCACCGCGACCTACGTGGTGGTGCGAATCTGGGACGAGCGCCGGCTGATCGTGCCGCTGCAGTGGTTCGTCGAGCATCCGTTCGAGAACTGGACGCGCACGACCTCGCAGCTGCTCGGCACCGCGTTCCTGTGGCTCGACTACCGCACGCCGATGGCCGCGGTGCGTGAGGAACTCGCGCGGCTCTGCGCGGCCGACGCGCGCTGGGACGGGCGCGTCTGCATCGCGCAGGTGACCGAGACCGATCGCGAAACCATGCAGGTGCGCCTGCTCGTGAGCGCGCGCAACTCCGGCGACCTGTTCGACCTGCGTTGCGCGGTGCGCGAGGGGCTGATCGCCTATCTCCAGGCGCGTCACCCCGAGTCGCTGCCGCGCCTGCGCATGGATCTCGCGCGCGAAGCGTCCGTCGCGGATCCCGCGCAGGGCCAACAGCGCAGTGCGCCCGAAGCGCCGCCGCTGTCCCAGACCCGTTCACCCGGCGCCGAGGACATCAGTGCCGCCGACGTCGCGGCCGCGCAGGCCGCCGAGGCCGCTGAAGACCAGGCGCGCCGCGACTGATCCGACCTCGATCCGGCCCCTTTTCGAAGGCCGGGCGGCGGTTTCCTGCATCTTCCGGCGCGCGCGTGCGCGCGACAATCCCGATGCGTGCCACAGGCCCAGGGGAGGCTCCGCATGACCGCAGCACCAACACGTCCGTTCGCGTGGCCACCGATCTTGGCCGGCGGCCTTGCGATCGCGATCGGCGACATCGCGTTCGCGATTTCGGTCTGGTTCGAATGGAACCTCGCCGGGCTGCAGCGCGTATTCCAGTCGATCGCGGTCGGCGTGCTCGGACGCGAGAGTTTCGCGGGCGGCTGGAGCACGGCGCTGCTCGGCGCGGCGCTGCACCTGTTCATCGCGACGATGTTCGTGCTCGCAGCCGTGCTCGCGGGCTCGCGCTGGCCGCGCGTGGTGCGGGATCCGCTGTCGTGGGGGCCGGTGTACGGGGTGTTCCTCTACGTGGTCATGAACTTCATCGTGATGCCGCTCTCGCGCGTCGGCGCGACGCCGTCGTTCTCGCGCCCGTGGCCGATCGCGCTGAGCATCGTCGCGCACATGGTGTTCGGCATCGTCGCGTTGTGGTTCGCGCGTCGCGCGATGGGCCGCACCGACTGATCAGGCTCGCGTGCGCGAGCCCGGCGTGGACGCCGAGGGCGCTTGCCCGGCCATGAATGCTGGGCCGCGCGCGGGTCGCGCCCGCGGCCTCCTTGCGGCATGCTCCGTGCATGCGAAGCTTCGTGGCCTCGACCCTCGCCCTCTGCGCGCGCGCGTTCCGACGTGCGTGCATCGTCTCGGCCTGGATGGCGCTCCCGCTGGCGACCGCGGCGCACGCGGCCGATGACTTCGCGCTCGAGGGCGCATGGCGGCCCGCGGTAGCGGGCGAGTCGAGCACGGCGGTGGCGTGGCCGGATGCGCGCATGCAGCGCTTCGATCCCGCGCGGTTGCAGACCTTCGCCGGAGGCGGCGCGGTCCGCTGGATCGTGCTCTTGCCCGCCGAGGGTGCCTGGCCGCCGCCGCCGTGGGTGCTCGAAGTCATCGGGCCCGGCTTGCAGCGCGTCGCGCTGTTCGCCGATGACGGATCATCGATTGGGGACGAATGGATCGGCGATGTCGATCGCGCGTGGCCCGGGCATGGACGGCTCGCGTTCGCGATCGATCGCGCGTTGCCCGCGTCGACGCCGTTGCGCGTGCGACTCGACGCCAGCGGCGTGATCCCGTCGGCGCTGCACTTCGCCGCGCGCAGCGTTCCCGATCACCTGCGCGCCGATGCACGCTGGCTCGCGCTCGCGAGTGCCTGCCTCGCGATCATGGCGGCGATGTCGGTGGTCGCGCTGTTCTTCGGCACGCGCCTGCGTGATGCGGCATTCCTCTACTACGCGCTCTACGTCGCCGCCTATGCATTCGTGATGGCGATGCAGGAAGGCTACCTGTTCGAGCCACTGGGCTGGCACGCGATCGCGCAGGCGCCGCGCATGTGGGGACGGCTCGCGACGGTCGCTTCGGTGGTCGCCGCGGTGCTGTTCGTCGCGCGCTTCGCCAATCTCGCCCACTGCGCGCCCCGGATGCGCAAGGTGCTGCTCGGCTACGCGGCGATCGTGGCGGCGCTCGGCCTTGCCGGGGCCATTCCGTCGGCGGGCGCCGCGCTGCGCGCGCTGATCAATCCGTTGCTGATCGCCGGCGCGCCGCTGCTGCTGGTTGCGAGCACGCTCGCCGCATGGCGCGGTTCGCGTTACGCACGCTTCTTCCTGCTGGGCTGGACGCCGTTGCTGGTGGTCACCGCGCTCGGCAGCGCGCAGCTCTATGGCGTCGCGTCGGGCTGGACCTGGACCGCGACGGCCGCGCTGGTGGCCGGGGCATACGAAGCGCTCGTCTTGTCGCTCGGCCTCGCCGACCGCGCGCTCGCGTTGCGGCATGCGCACGAGCAGGCGCGACGTCTCGCCGACATCGATCCGCTGACCGGCCTCTACAACCGGCGCGCATGGAGCCGCCTGTTGCCCGCGATCCGGGACAAGGCGCGCGCGCGCAACGCGCCGCTGACGGTGCTGTTCCTCGATCTCGACGATTTCAAGCGGCTCAACGACCAGCACGGGCATGCCGCGGGCGACGAGGTCCTGCTCGAACTCGCTCGCGTGTTGCGCTCGGAGCTGCGCGAGCAGGACCTCATCGGCCGATTCGGCGGGGAGGAGTTCGTGGTCGCGCTGCCCGGCATCGATGCCGCGCATGCGACGCGCATCGCGGTGCGCATCGGCCAACGCCTCGAACTGCGCTCGCTCGAGGCGATCGGCGTCGCGTGTACCGTCAGTACCGGCGTCGCCTCGCTGCAGTCGCACGAAGACACCGACGACCTGCTGCGGCGCGCGGACGAAGCGATGTACGCGGCGAAGGCGGCCGGGCGCAACCGCGTGGTGCTGGCGAGCCTGGCGCTGACGCCGGCCTGAGCGCCGCCGGCGACGGCGACAACCACGGAAGGACTCGCGCGGCGGGCGCGTTCGCGGCGGCTGCCGCTGCTCGCGTGAATGCAACGTGGCGCTCAATCGCGCCGTGCCGACTCGAAGCGGATCACGCTGTTTGGCTCGGGCATGCGCGGGTGCTCGATGGGCCTCGCTCCGGAGAGGGGCTTCCAGCGCTGTCCGGCACCGAAATCCTCGATCGAATCGTAGCCGCCGAGGCGTTCGTACCGATCGATTTCGAACGGCATGCCGTCACCGTCGAGCGGTCGCGCACCATTGCTCGCGTGCGTGTGCAGGTGGGGACCCGTCGAATCACCGGTATTGCCGAGTCGCGCGATCACCTCGCCGCGCCGCACGCGGTCGCCCGGGCGCACGCGTACGCTCGCGGGCATCAGGTGCTCGTAGTGGAAATAGCGTCCATCGCCGAGATCCAGCGTCACGTGATTCCCGCTCGCATCCGCCAGCCGGTGCCGCATGGGCGCGACGAGGACGCGTTCGGGCATGTCGTCGCGGACCGCCACGACGCGCGCATCGGCCACCGCGAGCACGTCCGCGCCGTGGCCGTACCAGTTGCCGACGCGGCGCTCGTCGCCGCGGGCGCCGTGGCCGGCGTCGTCGAGCTTGACCCAGTCGATCGCGAAACGCGCGGGAATGCGCAACGCGCCGTCGAGGGCGAAGGCGACGCGGCGGTGGCCGCGCGGTGCGTCCGGCAGGTGGATCGCGAGCCACGGGCCCCCGCGAAGCGGAGCCCCGAGCGCGGCGCGCGTGCTGGCCTGGACAGGCGTGGCGCCGCCGCGAAGTTCGACCGATCGATCTTCGATGCGCAGGCTCATGCGGTGCTCGACACGCCGCGGCGTGCGCAGGCGCGGTGCCAGCTCGAGATCGACGTAGGCGAGCGCATGCCGGCCGGGCGGCAGCGTGCGGGTCGGCGTCGCATCGCGCGCAGCGCCCGACAGCGCGATACGGTCGCGCACGCGATCGCCTTGCCAACGTGCCAGAGGTGCCGACGCACGATCGGCATCCAGCACCTCGATCGACTCGATCGTGACCGGCGCATCGGCGACGTTCACGAGCTGGAGTTCGTAGCGCAGCGCGCGGACCTCGCCGATCCGCGCGAGGCGAGGGGCATCGGAAACGTGCAGGTCCAGCGTCGAGCGCAACTCACGCGCGGCCACCATCGGCGTCGCCGACGCCAGCGCGAGGGAGAAGAATGCGAGCAGCAGGCGCATGGGGGAAGCTCCGGCTCCGGGGGCCCGACCTTAGATTCCGCGCACGCGCGACTACAAGTGCCTGTTGTATCCTCGACGACCGACGTGGCCCGGCCACCCGAATGGCGAACCAACGATGAGCGATGCGCCCCCTGACCGGCTTTCGGTGAACCCACGCAGCCCGCACTACGACGAAGCCGCGCTCGGACGCGGCGTCGGCATCAGGTTCAACGGGCAGGAACGCACCAATGTGGAGGAATACAGCGTGAGCGAGGGCTGGATCCGCGTAGCCGCCGGACGTGCCCGCGATCGCCGCGGTGATCCGATCACGCTCAAGCTCAGCGGCACGGTGGAACCGTATTACCGCGACCTGCCGGAGGCGCCATGAAGTTCCTGCTGCTGGTCTACAACGAGGAGGCTGCGCTCGACGCGCTGCCCGAAGGGCGCTTCGATTCGATGATGCGCGACTGCCTCGTGCATGCCGATGTACTCGCGGAGCAGGGCACGCTGCTCGGCTCCCAGCAGCTCGAACCCGCCGCGAGCGCGAAGTCCGTGCGCATCCGCTCCGGCCGCACCAGTGTGGTGGACGGCCCGTTCGCGGAGACCAAGGAGATCCTCGGCGGCTACAACATCATCGAAGCCGCCGACATCGACGAGGCGGTGCGCATCGCCGCCGGGTTTCCGTGGGCGACGACGGGCTGCATCGAGGTGCGGCCGATTCGTGACATCGATGCCGTCAGACGGCGCGTCGGCGTGGCCGCCGCGAAATGATGCGCGCTTGCGCCCGTCCGGGCTGCTGACGACTCGACCAGGATCGTCAGCGCGATTCTTGCGCTGCACGGCGTGTTCTCCCGCATGGCGGCAGGCGCGCCGCATCTCAGACGTCGATCGCCGAGCCCGGTTCCGACAAGGTCACGTCGATGTCGTGGCGGCGGCGGAGTTCCGCGGCCAGCGCCACGCGCGCGCGTTGTTCGCCATGCACGAGCACGACCGGGGGACGCGCGGGACCGGAGGCGTACCAGTCGAGCAGGTCGCGCTGGTCGGCGTGCGCGGAGAGCCCGCCGACGGTGTGGATGCTCGCCTGCACGCCGATGTCGTCGCCGAACAATCGAACGCGACGGATGCCGTCGACGAGCAGGCGACCGAGGGTGCCCTCGGCCTGGAAGCCGACGAACACGACGTGGCTGCGCCGGTCGGCGAGGTTGGCATGCAGGTGGTGGCGCACGCGACCGCCATTGGCCATGCCCGATCCCGCGATGATGATCGCGCCGCCGCGTATGCGGTTGATCGCCTTGCTCTCCTCGACGCTTTCGGCGATGTGCAGGTTCGGCAGTGCGAACGGCTTGATGCGTCCGCGCCAGACCTTCGCGGCGGCCTCGTCGAACAGGTTCTCGTGCGCGTCGTACACGGTGGTGACCTTGGCCGCCATCGGTCTGTCGAGGAAGATGCGCCAGCGTGCGAGCCCCCAGCGTTCGAAGTTCTGCGCGAGCCAGTAGAGCAGCTCCTGGCTGCGGCCGACCGCGAACGCGGGAATGACCACGTTGCCGCCATCGGCCTGTGCCTGCGCGAAGATCTCGCCGAGTTCGGCGACGGTCGCGAGGCGTTCGCGATGGTTGCGGTCGCCGTAAGTCGATTCGAGCAGCAGCAGGTCGGCCGCGGGCGGCGGCTCGGGATCGCGCAGGATCGGCGTGCCGCGCATGCCGAGGTCGCCGGAGAACACCAGCGTCTTGCCGTCCGCCTCGAGTTCGACGATGCACGATCCGAGGATGTGGCCCGCGTCGAGCAGGCGCAGCGTGACGCCGGGCAGGATGTCGCGGCGCTCGTGGTAAGCCAGCGGGCGCCGCCGCGGCAGCACCGCTTCGACATCCTCGCGCGTGTAGATCGGTTCGATGTCGGGTTCGCTCCGCGCGCGATCGCGGTTCTGGATCTCGGCCTTGCGTTCGGCCAGCGAGGCTGCGTCGAGCAGCATCACCGGCATCAGGTCGCAGGTCGCCGCGTGCGCGTGGATCGGGCCCCGGTAGCCGAGCCGGGCCAGCAGCGGAACGCGCCCGATGTGGTCGATGTGCGCGTGGCTCAGCACCAGCGCGTCGATCGTCGACGGATCGAAGCCGAACGGCTCGAGGTTGCGCGCCTCGGCCTCGCGACCGCCCTGGATCATGCCGCAGTCGAGCAGCACGCGACGTCCGGCGCATTCGACCAGGTGGCACGAACCCGTGACCTCGCCACCCGCACCACCATGGAAATGGACGCGCATGCACGACTCCGGACTGGACTTCGCGCACGTTAACACGCCACGTGAACCGCCCGTTCCGGCGCGACGCGGGCGTGCCCGCTATCATGCGCGAATGGCCACCTTGCTGCTCAACCTGCGCCACGTCCCGGACGAAGAGTCCGACGAAGTGCGCACGCTGCTCGATGCGAACGGCATCGAGTGGTACGAAACGCCGCCGAGCCGCTGGGGCGTGTCGGGTGGCGCGATCTGGCTCGCCGACGAGACGCGTGCAGAGGCGGCGCTCGCGCTGCTCGACGACTACCAGCGCCAGCGCGTGCTGCGTGCGCGCGCCGCACTGGATGACGCACGCCGCGACGACATGGCGCCGGGCTGGAGCGCGACCGTGCGCGACGATCCCTGGCGTCTCGCCGCCGCGGTCCTCGCGACCGCGTGCGTGATCGCACTGCTTGCACTTCCGGTCTACCTGCTCGCGCAGTGAGGGCTCGTGATGGGTGAATCCATGCTGCTGGTTCCGTGCACGCGCTGCAGCGCGATCAATCGCATCGCGCGCACGCGCCTCGCAGACGCGCCGGTCTGCGGGCGCTGCCGCCACGCGTTGTTCGTGGGCCATCCGTTCGCGCTCGGCGCCGACGGGTTCGATCGCCACGTCGGCGCAGACCGCCTGCCGCTGTTGGTCGATTTCTGGGCGCCCTGGTGCGGCCCCTGCCTGCAGATGGCGCCACAGTTCGAGGCGGCCGCGCGCCTGCTGGAACCGGCCGTGCGACTCGCGAAGGTCGATACCGAAGCCGAGCCCGCGCTCGGCTCGCGCTTCGGCATCCGCAGCATCCCGACCCTCGTGCTGTT
>JAEYZH010000161.1 GCA_023430685.1 Pseudomonadota bacterium | reverse complement strand
CTGCAAAGCCCGCGGCCGCAGCGGCGGCCGCTCCGGCGGCGGGCAATGCCAACGCGGACCTCTCGCCCGCGGGCCAGCGCGTCGCGACCCAGCACGGCATCGACGCGTCCCAGGTCGCCGGCAGCGGCCGCGATGGCCGCGTGACCAAGGAAGACCTTGTCAACTTCATGCGTGACGGCAAGCCCGCGCCCGGCGCCCAACCCGCGAGCGCGCCCGCCGCGCCTGCGGGTCCGCGCTCGGAAGAACGCGTGCCGATGACGCGCATGCGCGCGAAGATCGCCGAGCGCCTGATGTTCTCGAAGAATTCGATCGCGATGCTGACCTCGTTCAACGAGATCAACCTCGCGAAGGTCGCCGCGATGCGCAAGGAGCTCGGCGAGCAATTCGAAAAGGCGAATGGCATCAAGCTCGGCTACATGAGCTTCTTCGTGAAGGCCGCGTGCGAGGCGCTCAAGCGCCATCCGATCGTGAACGCTTCGGTCGACGGCAACGACGTGATCTACCACGGCTACCAGGACATCTCGATCGCGGTGTCGACCGACAAGGGCCTGGTCACGCCGGTGCTGCGCGACGCGCAGGACATGGGCTTTGGCGACATCGAGAAGGCGATCGCGGGCTACGCGAAGAAGGCGCGCGAAGGCGGTCTCACGCTCGACGACCTCACCGGCGGCACCTTCACGATCACCAACGGCGGCACCTTCGGCTCGCTGTTCTCGACCCCGATCGTGAATCCGCCGCAGAGCGCGATCCTCGGCATGCACACCATCAAGGAACGCGCGATCGTCGAGAACGGCCAGGTCGTCGCCGCGCCGATGATGTACGTCGCGATCAGCTACGACCACCGCATCATCGACGGCAAGGACGCGGTGCTGTTCCTCGTCGACATCAAGAACCAGCTCGAGAATCCGCAGAGGATGCTGCTGGGCCTGTAGGGAATGCCGTGATTCGTGATTGGTGATTGGTGATTTCGGAGAAGCGGATCACCTCCCCACGAAAGGCTTGCGCTTGCTCCAATCACGAATCACCAATCACCAATCACGAATCACGCGAGCGAATGAAATGAGCGAACAGTACGACGTCATCGTCATCGGCGCCGGCCCGGCCGGATACCACGCCGCGATCCGCGCGGCACAGCTCGGCATGAAGGTCGCGTGCATCGATGCGGCGCTCGGCAAGGACGGCAAGCCTGCGCTCGGCGGCACCTGCCTGCGCGTCGGCTGCATTCCGTCGAAGGCGCTGCTCGATTCCTCGCGCCAGTACTGGAACATGGGCCACCTGTTCGACCAGCACGGGATCAGCTTCAAGGACGCGAAGATCGACGTCGCGAAGATGATCGGCCGCAAGGACGCGATCGTGAAGCAGTTCACCGGCGGCATCGCGGCGCTGTTCAAGGCCAACAAGATCACGGCGTACCACGGGTTCGGCGTGCTGCACGCGGGCAATGTCGTCAAGGTCAGGCAGCACGACGGCAGCGAAGTGGAACTCAAGGCCACCAACGTCGTCCTCGCCGCGGGCTCGGACTCGATCGAACTGCCGTTCGCGAAGTTCGGCGAGCACATCATCGACAACGTCGGCGCGCTCGATCTCGAAGCGGTGCCCAAGCGCCTCGGCGTGATCGGCGCCGGCGTGATCGGGCTCGAACTCGGCAGCGTCTGGAAGCGACTCGGCGCCGAGGTCACCGTGCTCGAGGCGCTGCCGAATTTCCTCGCGGCCGCCGATGCCGAAGTCGCGAAGGTCGCCGCGCGCGAGTTCAAGAAGCAGGGCCTCGACATCCGGCTCGGTGCGAAGGTGTCGAAGACCGAAGTCGGCAAGGACGGCGTCAAGGTCACCTACAGCGACGACAAGGGCGAGCAGACCCTCGTCGTCGACAAGCTGCTGGTCGCGGTCGGCCGCCGTGCGGCGACCAAGGGCGTTCTCGCCGAAGGCACCGGCGTCAGGGTCGATGCGCGCGGCATGATCGAGGTCGATGCGCACTGCCACACAGGCGTCGACGGTGTGTGGGCGGTCGGCGACTGCGTGCGCGGGCCGATGCTCGCGCACAAGGGCTTCGAGGAAGGCATCGCGGTCGCCGAGCTGATCGCTGGCCTGCCCGGCCACGTGAACTACGACACGATCCCGTGGGTCATCTACACCGAGCCCGAGATCGCGTGGGTCGGCAAGACCGAGGAACAGCTCAAGGCCGACGGCGTGCCGTACAAGGCGGGCAGCTTCCCGTTCGCCGCGGTCGGCCGCGCGGTCGCGATGGCGGAACCCGCGGGTTTCGTGAAGGTGCTCGCGCATGCCGAAACCGATCGCGTGCTCGGCATGCACCTGGTCGGCGCGAACGTCTCCGAACTCGTGCACGAAGGCGTGCTCGCGATGGAGTTCAAGGGTTCGGCCGAGGACCTCGCGCGCATCTGCCATGCGCATCCGAGCCTGTCGGAAGCCGTGCACGACGCCGCGATGGCGGTCGACAAGCGCGCGATCCACAAGGCCAACTGATCGCGCGCTCGCGCGGAATCCGGAAACCAACGATGAGCATCGGCGACGACATGCGCTTCTCCGCCTTCCGCATCCACAACGATGCGAGCGGGCATCGTGCGGGTATCGAGACGATGCGCGCGGGTGAGCTGTCGCCCGGTGAAGTGCTGGTGAAGGTCGCGTACTCGTCGGTGAACTACAAGGACGCGCTCGCGGGCACCGGCAGCGGCAAGATCCTGCGCTTCTTCCCGCTCAATGGCGGCATCGACGCAGCCGGTTACGTCGCGGCATCGGCCGATCCCGCGTTCAGGGAAGGCGACCAGGTTCTCTGCACCGGCTGCGGCCTCTCGGAGACGCGCGATGGCGGCTATGCCGAATACGTGCGCCTCGAATCGAAGTGGACGATCCCGCTGCCCGCGGGCCTGACGCTGCGCGAGTCGATGGCGCTCGGCACCGCGGGCTACACCGCGGCTCTGTCCCTGCTGCAGATGGAACGCAATGGCCAGACCCCGGAGATGGGCCCGATCGTCGTGACCGGCGCGACCGGCGGCGTCGGCTCGCTCGCGATCGACATCCTGACGCGCGCAGGCTTCGAGGCGCACGCGATCACCGGCAAGGTCGACCAGTTCGACTGGCTGATCGGCCTCGGCGCGAAGCAGTGCATCGCGCGCGAGGGCCTGCACTGGGGCCAGCGTCCGCTCGAGAATGCGCGCTGGGCCGGTGCGATCGACAACGTCGGCGGCGACATGCTCGCCGGACTCACGCGCGTGATCCGCCCGTACGGAAACATCGCGAGCTGCGGCCTCGCCGCCTCGCCCGCACTGGCGACCACGGTGATGCCCTTCATCATCCGCGGCGTGAGCCTGCTCGGGGTCGCCTCCGCCGGCAGCGCGCGCGAGATCCGCGACCAGGTGTGGGAACGGCTGGCCGGCGACTGGAAGCCGGCCCATCTTGCAGACATCGCGAATCGTGAAACGGGACTGGCCGAGCTGCCGGCGGTTTTCGATACCATGCTCGCCGGGCAGTCGCACGGCCGCACCGTGGTGCGGGTGGACTGAGCGAGGCTGGCCGAGGCGCCGCCTCCGAGACTAGAATGCGCCCTTCCTACAGGGGGAAACGAACACCATGTCCAAGGTACTGATCGTCGACGATTCGCCGTCGCAGCTGGTCGGCATGAAGCGCACCGTCGAGAAGCTCGGCCACCAGGTCGTGACCGCGGAAGACGGCGCCGCCGGTGTCGAGGCGGCCAAGCGCGAGCTGCCGGACCTCATCCTCATGGATGTGGTGATGCCGAACCTCAACGGGTTCCAGGCCACGCGCACGATCTCGAAGGATCCCAAGACGAGCCACATCCCGATCGTGCTCGTCACCACCAAGGACCAGGACACCGACCGCGTCTGGGGCATGCGCCAGGGCGCCAAGGCCTATGTGACCAAGCCGATCGACGACGCCGAACTCACGCGCGTTATCCAGGAATACCTCCCGGGCTGACTCCGCCGCGGCGCACACGCTGCGTGCGCCGCAGGCCCGGTTCGCGCCCGCGGGTGGCCGCTGCTCAGGCGCGCGGATCGAAGTCGAAACTCTGCGCCATCTTCTCGTAGAGCGCGCGCTGCTCGTCGTTCGCCGCGGGCGGCACCCTGATCTCGAGCGTCACGATCTGGTCGCCCGGCGGCTGGCCGGGCCAGCCGCGCCCGCGCAGCCGCATCTTGCGGCCACCGTCCGAACCCGCGGGAATGCGCAGCTCGACGTCGCCGCCGAGCGTAGGCACCTTGACCGTCGCGCCGAGTGCGGCCTCCCACGGCGCCACCGGCAGCGTCGACAGCACGTTGCGCCCCGCGAGCCGGAAACGGCCGTCCTCGCGCAACTGGATCTCGAGGATCAGGTCGCCGCGTGGTCCACCGTGCACGCCGTGGTAGCCCTGCCCCGCAAGGCGGATCTGCTGCCCGGGAACGATGCCCGCGGGGATCTTGACCTCGAGCGTGCGCTCGCCCTGCCCGTCCCTGAGGCTGATGCGCTCGCGCCCGCCATGCCAGGCGCTTTCGATGCCGACCGCGACCTGCGCGTGCAGGTCGCGCCCGCGACGAGGTCCCGGGCGCGCGCCGCCCGCGCGGCCCCCGCCGAACAGCGATTCGAAGAAGTCGCTGAAATCGCCATCGCCCTCCCCGCCACCGAAATGCGTCTCGCGCTGCCAGTTCGGCGGCGGTCCGCGGAACGGATCGCCGCCGCGGTAGCCGCCCGCGCGCAACTGGTCGTAGGCCTTGCGGCGGTCGGGATCCTTGAGCGCCTCGTAGGCTTCGTTGACGGCCTTGAACCGGTCTTCCGCACCGGCTTCCTTGCTCACGTCAGGGTGGTACTTGCGCGCGAGCCTGCGATAAGCCGACTTGACCTCGGCATCGGTCGCATCCGCCTTCACGCCGAGCGTGTCGTAGTAGTCCTTGAATTCCATCCGGTGTGCCTGCCTCCCGCAACGAAACGGCCCGCGGTTCGTGGCCGCGGGCCGTGGGTGTCGCCAGCCACGCCGCGCTCTCGCGCAGCGTACCAAAGCGCCGGCCTCGCGGCCGGGCCGGTCAGCTGTCGATCGCGATGCGGCGCGGGGTCGTCTCCGGCTTTTTCGGGATCGAGATCTCGAGCACGCCGTGCTTGCCGACCGCGGTGATGCCGTCGGCATCCGCGCTGTCGGGGAGGGCGAACCGGCGATAGAAGCTGCCGTGCGTGCGCTCGACGCGCGTGAACTTGCCGTTCTGCTCCTTCGACTGCGACTGGCGCTCGCCCTTCAGCGACAGGATGCCCTTGTCCATGTGCACCTCGATGTCCTTCGGGTCGACGCCCGGGATGTCGGCGAGGATCACGAAGCGCTTCTCCTCTTCCTTGATGTCGACGCGCGGCGCCCACTGGCTGGTCACGACGTTGGACTGGTCGGCGTCGTCGGTGTTGAAGAACCGGTCGAACAGCCCACGCAGTTCGTCCTGCACGTTGACATTGGATGCCCAGGGGTTGTGACGGGTGATGCTCATGTTTCCCTCCGGAATGTAGGGGCGGCGCTTGCGGCCGCCATGTCCCGGATCTAGGGTCCGGCGCACACGATTCAAGGCGCGACCTGCGCCCGCGGAGCCGTCGTATGATGGACCACCCTGCCCTGAGTGGAGCTGAATGCGATGACGATCAAGACCGGCGACCGGATTCCCTCGGCGACCCTCGGCCGCATGCGTGACGGCGTCCAGCCGGTCACGACCGACGAGATCTTCGCCAACCGCAAGGTCGTGCTGTTCGGCGTGCCGGGGGCGTTCACCCCGACGTGTTCGGAGAAGCACCTGCCCGGTTACGTCGAAAAGCTCGCGGAGTTCCGCCAGCGCGACATCGACGTGGCCTGCCTGTCGGTCAATGACGCGTTCGTGATGGGCGCCTGGGCGAAGCAGCGCGACGTCCCCGAGGAGCTCGCGATGCTCGCCGATGGCAATGGCGAGTTCGTCAAGGCGCTGGGCCTCGAGATGGATGCGACGAAGTTCGGCATGGGCCTGCGTTCGAAGCGCTTCGCGCTCTACGCCGAAGACGGCATCGTGAAGCAGCTTGCGGTGGAGGCGCCCGGCGAATTCAAGGTGTCGAGCGCCGAAGCGGTGCTCGACGCGATCGGCTGAGCTGCCTGGCAAGGCTTCGATATCGCGCCTGCGTGCGATCCGGAGCCGGTAGAGCCCGCCTTGTCCTGCGCGGATCGCCCACAGGGTGGGCTCCTACGGACGGGTTTGCGTAGGAGCGCACCCTGTGCGCGATTCGCGCCAATCCGGATGCCCGCGCACAACCGGTTCCCTGCGCGGATCGCCCACAGGGTGGGCTCCTACGGACGCGGGTTCATGCCTCGCCCGGCGGCGCTTCGGTGACCCCGGCTTCCGCATCGTCTTCATCGCCCAACGCGTCGACGCGCACGACGCCGACCAGCTGCTCGTCGGCGGGCAGGCGGATCAGCGTGACGCCCTGCGTATTGCGGCCGACCCGCGCGATCTCGGTCGCGCGCGTGCGCACGAGCGTGCCCTGGTTCGAGATCAGCATGAGCTCGTGGGCCTCGCCGAGCTGCACAGCGCCGATCAACGCGCCATTGCGTTCGGAACACTGGATCGCGATCACGCCCTGGGTGCCGCGGCCCTTGCGCGGATAGTCGACGAGCTCGGTGCGCTTGCCGTAGCCGCGCTCGGTCGCGGTCAGGATGTCGTCGTCGCCTTCGGGCACGACCATGCTGACCACCGTTTCCCCGTCGGCCAGGCGCATGCCGCGCACGCCGGTCGCCGCGCGACCCATCGAGCGCACTTCGTCTTCGGCGAAGCGCACCGCCTTGCCGTTCGACGCGAACAGCATCACGTCGCGCGCGCCGTCGGTGAGCTGCACGTCGACGAGCGCATCGCCCTCCTCGAGGCCGATCGCGATCTTCCCGCGCTGGAGCTGGAACGCGAACTCCGACAGCGGGGTCTTCTTGACCGTGCCGTTGCGCGTCGCGAAGAACACGTAACGGTCGTCGTCGAACTCGCGCACGGTCTGCACCGCCTGCACGCGCTCGTCGGGTTCGAGCGGCAGCAGGTTCACGATCGGCTTGCCGCGCGCGTGCGGACCCGCGTCGGGCAGCTTGTAGACCTTGAGCCAGAACACGCGGCCCTTGCTCGTGAACACCAGCAGGGTGTCGTGCGTGTTCGCGATCCACAGCCGCTCGACGAAATCCTCTTCCTTCATCGCGGTCGCCGAACGACCCTTGCCGCCGCGGCGCTGCGCGCGGTACAGGCTGACCGGCTGGCGCTTCGCATAGCCCGCGTGCGACAGCGTGACGACCACGTCCTCGGGTTCGATCAGGTCGAGGATGTCGAGGTCTTCCTGACTCGCCTGGATCACGGTGCGGCGCGCATCGCCGTACTGCTCGCGCAGCGCGACGAGTTCGTCGCGGATCACCTTGAGCAGCACATCCGGGTTCTCGAGGATCTCGATCAGGCCCGCGATCGTGGTCAGCAGTTCGCGGTATTCGTCGCTGAGCTTTTCCTGCTCGAGCCCCGTCAGGCGGGCGAGGCGCATCTCGAGGATCTGCTGCGCCTGCGTTTCCGACAACTGGTAACCCGCGCCGGACAAGCCGATCCCGGCGTCCAGTCCTTCGGGCCGCGAGGCATCGGCGCCGGCCGCCGCGAGCAGCGCGCGCACCATGCCCGGTTCCCAGCTGCGCGCGAGCATGCGCTGCTTCGCCTCTTCGGGTGTCGGCGAGGTGCGGATCAACTCGACCATCTCGTCGATGTTCGCGAGTGCGACGGTCAGGCCTTCGAGGATGTGGGCACGGTCGCGCGCCTTGCGCAGGTCGAAGATCGTGCGCCGCGTGACGATCTCGCGGCGATGGCGGATGAACGCGTCGAGGATCTCGCGCAGGCCGAGCGTGCGCGGCTGGCCATCCACGAGCGCGACCATGTTGATGCCGAAAGTGACCTGCAGCTGGGTCTGCTGGAACAGGTTGTTCAGCAGCACGTCGGCCGAGGTGTCGCGGCGCACCTCGATCACCACGCGCAGGCCGTCCTTGTCGGACTCGTCGCGCAGTTCCGAAATACCCTCGATGCGCTTTTCCTTGACCAGCTCCGCGATCTTCTCGATCAACCGCGCCTTGTTGACCTGGAACGGAAGCTCGGTGACGACGATCGTCTCGCGACCGTTGTCCTCGCTCTCGATCTCGGCCTTCGCGCGCACGAGGATGCGCCCACGCCCGGTCTTGTAGGCCTCCACGATGCCGGCCGCGCCGTTGATGATGCCCGCGGTCGGGAAGTCCGGCCCGGGCACGATGTGCATGAGCTCGTCGAAGCCCAGTGCCGAGTCGTCGATCAGCGCGATGCACGCGGTCAGCACTTCGGTCAGGTTGTGCGGCGGCACGTTGGTCGCCATGCCGACCGCGATACCGGCCGAACCGTTGATCAGCAGGTTCGGCACGCGCGTCGGCAGCACCGTCGGCTCGAGTTCCTTCTCGTCGTAGTTCGGCTGGTAGTCGACGGTTTCCTTGTCGATGTCGGCCAGCAGTTCCGACGTGAGGCGGTCGAGGCGGCACTCGGTGTAGCGCATCGCCGCCGCTTCGTCGCCGTCGACCGAGCCGAAGTTGCCCTGGCCGTCGACGAGCGTGTAGCGCATCGAGAAATCCTGCGCCATGCGCACCAGCGCGTCGTAGATCGACGAATCGCCGTGCGGGTGGTACTTGCCCATCACGTCGCCGACCACGCGAGCGCACTTCACGTACGCGCGATTCCAGGTCGTGTTCGACTCGTGCATCGAATACAGCGTGCGGCGGTGCACCGGCTTCAGGCCATCGCGCACGTCGGGCAGCGCGCGCCCGACGATCACGCTCATCGCGTAGTCGAGGTAGCTCTTGCGGACCTCGTCCTCGATGTTGACGCGAATGACTTCTTTGGCCAGCTCAGCCATCAGGAAACCTCGGCATGTCCGTTTCGGAGGCGCGCCTGCGGGCGGAACGGCGGCGTCGCGGATCCACCCGCGCGCACCGTTTCGCGCAGTCCGTGCAGGTCGTACGGGACGACCGGCCGGCAGGCGCGGAAAGCAACACGAAATGATACCACGCCGGGGCTGCAGGGGCAGCCTTTTTCCCTGATTTCAGCGTGACTTAGGCACTGCCGCGACGCGATCCCTCGCGCGTGCGGATGGGCGGAAAATCCAGTATTTCGAGCTCAGGAAATTGACCACCGCGCCGGCCACCGAACCGACCGCGACGCCGATCGCGGGCCAGCTGCGCACCAGTGGCCAGGTCGCCACGCACAGTGCATAGGCGCCGTAGTTCAGCACGAAGCCGAAAGCCATCGCGATCAGGTAACGCGCGAGTTCGCGCCGGCGACTCGCGCCGCCGTGTCCGGCGAAGGTGTAGCGCCGATTGAAGCCCCAGGTCGTGGTCGCCGCGGCGAGGAACGACAGCACGCGCGCGCCGTAGGGGTTGGCGCCGAATTCGCGCACGAGCAGCTGCACGATGCCCGCGTCGACCACGAAGCCGATCACGCCGCTGATCGCGAACAGCAGGATCTGCCGGCGCCAGGCCATGCGTCGCTCGCGCGCTCAGGCGGCGCCGAACAGCGGGGCCATGCCACCCTCGCCCGGGTTCCGGACCACGCCGCGCTCGGTCACGATCGCGTCGATCAGCGTCGCGGGGGTCACGTCGAACACCGGGTTCCACGCCTGTGCCCCCTCGACCACGACGCGCTGGCCCGCGTGCGCGAGCAGTTCGTCGGGCGCGCGCAGTTCGATCTCGATGCCGTCGCCGTTCGCGCTCGCCATGTCGACGGTCGACGACGGCGCGACCACCATGAACTTCACGCCGTGGTGGCGCGCCGCTATCGCGAGCTGGTAGGTGCCGATCTTGTTCGCGGTGTCGCCATTCGCGGCGATCCGGTCCGCGCCGACGATGACCCACTGCACCTGCCCGGTCTTCATCAGGTGCGCAGCGGCGGAATCGGCGATCAGCGTCGCCGGGATGCCGTCGCGCAGTAGCTCCCAGACCGTCAGGCGCGCGCCCTGCAGCCAGGGTCGCGTTTCGCCCGCGAACACGCGCGCGATGCGCCTGTCCTCGACGCCCGCGCGGATCACGCCGAGCGCGGTGCCGAATCCCGCGGTCGCGAGCGAGCCGGTATTGCAGTGGGTCAGCACGCCATCACCCGCTCCGAGCAGTGCGGCGCCGAGTTCGCCCATGCGCCGGTTGGCCGCGAGGTCCTCGTCCTGGATCGCCTGCGCCTCGCGCGCGAATGCCTGCGCATCGGCCGGGTCGGCGCTCGCGCCGCGCATGCGGTCGAGCGCCCACATGAGGTTCACCGCGGTCGGGCGCGCGGCACGCAACGTAGAGAGCGCCTGTTCGAGCCGTTCCGGTTCGCGCTGCGCCGCGAGCACCACGCCCCACGCGGCTGCGATGCCGATCGCGGGCGCGCCACGCACGACGAGATCGCGGATCGCGCCGGCGACTTCGTCCGCACTGCGGCAGTCGACGTGGCGCTCCTCGCGTGGCAGCAGGCGCTGGTCGAGCAGGCGCAGGTGGTCGCCGCGCCAGAGCACGGCGCGGACGGAATCGTGGCTGGATCGGGGTATCGCGGACATCGGCTTCGCCGTGATGGCGGCGGCGCTGTGGAGTCGGGAGCGCAGGTTAGCAGCGCCCCGCCGCGTCATCCAGCGGCGCCGCGCGCGAGCCGGTCGCGCAGGCCGCCGTCGCGCCGCGTCGTGCGCGCGACGGCCGCGCGCAGAACGTCGGGCGCGGCCCACAGCAGTGCCTGGCGGCGCGCGCGCGACACCGCGGTGTAGACCAGCTCGCGCGTCAGCAGCGGATTGTCGGGATCGGGCGGCAAGACCACCGCGATGTCCGCGTACTCCGACCCCTGGCTGCGGTGCACCGTGATCGCCCAGGCGGTTTCGCAGGCCGGCAGCACGCGCGGAGAATGGCCGCGCAGCGCGGGGCGGCCATCGCGGTCGCTCGATTCGAACCATACGCGCAAGCCATCCGCGTCCTCGAGCGCGATCCCGATGTCGCCGTTGAACAACCCTCGCGCGGCGTCGTTGCGCGTGACGATCACGGGTCGGCCGGCGTACCACGCGCGCGCGGGATCGAAGCCGTGGCGTTCGCCGAGCCAGCGCGTGACGAGCGCGTTCACCCCCGCGACGCCGAACGGGCCCTCGCGCAACGCGCACAACAACTGGCACTCGCGCAGCGCGGACAGTGCATCGGCAGGCTGTGCGTGACGATCGAACAGCCGCGTGTAAACGCCTGCATGCTGTTCCAGCCACGCCACGATGCGCGCGCGGAGCCTGGCCGGCTCGGTGCAGGCCTCGAAGCCCAGTGCATCGTCGCCGCCGTGCGCGAGCAGCCCCTCGAGCCAGCCGTGGTCGGCGCCGCGCAACGCCGCGACGCCGCGCGCGAGGCTGCCCTGCGCGCGCCAGACGTGGTCGAGCGTGACGATGTCTTGCGCGAGCGGCGGCTCCGACGCAGGCGGCTTGGCCGCGACGATATCGGCCAGTACCGAGCCTGCATCGACCGAAGCGAGCTGGCCCGGATCGCCGACGATGACGAGGCACGCATCCGCGCGCAGCGCGTCGAACAGCTGGCGCATTAGCGCAAGGTCGACCATCGAGGCTTCGTCGACGACGACGATGTCCGCTGCGAGCGGGTTCGCGCGGCCGTGCACGAAAGTGTTGCCCGCGGGTCGGAAACCGAGCAGGCGATGCAGCGTGCGCGCCTCGCCTTGCGGGATCCGGTCGAGCAACGCGCGGAACGGCGAAGCCGGGTCGAGTCGTTCGAACAGCGCGGCCTTGCCGTGCGCGATCGCCTGGCCGAGGCGCTGCGCGGCCTTGCCGGTGGGCGCCGCGAGCGCGATCGCAGGTTGCGCGGGCAGCCCCGCGGTCTGTGCATGGCGCAGCAGCATCGCGAGCATGCGCACGACGGTCGAGGTCTTGCCCGTGCCCGGCCCACCCGTCAGCACCAGCAGTCGCGCGCCGATCACGCGTGCGACCGCCTCGCGCTGGCGCGTCGTCGCGAGCGGCTGCTCGTTGCCGAACAACGCGTCGAGGTCGCTCTCCAATGTATCCGGCGTGGTGCGCGTGCGCGCATCGCGACGCGCGAGCAACGCGTCCGCGAGCTCGCGTTCGTGGCGCCAGTTGCGCCAGAGGTGGAAGCGCCCGTCCGCGTCGAGCACGAACGGCGTGAATGCAGTGCCATCGCCGACCCAGGGCTGGGCGCTCAGCGCCGCAAGCTCGGCGTCCCCGAGTGACGAAGCCAGCAACGCGCAGGCGTGTCCCTCGCCTTCGGCCACGCTCGCGGCGAATGCCGCGCGCGCGAGCAACGCCGAACCCGTGCGCGCCTGCACCCACCGCGCGAGGCCGCGGTCGATCATGCGCGAGGAACGCGCCGCGCCCGTGCTCATGCGGCGTCCTCCGCGGCGCCGGCGAACAACTCGTCGAGCGCCTCGATCAACGCGACCGGCCACGTCCGCCGCCAGATGCCGGCGCCGGCGGCGAGGCCGACTGCGCGCACGAACACATACCAGCTGCCGCCGAGGTGCCGTGCCGGTGAATAACCACGCAGGCGCCGGCGCAGGTAGCGATGCACCGCGACGCTGTACAGCAGCGCCTGCAGCGGGTAGTGGTGCGTGCGCATCGCGGCATCGAGGCCGGCATCGCGATAGCCGGCGAGGTCGGGACCGAGCCAGTTGGTCTTGTAGTCGAGCACGTGGTAACGCCCGCGCCACTCGAACACGAGGTCGACGAAGCCGGCCAGCATGCCGTTCAGCCGCTGCGCTTCGAGCGTGGCCGGCAGCGCGTCCGCGACACCGTGCGCGGCGCACAGCGCACGCATCCGCGCGATCGTCACCTGGCGCAGCGGCAACTGGAATTCGAACTCGCTGACGCGCGCCTCGCGCGCGAGATCCAGCAGGCGCAGGCCATCGCCCAGATCCGCGCACCGGCTGCGTTCGACCATCCGCGCGACCTCTTCGAGAGTGTCCACGCCGCCAGCCGGCGGCAGGCGCAGGCCGCGTGCGTGCAGTTCGCGCGCCACCAGCGCGCGTTGCTCGGGCCACAGCGGCTCGGGCGTAGCGAGTTCGAACATGCGGTGCACGGCGTCACCGAAGCGCGGTCCGCGCAACGCCTGCAGGACGACGAGGCGCGGGTCGTCCCCCGTCGACTCCGGCACGGGCAGATCGACGGCGGTCGCGGCTTCGTCGTCGGCGCCGGCTTCGGCGAACGAAGCCGCGGTGGCGCCGCGCGCGATCGCGCTGAAGCTGTGCTGCCATTCGAACGCGCGCAGCGCGGGCATCGGCGTGCGCGTCGCGTACGCACGCGACGGCGGGGCCGGCGGCACGTACATCGCCGCGGCCGGCCCAGGGACGTCGACGAGCGCGACGCCGTCGAGCCGCGATGCGAGCGCATGCAGGCCGTCTTCGCCGGGCGTGATGCCGAGCCGACGCTGCGCCTGCGCGACCAGCAGGTCGATGGCCGCGACATCGCAGGCGCGCTCGTCGGGCGGATCACCACCGGCCGGGAACGACTTGCGCTCGACCCAGTACACGTGGAGCGCATGCACCGCGCGCGTCATCGCGACGTACAGCAGGCGCAGTCGCTCGTCGAGGTCTTCGCGATGGTGGCGCGCGAGGTTCGCCGCGAAGCCTGCCGATCCCACGTCGACGACGAGGCGCCCGGTGTCTTCGTGGAAGCGCAGCACCTTCGGCGCGAAACGGCCACTGCGCATCGCGACGCGCCAGGCCAGCGGCAGGTAGACGATCGGGAACTCCAGGCCCTTGGCCGTGTGCACGGTCAGCAGCTGCACGCGCGCGGCATCGCTCTCGATGCGCAGCTGCCGCGCCTCCTCGGCATCGTGCTCGCCGTCACCGCCGTCGCTGCGCATGCGCGCGAACCATGCGAAAAGGCCCTCGAGGCCCTGCTCCCGAGGCTGCCGTTCGGCCAGCAGTTCACCGAGATGGCGAAGATCGGTCAGGCAGCGCTCGCCGCCTTCGGCGGCCAGCAAAGCGGCGCCCCGCTGTGCCAGCAGGTCGGCGACCAGCGCGAGCACGCCGCGCGACCGCGCGAGTGCGCGCCAGCGCGCGAAGCGCTCGAGTTCGCGCTCGAACGAGGCCGCATCGGTGCGCCACGCTTCGAAATCGACGAACTGCGCGCCGAGCAATCGCGTCGACAGCGCGGCGCGCACCGCGCCTTCGTCGTCGGCGGCGAGCACCCCCGCGAGCACGAGCTCCAACTCCGCGGCGACCTCGCCATCGAACACGCTGCCGCGACCCGATCCGACGCACGGAACACCGCGGCGTGCCAGCCGTCCGCGCAGCGCGAGCACATGCCGGTTGGTCGGCAGCAGCACCGCGATGTCGCCGGGCAGCACGCGCCGCGCGCCGATGCGCTCGCGTTCGTCCATGAGCTGCGCCGCGATGCGCGCGGCGCAGTCGTCGAGCGCGAGATCCTCCAGTGCACCGAGCGTCTCGAGCGGCTTGCCGCTCTTCGGGTCGATCGCGTCGCACCGGAAGGCGTGCAGCACCAGCGGCGCGCGGACCGGCTCGCCGTCGATCGTCCATGGCGTCTTGTCGGCCCTGCCGGCCGCCCCGACCGCGTGGTAGTCGATGCCGGTGCGCCCGAAGCCGCCTTCGCCTCCGTACAGCGCATTCAACGCGCCCACCAGTGCGCGCGACGAGCGATGGTTGATGGAGAGCGTATGGCGCAGGCCTGCCTGCGCGGCCGCACGCTGGTACGCGGCGATGTCGCCGCCGCGAAATCCGTAGATCGCCTGTTTCGGATCACCGATCATCACGAGCGTGCCGCGCGCGGTGCCGTCCGCGGCGCGATAGATGCGGTCGAAGATCGCGTACTGGCGCTGGTCGGTGTCCTGGAATTCGTCGATGAGCGCGGCCGGGAACGCCTCGAACAGGCGCGCCGCGAGTTGCGCACCGGTCTCGCCGCTCAACCGTTCGTGCACGCCGTCGATGAGCATCGAGAACGTCTTGACGCCGCGCCGCTGTGCGCGTTCGCGCATCTGCGCGATGCACTCGGCGTTGGCGGCGGCGAGCACGCGGCCGCGCACGAAGGTCTTGCAGCACCCGAGCAGCGTGCGGAGTTGTTGCAGGAAACGCAGTGACGGATGCTCGCGCAGTACGGTGCTTGCCACCGGCGATTGCTGCTCGTCGATCGCGTCATCGTCGAATCGGTCGTCGAGCGCCTTGTGCAGCGCCTGCACCATCGACTGGGCGTCGAGTCCGGATTCGAGCGCCTTGGCCACGTTCTGCAAACCGTTGGCCAGCTTCGACTTGCGTGGGCCATACAGCGAGCGGTCCTGCGCCAGCGCGCGTAACCGCTCCGTGAAGCCCGGCTGCTGCGCCTCGCGCAGTGCCGCATGCAGTGCATCGAGGCCATCCGCGTCGAGCACCTCGGCCGCGCCACTTCCGATGATCGCGTGCAGGTCCCGGGTGAGCGATTCGGGACCATCGTCGAGCACGTCGTGTTCCCCCGGGTCCTGCTCGCGCTGGAAGTAGCGCCGGCGCCAGAAGTCTTCCACGCATTCATGCAGCAGCTCCGCCTCGTCCACGAGCCGCTCGCTGCGGAACGCGGCGCCGGCCTCGAGCGGGTATTCGCGCTGGATGCGCTGGCACAGCGAATGGATCGTCGCGATCGGCGCGCGATCGAAGTCGGCGCGCGCAAGCTGGATGCGGCGCAGCGCCTGCCGCGCGCGCGCGGGATCGCTCGCCTGCGCGGCCATCCAGGTGGGCAGCGCGTCGACGTCGCCGTTCGCCGCGGCGCTCGCGGCGGCCGCTTCGAGCGCGAGCGGATGTTCCAGCCATTGTTCGGTCTCGACGAGTCGCCGCCGCAGGCGCTCGCGCAGTTCCTGTGCGGCCGCTTCGGTGAACGTGGTCACCAGGATCTGCTCGACGCCGAGCCCGCGCTCGAGCAGCAGGCGCAGGTACACCACGCCGATCGTCCAGGTCTTGCCGGTGCCCGCGCTCGCCTCGATCAATACGCGGCCATCGAGCGGGAGTTCGCGCCAGCGCAGCGCCGTGGCATCGCGCGACCGCATCAGGCCTCTCCGCCGTCGGCCGTGCGCCCGCGTTGCCGCGGCTCGCCCGCGCCGGGCGAGAGCAGGATGCTGTGTCGCGGGTCGAGGACACCGGCGATGAACGTCGTGGCGTCGACGAACGCCGCATGCGCGGGATCGGCCGCGTCGAACAGGTCGAGTCCGCGCGTCGCCAGTCGCGCGTAGCCGGGTGCGTAGTCGCGCTCGCCGGCTGCATCGTCGGAGGCGCCACCTTCCCATTTCCTGCGGGCGTCCGCGATGCGCGATTCCGCGCGCGCCGTCGCGTAGGCATGCGTCGTCGCCGGGAAATACATCGGCGGTCGCTGCGCGGCGGCTTGCCACGCGTCGACGAGGCGGCCAAGCCCCGCGCGCAGTTCGTGCTCGTCCTGTTCGCGCAGGACCGCGAGCCACGGCGGCGTTCGCGGCGACTTGCCCGCCGGCACGTCGATGAAGGCGGCGCCGATCGCGGGACCCAGCGCAAGCCGCAGTGCGGCCCACTCGATGTGGAAACCCAGCCACTCCTT
>JAEYZH010000115.1 GCA_023430685.1 Pseudomonadota bacterium | reverse complement strand
GATCGCCCTCGCGGCCGCGCTCGCGCTCGCGCTGCTCGCGATCGGTCTCGCGTGGCCCACGCGCAGGCCGGTCGGCGCGAACGATCCAGCCACCGCGGCGACGGCGTCGCCCGCGGTCGCGACACGCATCGTGCAGGCCGAACTCGCGATCGACCCGCCGGCGTACACGCGCCTGCCTGCGCGGCGCGAGGGCACGCTCGATGCGAAGGCGCCCGAAGGTTCGCAACTGCACTGGCGGCTGCGCTTCGATCCGCAACCGTCTTCGGCGAGCCTGGTCTTCCACGATGGCGAACGCGTGCCGCTCGAACGCGACGGGGAGAGCTGGCGCGCGCAACGGCGACTCGACGCGTCCGCTCTCTACCGCATCACGCTCAAAGGCGCGCCGCCACCCGAGGACGACCGCCTGCACCGGCTCGATGCGATCGCGGATCGCGCGCCCGAAGTGCGCGTGATCCGCCCCGAACGCAGCCTCACCCTCGTGGAGCCCGGACAGCAGCACTGGGAACTCGAATTCGAAGCCGACGACGATCACGCGCTCGCCGAGCCGATGCTGTTGCTGACGCTCGCGCAGGGCGGCGGCGAGAACGTGACGTTCAGCGAACGGGAAATCGCGCCTGCGATCGAGGCGCTCGACGGCACGCGCCGGCAACGCTATCGCCACTCGCTCGACCTCGGCTCGCTCGGCATCGCGGCCGGCGACGACGTGATCGTGCGCCTGCGCGTCGCCGACAACCGCGAGCCCGAGCCGAACACGACGCGCAGCCCGAGCTTCATCCTGCGCTGGCCGGCCGCGGCCGCCGTCGACAGCGCGGGCCTCGAAGGCGTCGTGCAGCACGTGCTGCCCGCGTATTTCCGCAGCCAGCGCCAGATCATCATCGACACCGAGGCGCTGCTCGCGGAACAACCGCGACCCGCGCCTGACCGATTCCTCGCGCGCTCGGATGCGCTCGGCGTCGACCAGCGCGTGCTGCGCCTGCGCTACGGCCAGTTCCTCGGCGAGGAGACCGAGGCGCCGCAGCCACCTGCAGGTGAATCGCATGCAGAAGGAGGGGCGCACGACGACGCGCACGCCCACGACGCGCCGGCTCCGGGCCGCTTCGGCGAGGCGGCCGGCGTCGTCGCCGAGTATGGCCACGTGCACGACATCGCCGAGGCCGCGACCCTGCTCGATCCGGAGACGAAGGAGACGCTGCGCGCGGCGCTCGCCGAGATGTGGCAATCGGAACTGCACCTGCGCCAGGGCGAGCCGGAACTCGCACTGCCCTACGAGTACCGCGCGCTCGAACTCGTCAAGCGCGTGCAGCAGTCCACGCGCATCTATCTCGCGCGCGTCGGGCTCGAATTGCCGGCGCCCGACGAAGCGCGCCGCCTCCGCGGCGACCGCGAGGGTGTGCTCGACCGCGCCGGGACCTTGCGGCCCGCACCGGCGGAGGCGGCGCCACTGCGCGCGCTGTGGCAGTCGCTCGATGCAGGCGAGGTGCCGGACTGGGAGGACGCGCTGCGCTGGATCGCCGCGAACCGCGCGGAGTTGCCGGATGCGCTCGGCCTGATCGCCGCGATCGACGCGGCACGCCGCGATCCCGACTGCGCGAACTGCCGTGCCGAGGTGCGCGGATTGCTCTGGCGCGCGTTGCCGCCGTTGCCCGCGCACGCTGCGGCGCGGGTGGCGCCCGACGCGGCCGGACGTGCCTACCTCGATGCGCTGCGCGATGCAGGAGGCGACCGATGAGCCTGTCGGTCGTGATCATCCTGCTGCTTGCGCTTGCCGCGCTCGCGGGCATCGTGCGCAGCCTGCGCGACGGCCGCGCGCACCGGACCGTGCGCTGCATGCTCCAGATCCTCGTCGCCATCACCCTCGCGCTCGGCCTGTTCCCGCCGAGGCACGACGAACCGCTCGACGCGGCGACGCTCGTCGTGCTGACGCCTTCCGCCGACGCGGCCCCTGGGGCCGCGCAACCGCGTGCGGCGCACGTCGTCGCAATGCCGGGTGTGGACGCAGCTCGCGCGATCGAGCGCGTGCCCGATCTCGCGACCGCGTTGCGCCGTCATCCCGATGCGAGCCGCCTGCATGTCGTCGGCGGGGGCTTGCCTGCGCGCGATCGCGATGCCGCGCGCGGGCGCGTGGTCGCGTTCGAGGAAGCGCCGTTGCCCCCGGGGCTGGTCGAACTCGAGGCCCCGGACCGTGTCGCGACCGGAGCGCGCTGGCTGCTGGCGGGTCGCGTCGAGCGCATCGACCACGGCCGCGTGGAGCTGCTCGACCCCGCGGGCGAAGTCGTCGCGTCCGCGACACTTGCGATCGACGGCCGCTTCACGCTCTCGGCGCAGGCGCGCGCGCCGGGGCGCCTGCTGTTCGGCTTGCGTGTCGTCGATGCAGCCGGCGTGCAGCGCGAGCGCGTCGAACTGCCGCTGTTCGTGCGCGATGGCGCGCCGCTCCGCGTGCACGTGCTCGCGGGCGCGCCCGATCCCGATCTGAAGTACCTTCGCCGGTGGGCGATCGACGCCGGCCTCGCGCTCGACAGCCGCATCCGCCTCAGCGACGGCATCGCGTTGACCGAAGGCGGATCGGGCGTACTCGATCCCGCGGCGCTCGTCGCCACCGATCTCGTCGTCGTCGACGAACGCGCGTGGGCGCTGCTCGATGCCGCGGAGAAGGCTGCATTGCGCGGCGCGGTGGAGGCGGGCCTCGGCCTGCTGCTGCGCGTAACCGGCGTGCCCGATGCGACGACGATCGCGGATTGGGCGGCGCTGGGCTTCCGCATCGAGCAAGCCGCGGGGACCGCGAGCGTCGTGCTGGACGGCATGGACGCGGCCGACGCGCAGAAGCTGACGCCGTCACCTGTCCGCGTCGACGCGCGCGATGCGACGCCGCTGCTGCGCGCTGCCGATGGATCCGTGCTCGCGGCGTGGCGCATCGAGGGCGATGGGCGCATCGGCGCATGGTGGCTCGCCGACAGTTTCCGCCTCGTGCTCGCAGGCGATCCTGCACGCCACGCGAGCCTCTGGTCTTCGACGTTCTCGACGCTCGCGCGCGCGCAGGCGCGCGTCGAACCCGAACTTCCGATGGAAGCTCGCGTCGATGAGCGTGCGGTGATCTGCGGCATCGACGACGCTGCACGCGTCGAGGCGCCGGATCGGACGTCGGTCGCGCTGGTACCCGTCGCGATGCCGGACGGGCGTGCGTGCGCCGCGTACTTTCCGGGCGAACGTGGCTGGCACGAGCTGTTCTCCGGCGCACGACGCTGGCCGTTCCATGTGCGCGGCGTCGACGATGCGCTCCCGCTCGCGGCGGCGCAAACGGCTCGCGCGACGCGCGCACTCGTCGGCGGCGCGGCGGCGTCGGCGCCCGCCGTGACACCGGCGCACCTGCCGCGCTGGCCGTTCCTGCTGGCCTGGCTCGTGCTCGCGTCGATGCTCTGGTGGCTCGAACGCGGCGCGCGCGCCGTGGCCTGACCCTCACGCGCCGCGACCTCCGGCTTCGCCTGCTAGCGGAGCGGTGCGCCGAAGCGCCGGCAGTCGGCATGCGCGTGTCCTTCGCCGTCGGTTGGCGGCGCCGACGACGAATCGGAGGGGCGCATTCCGTCATCCGCGCTTGCGTCGGCTCCCCGCGACGCGGCCCTTGCGTGGCCCGACAGCCTGCGCACGCACCGAATCGACGTCCTTGCCCTCGCGGAAGGCACTCGCCTCCGCATGCAGCCAGTCGCGGAACGCGAGGAAGCCCGCATGGTTGCGCGACCGTTCCGGATAGACGAGGTAGTGCGCGTAGCGCGCCTTCATGCGTTCGGGGAACAGCACGACGAGCCGACCGGCCTGCACCTGCGGCCGGATCAGCGTCTCGCGGCCGAGCGAAATGCCCATGCCTTCGAGCGTCGCGCGCTGCAGCGTGTCGGTGTCGCTGAAGGTCGCGACGTAGCGCGTCGGTTCCTTGCCGCCGAACCGCTCGAACCACTGCGGCCACGGATCATCGGGGCTCAACAGCGGCCATTTGCCTAGCTGTGCGAGGCGCGGCCGCTTGCGACCTTCGAGCAACGCCGGGCTCGCGACCGGCGTCAGCCATTCCTCGAACAGCAACTCGGCGGTCAGGCCGGTCCAGTTGCCGGGCCCGTAACGCAGGCCCGCGTCGAAGCGTCCATCGGCGAAGTCGACGCGCGCGATCGACGAGTCGAGGTTGAACTCGTAGTCGGGGTGGCTCTCGACGAAGCGCGCGAGCCGCGGCATCAGCCAGCTGGAAGCGAGCGTCGGCAGCGCGCTGATGCTCAGCACGCAGTCGCGCCGCACGCGCAGCGGCTGCAATGCCGCGTCGATCGCGTCGAGGTGCGGGCCGACGCGCTGCAGCAGCGCTTCGCCTTCGGCCGTGGTCTTGAGCCCGCGCGGCCCGCGCACGAACAGCGTGCGCCCGAGCCGGCTTTCGAGCAGCCGCACCTGGTGGCTCAGCGCGCTCACGGTCAGGTGCAGGCGCTCGGCTGCGCGCGTCATGTTGCCGGCGCGCGCGGCCGTCACGAATACCTGCAGCGCATTCAGCGGCGGTCGGTCCATGTTAGAAAAACCTCAAGGCAGGCTGTCAAAGATGTCGCTTCCGGCTGCGCGGAAGGATGCCTAATCTTCGTGTCGAGCAGCAAGTGCTGCAATCGGAGAGGATCCGTCCATGTTGAAGGAATTGACCAGCATCTTCGCGGGCCTGCTCGGCCTGCAGGGTTATCCGGTGCCGCCGCCCGTCGCGCCGTCGCGGCCGTCCGAAGACCCGCGTGCACGCGTGCCGGCCGCGCGTCCCCGCGTCCGTCCAATGCGAGCGGGCGCAGGCCGCCTCGCCCGGTCGCCGGTCTGGCTGGGGGTGCGCCGATGAACGCCACTGCATGGCGCGGCGCGCCGTGGCTGCCGCTCGCGGGCGCAGCCCTCGCCACCGTCGCATGGTCGTCCGCGTTCGCCGCGGTCGCGCACGGATTGCGCGCGTTCACGCCGGCCGAGCTCGCGTTGCTGCGATTCGGCATCGCCTCGCTGGTGCTCGCGCCCGCCGTCGCGCTCGGCTGGATCCGACTGCCGCCGCGGCGCGACTGGCCCGCGGTCGCGCTGCTTGCATTGATCGGCATGACCCTCTACCAGCTCGCATTCGGGTATGCGATGACGCGCGTGTCGGTCGGCACCGTTGCGGTCATCATCGCGCTCGCGCCGGGCGTGACGGCGTTGCTGGCCGCGCTGCGGCTGCGCGAACCGCTGCGCGCGGGCATGGCGCTCGGGCTCGGCGTCGCCTTCGCGGGCGTCGTGCTGGTGACGTTCGGCACCGGCCACGCGATGCGCTTCGAACCCCTCGCGTTGCTGGTCCTGGTCGCGGTGCTCGCGACGAGCGTGTACTTCGTCTGGCAGAAACCGCTGCTGGCGCGCACGACGCCGATCGGCTTCACCACCGCGAGCATCTTCGCGGCGACGCTCGGCCTGCTGCCGTTCGGGCTGCACATGCCGGAGAAGCTCTTGCTCGCGCCGCTGCCGCAGGTCGCGAGCGCCGCGTACCTCGCGATCGTCCCGACCGTGTTCGGCTATGTACTCTGGAACTGGGCACTGTCGCGCGCGCCCGCGTCGACCGTGTCGAGCCTGCTGTACGCGCAGCCGCTGCTCGCGAGCGTGATCGCATGGGCCTGGCTCGGCCAGACGGTGGGGCCGCTGACGCTCGTCGGTGGCGCGCTGACGCTCGCTGGCGTCGCGTTGACGGTGCGCGGATCGCGCAAGCCCACGTCACCGCCGCCACCGCGCCTCTCGCAGGCTTGCCTGCGCGCCGCCTGCGTCGCGATCACGCACGGCGTGCGGATCCAGATCCGGTGAAGTTCGCGTCTGCAGGCGCGCGGCCATGCGTCGGCCGGCGCCCGCAGCCTCGCGGCCATGCCGGCCGCGCTGCGCGCGTCCAGCCTACGCCGGCAGATCGCCCTCTTCGCCGAAGAGTGCCGGTTGCGCGGGCGTGTCGTCGGGGTCGTGGAAGTTCGAAAGCCCGACGCCGACGAGCCGGTACAGCGTATCGGCGGGCAGGTCGACCTGCCCCGGCAGCGCGAGTGCGATCGCGCAGAGTTCCCGTTGCGAGCGCGGCGGTGCATCGGGCGTGCGGCTGCGCGTCAGGATGCGGAACTCACGCGTCTTGAGCTTCAGCACCACGGTGCGACCGATGCGCTCGGTGCGGCTTGCCGCCTGCCAGGTCTTGTCCGCGAGCTCGGCGATCTTCGGCGCGAGCGCGGCGAGCGGAACGTCGTCGGCGAAGGTGTCCTCGGACGAGATCGACTGCGTCGGCCGATCCGGGCGCACTTCGCCGTGGTCGATGCCATGCGCGAGCTCCGACAGGCGCCGCCCGTAACGCCCGAAGCGTGCCTCGAGCGCACGCGCGTCGAATGCGCGCAGCTCACCCACGGTGCGGATGCCGAGCGCCGCAAGCCGGCCGTCCATGACCTTGCCGACGCCATGGATGCGCGACACCGGCAGGGGTGCGAGGAATGCATCGACTTCATGCGGGCGGATCACGAACAGGCCGTCGGGCTTGCGCCAGTCCGATGCGATCTTGGCGAGGAATTTCGCCGGCGCGACGCCGGCCGAGGCGGTGAGGCCGGTCGACTCGCGGATCTCCGTGCGGATCGCCTTCGCGATCGCGGTCGCGCTCGCGAGTCCGGATTTCGGCGCGGTCACGTCGAGGTAGGCCTCGTCGAGCGACAAGGGTTCGACGAGGTCGGTGTGGCGCAGCATGATCGCGCGCACCGCGTTGGACACGGCCTTGTAGCGCGCGAAATCGGGCGGCACGAACACCGCATCCGGACACAGGCGTTCGGCGCGCACGGCCGGCATCGCCGAGCGCACGCCGAACCTGCGTGCTTCGTAGCTCGCGGCGCACACGACCGAGCGCGCACCACGCCACGCGACCACCACGGGCCGGCCGCGCAGCGAGGGATCGTCGCGTTGCTCCACCGACGCGTAGAACGCGTCCATGTCGATGTGGATGTACTTGCGCATGCGAAGGCGGGCCGGCGATGTCCGGATGCTACCGCGGCCTACCCGCGAGGGCGTCGATTTCCTACGCGTGCGCGAGGCCGCAGCGGCTCCCGACGCGATCCGCCGTGATGGAGGATGCGCATCGTCACGAATGGACGGGGAGGCTGCATCGATGCGATGGCAATGTTCGCCCATGCTCCGCGCCGGGGCCCGGTGGTTCGCGCTGTTGTGCATGCTCGCGCCGTGCACGGCGGTCGCGGCACCGAAGGTGTATCGATGCACGGCGGGCAGGGCTCCGCCCGTCTACCAGGATCGGCCCTGCGCCGATCCTGCGCGCCAGCAGCTGGTCGAATTCGCGCCGGCACCCGTCGCCGAGGCCGTGACCGACCCGGTCGCGAACGCGTCGCCGCGCAAGCAAGGCGCGCCGCGCGCATCGGGCCGCAAGGCGCGCTCGGTCCGGCCGGTGCAATCGTTCGAATGCCGCGCGGCCAACGGCGAGCTGTTCTATCGCCACGCGCGCTGCCCGGGCTCGATCCCGGCCGGCGCGGCGGCGCGACGAGCGGCGCGCGGCAGCGCGAGCCACGTCGGCG
>JAEYZH010000092.1 GCA_023430685.1 Pseudomonadota bacterium | reverse complement strand
GTGCTCGCGCGGCCGCAGACCGTCGGCTACCGCCTCGCGCGCGGGGTGCGGCGACGCTGGCCGCTCGCGCTCGCGGCCGCGGCGGCAGCGCTGCTGGTGGTGGCGTTCACCTGGCGGCTCGCGGTCGAAAGCGCTCGCGCGCGCGCGGCGGAACACGACGCCAGGCAGCAGGCGCTCGCTGCCGAGCGCGTCAGCGACTTCCTCGTCTCGGTGTTCAACGTCTCCAATCCGAAGCTCAACGCGAACCGCGAGATCAGCGCGCGCGAAGTGCTCGACCAGGGCGCGGCGCGCATCGAGAGCGAACTCGAAGGCGCACCCGACGTCCGTGCGCGCCTGCTCGACGTGCTCGCGACCGCCTACCGCCACCTCGGGCAGCCGCGTCGCAGCATCGAATTGTTCCGGAGCGCGATCGAGTTGTACCTCGATCCGCGCGTGGCACGTCCGCTCGCCGCGGCCGAAGCGGCGAGCCAGCTCGCGGTGCTGTATGCGAACAACCAGTATCCGGCGGCGGAGGCGCGCGCGATGGCGCAGCGCTCCCTCGACCTTCGGCGCCTGCATGCACCCGACGACGCGCTTGCGCTCGCCGACTCGTGGAACACGCTCGGCGTCGTGCTCGAATCACAGGACGACTTCGAAGCCGCGCGCACGGCGCTGCAGAAGGCGCTCGTGCTGCGACGCGAGTCGGGCGATCGGCTCGACCTCGCATCCACGCTGCACAACCTCGGCCTCGTCGCGCGCCACAGCGGCGACGGCGATGGCGCACTCTCGTACTTCGGCCAGGCGCTCGAGATCAAGCGGGACGTCGCGGGCGAGCACAGCGTCGACTTCCAGACCACCTTGCAGGGGTACGCCGTCGCCATGGTCGCCGCGGGCCGGGTCGAGGAGGCGGTCCCGCTGCTCGAGCGCAACGTGGCGCTGTGCGCGGACCTGTATGGCGAGGGGAGCGCCACCGAGGCGGTCGCCCGCAACGAGCTCGGTTCGGCCCTGCACGACCTCGGCCGATTCGGCGAAGCGATCACGCTGTACCGCGCCGCGATGCGGATGCACGCGGCGACCAGCGGCGAGGACAGCGCGCAGTACGCGATTCCGCTCAACAACCTCGCCTCCGCGCTCGAAGACAGCGGCGATGCGGCGGCCGCGCTGCCATTGTTCGAGCGCTCCCTCGCGACGCGTCGCAAGACCCTGCCCGATGACGCGCCGGCGGTGCTGCGCGCGCAACAGAACCTCGCGCGCGTGCTGACCACGCTGGGGCGGCTCGATGCGGCCGAGGCGCCGCTGCGCGCCGCGCTCGAAGGGTTTCGCGCGGTGCATGGCGAGGACCATGTCGCGACCGCGAAGGTCGAACTGGTCCTTGTCGACTGGGCGTTGCGTCGCGGCGACAACGACCTTGCGCGCAGCACCCTCGCGCTGCTCGAGCGCTCGCGTGCGAGGTTCACGCCGTTGATGCAGGCGCGGCGCGCCGAACTCGCGGGACGACTCGCCGCGCTCGATGGCGATGCGGCCTCGGCGCTCGCGCATCGTCGGCAGGCATTCGAACTCATGCGCGGGAAAGTCGGGCCGACGCACCCGTTGCTCGCGCCGTTCGCGCTCGACTACGCCGATGCGCTGGATCGAGCGGGTCGCGCCTCGGAAGCAGCGGCGATCGTCGAGCCGATGCGCGCGGTGATCGAAACCTCGTTCGCAGCCGACGCGCCCGCGCGCAGGGCGCTCGCGCGCCGGGACGCCGCCACCGCACGCGCGCGTCGCTGAAGCGCTCGTCCACGTTGGCAGCCAGCGACGCGTCCTGCGCCGGCATCCGGCGTTCGATCGCCGATTCGACCGCGCTGCGCGGCCAGGAAAAAAAAGCCGGCCTGCTGGCGCAGGCCGGGGCTGTGAAAGGCATCCGTGCCTCGTTGCTCCGTTGGAGTGTCGGATCAGAAGCGGTATTCGGCGCCGACCGAGAGTACGCCGGGGTCGAGCTTCAGGCCGGCCTTCTCGGTACGGTAGTAGTCGTAGTTGAGGCCGAGGCTGAAATTGTTGCTGAAGTCGTAGCCGAAGCCCGCACCCGCGTACCAGTCATTGCTGCTGCCGTCGACGCGCACCGGCGTGGCGCCATCGAAGTAGCTGCCCTTGAGGTCGGAGCGGAACAGGCCGGCGCGACCGCTGAGGTACCAGTTGTCGGTCAGGTTGAAGTGCCCGTTGACGCCGACGGTCCAGCCATCGATCTCGGCGGTGCCGATATCCGAGGTGCCGATCGGGTTGCCGCCGTTCGGCGCGGCCTTGCCGAGGTCGACGTAACCGCCTTCGACGCCGAGCAGCACGTTCGGTGAAACCGCCCAGCGGTAGCCGACGTTGCCGCCGAACGCGGTGTCGTCGTCGTCGTACAGGCCCTTGTCGACGTTCGACTGGCCGACGTGGCCGTTGATGAAGAATCCGTTGTGGTTGTCCGCCGCGTGGGCGGCCGAGACGCCAAGGGCGCCGGTGGCTGCGAGGGCAATCGCGATCAGGGTGTTTTTCATGTTCGAAACAACTCCAGCGTTCAGGGAAAGCATCGATGCAGTGCATCGCATGCCCGGACTTGGACTGGCGGTCCGCTGCTGCGTTCCTGCCGTCTTCCGTACGACCTAAGCTGGGGTTCAGTGCCGGCATTTCAATACCGGCTGGTACATTAACTGGGCGCGCGCCGCGGCGCAGCCGCTCGACCTTCAGGGTGAAGTCCCGATCGCGTGCTCGAGCACCCCGGCGAGCCGCGCCGCGGCGCGCCGCACCTGCCGCTCCGCGAGGGGTCGCCGCTGCTCGAGCCAGGCACGGTCGACGCGGTGACGCCGCGGATAGACGTCCTCGTCGCGCGCCGCGCGGCAGGATTCCTCGGCCCATTGCGCCGGTGTCCCGGACGCGCGTGGCAGCGGGGTGCGCGCAAGCGCGCGGGCATGGTGCGGCCAGCCGAGCCCGCGGCTCGCGAGGACCTTCGAATCCCAGATCGCGTGCAGGTTCGTGCCGCGACCCTCGAACTGCACCTGGTAGCGGTTGCCGCCGCGGTCGTCGCGGTATCCGGCATGCAGGGGCTGGTGGGCGTCGGCGACCAGATGCACGACGAAACGCAACGCCTGCTCACGCTTCGCTGTCGCCTCGTTGCGATCGCCGAGCACCGCCACGTAGCGGTCGATCGCCGCGACCACGCAGCGGCCCTGCCTGCAGTCGCGATCCGCTTCGTAGCGGCATTGCCCGTCCGCGAAGTTCACGTAGTGCAGCGGCGCAGTCGCGCGCGCGAGCTCGGGCTGCGACGGATCGTCGCGCAGGTCGTCGGCCCAAGTCGCGATGTCGGCGAGGGATTGGCCGCGCGTGAGCCTGCGGACCTCGGCCTGCGCGGCGGGCCGGAGTTGCGCTTCGGCCAGGGTCGCGACGATGCGGTGGCCGGCCGGGCCCCACGCCGCCACCGGCATCGGCAGGGCGAACAGGAGCAGCAGGCAGATCGAGCGCAGGCGCATCGGCGCGTCACGATGAAGGGGCGGGCAGTGTGCCACGTGCCGTCCCGCGCGCGCCGCGTGCGCTGCAATGGCTCCAGCGAAATGGTACTGGGGAGCGTGCGGATGGGACCGGTATAATGGCCGGATTCCGTTCTTCCCACCCATTCCGTCCTTGCGAACCAGGAGTCCGCACCATGGCAGTCAACGTCGCGATCAATGGTTATGGCCGCATCGGCCGCAACATCCTGCGCGCGCTGTACGAGGGCAAGCGCACGAACGACATCCGGATCGTCGCGATCAACGACCTCGGCGATGCGGAAACCAACGCGCACCTGACGCGCTACGACACCGCGCACGGCAAGTTCCCGGGTGAAGTCAGCGTCGAAGGCGGCGATCTCGTCGTCGACGGCGACCGCATCAAGGTCTGCGCGGAGCGCGATCCGTCGAAGCTGCCATGGAAGGAACTCGGCGTCGACATCGTGCTCGAGTGCACCGGCCTGTTCACGAGCAAGGCCAAGGCCTCGGCGCACATCGCCGCGGGTGCGAAGAAGGTGATCATCTCGGCGCCCGGCGAGAAGGACGTCGACGGCACCTTCGTCTACGGCGTCAACCACGACGCGATCAAGGGCAGCTTCGAGGTGATCTCGAACGCGTCCTGCACCACCAACTGCCTCGCGCCCCTCGCAAAGGCGCTGCACGAGAAGATCGGCATCGTGCATGGACTCATGACGACGATCCACGCCTACACCAACGACCAGGTGCTGACCGACGTGTTCCACAAGGACCTGCGTCGCGCGCGCTCGGCCACGATGAGCCAGATCCCGACCAAGACCGGCGCGGCCGCGGCGATCGGCCTCGTCCTGCCGGAACTCGCGGGCAAGCTCGACGGCTTCTCGATGCGCGTGCCGACGATCAACGTGTCGGTGGTCGATTTCTCGTTCGTCGCGAAGCGCGCGACGACGAAGGAGGAGATCGACGCCGCGGTCAACGAGGCCGCGAACGGCGCGCTCAAGGGCGTGCTCGGAGTGAACACGCAGCCGCTGGTGTCGATCGATTTCAACCACAACCCGCTGTCGTCGATCTACGACGCGACGCAGACGCGCGTGATGGGCGATACGCTCTGCAAGGTGCTGGCCTGGTACGACAACGAGTGGGGCTTCTCCAACCGCATGCTCGACATGACGCTCACGTTCGCTGCAGCGCGCTGAGCGCGAAACACGGGGTCGCACGGCCCTAGTGGGGCTTGCGGGAGGGGTGATGGCCACGAGCCCTTCCCGCGAGCCTCCCTTGGAGCCGCATGATTCGAAACTGAACGAACGCTGCACGCGCGGCGCGCAATTGACGCAAATCAGGATGCATCAAGCCGCGCTGCGAGATCATGCGTCGCTGCATTTTTCCAACATCCCAGGAGAAACTCCATGCGCCATTGGCTCGTCGTTCCGTTGCTCGCCCTCGCCGCGGGTCCCGTCTTTGCCGCCGACTGTGCCTTCACGATCGAAGGCAACGACGCGATGCAGTTCAACACCAAGGCCATCGAAGTCCCGGCGTCGTGCAAGGACTTCACCGTTACGCTCAAGCACGTCGGCAAGCTGCCGAAGGCCTCGATGGGCCACAACTGGGTGCTGAGCACGGCTGCCGATGAACCCGGGATCGTCGGCGACGCGATCAAGGCCGGTGCCGGCTCGGACTACCTCAAGGCCGACGACGCGCGCGTGATCGCGCACACGAAGATGATCGGCGGCGGCGAAACCGCCGACGTCACGTTCCCGGTGTCCAAGCTCAAGGCGGGCGACGCCTACATGTTCTTCTGCTCGTTCCCGGGCCATGCGTCGCTGATGAAGGGCACGCTGACGGTCAAGTAAGTCCCGCGGCATCCCGGTGGACGCTTCCGCGTCCGCCGGGCGCTTCTTCGCGGCTGACGTCGATCCGATCGCCCCCGATCGTTCCGCCCTGCGGACCGACGTTCCTGGAGCGGGAAAGTCGAGCGTGATGTACCGGACTTCGCGTCCGTCGAGCCCGCGCGCGCAATCGGATCCAGCCCGCACTCAATGCGCGACCAGCAGCGGCAGGTCGCTGTGCTCGAACAGATGGCGCGTCGTGCCGCCGAGCACGAGTTCGGTGATGCGCGAGTGGCCCCACGCCCCCATGACGACGAGATCGGCCTCGGCCGCATGCGCGGCACCGAGCACCGCCGCGCCGATGTCGCGGCGCGCCTCGAATGGCTCGAAACTCGCATGGACGCCGCGCCGCGCGAGCCACGCGCGCAGGTCCAGCGGCGGCAGCCAGCGCAGTCCGAACGGGTTCTCGCCAGGATCGCCTTCGAGCACGGTGACCTGCTCCGCGAGTCGCAGCAGCGGCAAGGCGCCGCGGATCGCGAGCGCGGCTTCGCGGCTGCGGTTCCACGCCACCACGATGCGACGACCGATGCGGTGGCAAGCCGCGGCCTCCGGCACCACGAGGATCGGCGCGCAGGCGCCGAACACCGTGCGCGAGACCAGGCCCCATCCGGTCGGCGCATCGGGATTGAGCTGCGGACGCTCCATGACGACGAGGTCGCACCAGCGCGAGGCATGGCAGAGCGCTTCGACCGTGTCTCCCTGCGAGACGCACCATTCGCCTTCGACGCCGGACGCCTCGAGTCGCGTGCGCCAGGCGGGTTCGCTCGCGAGCGCGTCGCGATAGGCCACGTCCGATTCGTGGACGTACATCGCGACCGCTTCGGGCGACGCGAACGCCGCGGCCGCGATCGGCACCACGTGCAGGCCGGTGACCCAGGCATCGAGTGACTGCGCGAGTGACAGCGCCGCGTCCGCCGCGGGCGTCGGCCCCTCGCTGCGGCGCACGTGGACCAGCAGTTCAAGGCGGTTCGGCGGCTGGGACATGACGATCTCCCGCGTGGCGCGATCGACGCGATGCACAAGCCACAAGTACCACCAAACGCGGAGCCATGCCAGACGCGCGCCCGCGCGACCACACGCCGGCCGCTTTGCACGCGCATCGAATCCGCCGCGATGCGGGTGGGAAGCGCGCGCGCGTTCGGACACAATCGGCGCTCGCCCCTGGAGGAATCGCCATGCGTCCGTTCGCCGCCTTTGCCGTGTTCGCGGCCCTTGTTTCGTTTGCGTCACCCGCGCGAGCCGCGAAGGAACTCGACTGCACGATGCGCTTCTCGCTCGCGGGTTGGTCCGCGTTCTACAAGACCGCATCGGGCGAAGGGACGGTCCGGTGCAGCAATGGCCAGACGATGAAGGTGAGGATCGAGACGCGCGGTGGCGGCTTCACGTTCGGGAAATCCGAAATCAAGGACGGCATCGGGCGCTTTTCCGAGGTCTACGACATCGAGCAGGTGCTCGGTGCCTACGCGAGCGCCGGCGCCCACGCGGGCGCGGTGAATTCGGCCGAGGCGCAGGCGCTGACCAAGGGTCCGGTATCGCTCGCGCTGTCGGGGAAGGGCAGCGGCTGGGACCTCGGCGTCGCATTCGGCAAGTTCACGATCAGCCGACGTTGACGTGATGGCGCCGACGCTATCGATGCGGTAGGGTACTGTTGCGTCGCAGCAGCTCGAACCCGTCGCCGAAGTCCGCATCACGGAGTCCGCATGAGCACGCCCGGCCTGCCGTTGCCGCAGTACAGCCTGCGCGAGGAGTTCGCATCGAGTTTCATCCACGGCGTCGGCCTGCTGCTCAGCATCGCCGGGCTGGTGCTGCTGGTGCTCGTCGCCGCGCGCGGCGGCGACGCCGCGCATGTCGCGAGCGTCGCGATCTACGGCACCACGCTGGTCCTGCTGTACGCAGCCTCGACCGCCTATCACGGCATCGCGCACGCGGGCGCGAAGCCGTTGCTGCGCCAGCTCGACCATGCCGCGATCTTCCTGCTGATCGCGGGCACCTACACGCCGTTCGCGCTGATCAGCCTGCGCGGCGCATGGGGCTGGTCGCTGTTCACGGTGGTCTGGCTGCTCGCGTTCTTCGGCATCTCGCTCGAACTGCGCAAGGTGCGCAACCGCGCGGTGATGGCGGCACTCTACGTCGGCATCGGCTGGATCGGCGTGTTCGCGATCGGACCCCTCGTGCGCAGCATAGAACCGGCCGGCCTGTGGCTGCTGTTCGGCGGCGGCGCCGCGTACACGCTCGGCGTGCCGTTCTACCTCTGGCGCAGGCTCCCGTACAACCATGCGCTGTGGCACGCGTTCGTGCTGCTCGGCAGCGTGCTGCAGTTCCTCGCGGTGCTGCTCTACGTGTTGCCGCAACCGGCATGAGGGATGCGTGGGTGGTCCATCGCGGCGGCTGCCACTGCGGGCGCGTGCGCTTCGAGGTCGATGCCCCAGGACGCATCGAAGCGCTCGACTGCAATTGTTCGATCTGCCGCATGAGCGGCTTCCTGCACCTGATCGTTCCGGCCTCGCGCTTCCGCCTGCTCGCGGGAGCGGACGACCTGCGCGAGTACCGCTTCAATACCGCCGCCGCGCGGCACCTGTTCTGCGCGCACTGCGGCATCAAGAGCTTCTACGTGCCGCGATCGAACCCCGACGGGATCGACGTCAACGTGCGCTGCCTCGATCCTGCGACGATCGTGCAGGTGGCGACGACGCCGTTCGACGATACGCGCAGGGCCGAAAGCGAAGCCGCGATCGCGGGCCTGTCGAAGGATGCGCGAGCCTGAGCGCGTCGCGCACGCGTCCACCGTGATCGCATGCGAGGCTCAGTCGACGAGCAGCGCGAACACGAAGATCCCGAGCATCGCGAAGCACAGGCCGATCTTGACCACGGTGCCGAAGATGAAACCGAGCCAGGTGCCGACGCCGACGCCGGTCGCGCGGCGCAAGGTGCCGCCGGCCAGCAGTTCTCCGAGCAGGGCGCCGACGAAGGGTCCGAGCAGCAGGCCGGGCAACCCGAAGAACAGCCCGACGACCGTGCCGATCGCGGCGCCGATCAGCGCGTGCCGGCTCGCGCCGACCTTCTTCGCACCGAGCAGGCTCGCGACGACATCGATGACCACCGTCAGCGCGGTCAGGATGCCGAGCACGACCAGGGTCGGCGCGCCGACGCGCGTGAAGTCGTCGGCCCAGGCCGCGATCAGCATGCCGACGAACACGAGCGGCACGCCGGGCAACGCGGGCAGCACGGTGCCCGCGATGCCGACGAGGATCAGGATCGCGGCGAGTACGAACCACAGGATGTTCGGGTCCATGCAGGTTCCGAAGGCAAGGGGGACGCGGACTCTAGCGCGTTCGGGGCCTGCTTCGGTGGGGCCCCGATGTCTGCGGTCAACCGCGGCTCAGCCGGAACGCGATCGGGACGTAGCCCCAGGCCGATACGGCCACGCCGCCTTCCAGTACGGGACGAAAGCGCGCGCGTTCGACGGCCGCTCGCGCTGCGTCGTCGAGCTCGCGATGCCCCGAGCTTCGCGACAGCTCGATGCGTTGCGCGCGGCCTTCGGCATCGACGAGCACATGCAGCAGCACCGTGCCTTCCGCGCGTCGGCGCAGCGCCGCGCGCGGATAGGCGAGCCTGGGCGCCTGCTCGTAGGCGAGCAGGCGCGATTCGCCGGCGCCCGCAACCCCCGACTCGATCGTAGCGGGCTGCGGCAACGCCGCCCCCTCGGTGGGCGCGCTGGCCGGCAGTGAAGCGGCCACGGGCACGACCGCGACGACCGCCGGCGTCGGGGCCCGCACGCGTGGCGCAACCGCAACCGGCGGGGTCGCGCGCAGGCGCGCGGGCGGCTCGGGTTCGGCCGGCAGCTGCGGCGCGGGAGGACGCTCGAGCACGCTCACCTCGATCACGGGCTCTGCGACCTGCTCGAAGGTCGCCGCGAGCGGAATCGCGATCACGAGTGCCGCGCACGCGTGCGCGAGGAACGAGACCGACAGTGCCGCGATCCGGCGCGCGTCGGGCGTGGCCGGCGAGGATGCGATGCGGAGGGTCATGGCGTTGCTCCTTCGGGTGGCGAAGGAGATCAACGCGCGGCCGCGCGTCGCGGGGTTCGCGGCGCGACGCTACACGCGTCCGCTGACCGGCAGCAGCGCGCCCGTGATCGCGGCAGCGCGATCGGACAGCAGGAACACGATGACGTCGGCGAGCTGCCCGGGTTTCACCCAGCGGTCGAAGTCGGCCTTGGGCATGTCGGCGCGATTCGGCGGCGTGTCGATGATGCTCGGCAGCACCGCGTTGACGGTGATGCGCTCGTCCTTGAGTTCTTCCGCGAGCGCTTCGGTCAGACGCGCGACGCCG
Organism: Pseudomonadota bacterium; assembly: GCA_023430685.1. Taxonomy (GTDB): domain Bacteria; phylum Pseudomonadota; class Gammaproteobacteria; order Xanthomonadales; family Rhodanobacteraceae; genus Dokdonella_A. The sequence goes on along the minus strand of JAEYZH010000092.1, from coordinate 6,219 downwards.
GCCTTGGACGCCGCGTACGCACCCATGCCCGCGCCAGCCCTGGCCGCCGCGCCCGCGCCGATGTTGACGATGCGACCGCCGCCGCTCGCGCGCAGGTGCGGCAGTGCGGCCTGGCTCGTCGCGACCGCGCTGCGCAGGTTCACGCGATACAGCAGGTCCCAGGTCGCGAGGTCGCCGTCGGCGACGGTCTCCCAGCGGAACGTGCCCGCGATGTTCACGAGCGCGTCGAGCCCGCCGAGCGCGCGCGCGGCCGCATCGATCGCGGCGCGCGCGCCCTCGCCATCGGCCACGTCGGTGCTGCCGAACGCGTGCACGCGCGCATCCAGCCCCGCGGGCGCGGCGGCGCGGTCGAGTGCGGCGACCTGCGCGCCCGCCTCGAGCGCGGCGGCGATGACGGCGGCGCCGAGCGAGCCGAAGGCGCCGGTGACGGCGATGCGCTTGCGTGCGAGTGGCATGGCGGGCTCCTGCGGGCGGGCTCCCATCATAGCCCGCGCGTCGCAGTCGATTAAGCCCGCGTTGTGCGGCGCGCAGACAGCATCGACCATCGCCACGCGCAATCGCCGGAGGTCAGGCCATGAAGGTTCGCCACGTGTTTCGTACCGCGAGTCCCGCCGAGGCGCTGCAGGCCGTCGCCGCCGCGCGCAGCGCCGGCGCCGAGGATGACGCGATCACGCTGGTCGCGCGTTCCGACATCGAAATGGACGAGGTCCCGGGTGAGCGCATCGAAGTCGGCGCCGACATCGCGCCGGCCGCGTGGCGCGGCGCCGCCACCGGCGGCGCGCTCGGCGTCGTCGGCGGCGTGGTCGGCATGGCGATTCCGGTGATCGGACTGCCGCTCGCGGGCGTCGGCCTCGTCGCATTGACCGCCGCCGCCGTCGGCGCATGGTCGTCGGCCTTGATGGGTTCGACCGTTCCGAGCGAAGTGCGTCGCGAGTTCGAAGCCGAGATCGAGGCCGGGCGCGTGCTCGTCGTCGTCGATGCCCCGCGGGAGCAAGGACCCGCGATCGAGGCGGCGATGCGGCGCGTCGGCGCGGTGCCGCTGCCGTTCGAACAACTCAGCGCGCTGAGTTGACGGCGCGCGTGCGCGTGCGCGCGAGTGCCGCGCGCACGAGCCGCGCGAGCAGGCGTTCGCGCAGCCCGCGCGGCCGCGCCAGCGCGAGCCGCTCGAGCGCGGCATCGTTCGCAGCCTCGCTGGGCGCGATCAAGGCTGCGAGCAGGACCGGCCACTGGCCCGGCTTGGCGATGCGTCCCTTGAGCCACGCGAGCGCGCCGAGCACGCGCAGTTCGATCGCATCGAAATCCGAGCCGAATGGGAAGCGCGGCAGCAGGTCGGCGGCGGATGCGGTGCGCAGGCGCCCGGCGAGGTCCTCGGGCGTATTTCGGCGCCAGGCTTCGGGGATGCGGAAGTCGCGCGCGAGCTTGCCCGCGCGCCTCGCGTCCTCGGCGAGCTCGTCCACGAAACGCGCGTCGCTGATCGCGAGCATCGCGCGAACGCAGGCCTCGTCCGAACGACCGCGCAGGTCCGCGATGCCGTACTCGGTGATGTACACGTCGCGCAGGTGGCGCGGGATCGTCGCGTGTCCGTAACTCCAGCGGATGTTGGATTCGAGCCGGCGGCCGTTGCGGCGCGTCGCGCGCAGCAGCAGCGCCGAACGCGCGCCCGCGAGTTCGTGGGCCATCGCGACGAAGTTGTACTGTCCGCCGACGCCGCTGACCACGCGCCCGTCCTCGAGCGCGTCCGACGCCGCGGCGCCGAGCAGGGTCGCGATCATGCAGGTGTTGAAGAAGCGCGCATCGCGCCGCTGCAGGCGGTCGAGTTCCTCGTGTTCGCCGTAGAGCTGGTTGATGTCGGACACCGCGCACATCGCGAGGCCGTCGAGTTCCGCGCCCTCGAGGCCCCGGAGCCAGTCGTAGAATGGCTTGGAGCCGAGCGCGAAGGCCCCCTTGAGATAGTGGCCGCCGCGCAGGCGCTCCGGCTCGACCGCATCGCCACGCGCGAGCGCGCGCTCGATCCCGATGTCGTCGTGCACGCGGCGCACGAGGATGCCCGCGCGGCGCAGGTGCATGAAGCCGTCCATGACCATTTCGCTCGCGCCGAACAGGCCGCGGCGGAACGGGCCGGCGTCGGCTTCGTCCGACGCTGCGTCGCCCTTCGAGCCGTGCAGCGCCGCGATCGCGGCACGATAGGCGGCATTGTTGCGGTGGCGCACCAGCAGTGCGTTCACGATCGCGTCCGACAGCGCGCCGATCCCGATCTGCAGCGTGCCGCCGTCGCGCACGAGCGTGCTCGCATGCAGGCCGATCGCATGTTCGGTGAGGTCGACCGGATTGCGTGGCAGCGCGAACAGCGGCTGGTGCGGGCGCGTGCCGTCGACGAGCGAGTCGAAGAACGAGGCCGCGACTTCCGCCGCGCCGCGCAGCCACGGCAGGTCCGGATGCACCACGCCGACCACCAGCGGGCGCTCGCCGCCGCGCGCGGCGATCGCTTCGAGCGCATCGAGCGTGAGATCGGGATTGCACGAGAGGCTGTAGCCCGCGTCGTGCCCGTCGCCGCGCACCGCGACCAGCTGCACGATCGCATGCAGGCCCGCGCGCTCGGCGAGGTCGCGCGCGACGTGCGTGTAGTTCGCGCTCGCATACGCGCGCTGCGCGGTGCGCGAATCCATCATTGCGCCGGACTGGAAATAGAACTCCTCGACATGCACGTTCGCGGGCAGCCGGTCGGCGCGCAGGTCCGCGACGTAGTCGAGCCGCGGATAGCCCGCGCCGAACTGGCGTTCGAGGAACGGACCGAGGAAGCGCCGCTCGAGCTCGCTGCCCGCATCCGGCAGGTCCAGCGACAGCGCGGTGTAGAGCGTCAGGTGTCGCGCAGGATCCGCCTTCACGCGCCGGTACAGCGCGTTCAGCAGGTGATTGGGCTTGCCGAGGCCGAGCGGCGTCGCAACCGCGATCCGCGATCCGCCGCGGGCGAGGATGCGGTCGACCGCGGTATCGATCGTATCGGGGGCGGGGCGTGCGTCGTTCATTCGAGCCTGCGGGCGTGCGTGGAGTCGATCGCGCGACGCCGCGACCCAGCGTGCGCAAGCCCTACAATACGCGCATGGACCGCACTTTTTCCGTCGCGCCGATGATGGACTGGACCGACCGGCACTGCCGGGTCTTCCATCGCCTGCTCGCGCCGCGCGCCTTGCTCTACACCGAAATGGTCACCGCACCCGCGGTGATCCATGGCGATCGCGAGCGCCTGCTCGGATTCGATCCGGTCGAGCATCCGGTCGCGCTGCAGCTGGGCGGGTCCGAGCCCGATGACCTCGCGCAAGCCGCGCGGATCGGCGCGGAGCTCGGCTATGACGAGATCAACCTCAATGTCGGTTGCCCGTCCGACCGCGTGCAGTCCGGGCGCTTCGGCGCGTGCCTCATGCGCGAACCGGAACTGGTCCGCGACTGCGTCGCCGCGATGCGCGAGGCGGTGGCTTCGTTCGACATTCCGGTGACCGTGAAGTGCCGCATCGGTGTCGACGACCAGGACGAGTACGCGGGGCTCGCCGCATTCGTGGAAACGGTGCAGCAATCGGGTTGCGCGCATTTCATCGTGCATGCACGAAAGGCGTGGCTGCAGGGCCTGTCCCCGAAGGAGAACCGCGAGGTGCCGCCGCTGAACTACGCGCGCGTGTACCGGCTCAAGGCCGAGCACCCGCGTTTGAGCGTGGTCATCAACGGCGGTGTCTCGAGCGTTGCCGATGTGCGGACCCACCTTGAGCACGTCGACGGCGTGATGCTCGGACGCACGGCCTACCACGAGCCTTACCGGCTCGCCGAGATCGAGCACGCGCTGCACGGCACGCCGCTGCCCGATCGCGACGAAGTGCTCGCGCGATTGCGGCCGTACGTCGAGGCGCATCTCGCGCGCGGCGACCGCCTGCAGCACATCACGCGCCACATCCTCGGCCTCTACCAGGGGTTGCCCGGTGCGCGCGCGTTCCGGCGCGTGCTGAGCGAGCAGGCGCATCACGCGGATGCAGGCTGGAGCGTGGTGGAGCAGGCGATCGCGGCTCGCCGGAACGGCGCGAGGGAGCGCGCGGTGGCCATGTAGGCTGGACGACCGCAGGTCGGCCGGCGCTCCTTGCCTGTTCCTCGCGCAGAGCGGCCGGCCGCGCTGCGCGCGTGCAGCCTGCGGGAGCACCTCGCCACCGGCGCGTTGCTTCATGCACGGCACGCGCGCGACAAGGCAGAATACCCGCCGCAATCGCCTCGATCCCTGCACATGTCCCTCGTCAATCTCGTCAACGTCGACTATTCGGTCGGCGGCCCGTTGCTGCTCGACCAGGTATCGCTCTCGATCGAGCGCAACGAGCGCATCTGCGTGGTCGGGCGCAACGGCGCGGGCAAATCGACGCTGCTGCGACTGGTCGCGGGCGAGATCCGGCCCGATGACGGCGAACTGCGCGTGCAGGACGGCGTGCGTGTGGCCAAGCTTGCGCAGGAAGTGCCGCACGACATCGACGGCAGCGTGTTCGACGTGGTCGCGGCCGCGCTCGGCGAGCTCGGCGGCTGGCTCGCGCGCTTCCACCACCTGACCCATCACCTCGACGAGCCCGGTGCCGCGGCCGAGATGGCGCGCGTGCAGGCGCGCATCGAAGGCGCGCATGGCTGGGACCTCGATCGTCGCGTGAACCTCGTGCTGCAGCGGCTTGAACTGCCCGAGGACCTCGATTTCGCCGCGCTTTCGGGCGGCATGAAGCGACGCGTGCTGCTCGCGCGCGCGCTCGTGACCGATCCCGACGTGCTGCTGCTCGACGAGCCGACCAATCACCTCGACATCGAGGCGATCGCGTGGCTCGAAGGCTTCCTGCTCGAGTACCCCGGCAGCGTCGTGTTCGTCACGCACGACCGGCGCTTCCTGCGCGCGCTCGCGACGCGCATCGTCGAGATCGACCGCGGCGCGGTCACGAGCTGGCCCGGCGACTACGACAACTACCTGCGCCGGCGCGAGGAACGCCTGCACGCGCAGGCGCAGGCCGAGGCGCACTTCGACCGCAAGCTTGCGCAGGAAGAAGTCTGGATCCGCCAGGGCATCAAGGCCCGGCGCACGCGCAACGAGGGCCGCGTGCGCGCGCTCGAGGCGATGCGCCGCGAACGTTCGGAGCGGCGCGCGCGCGCGGGCACCGCGAAGCTCCAGGTCGGCAATGCGGGTGCGTCGGGCCGGCGCGTGATCGACGTCGACGACATCCACTACGCCTGGGGCGATCGCCCGATCGTCGCCGGCCTGACCACGACGATCCAGCGCGGCGACCGCGTCGGCCTGATCGGCGCGAACGGCTCGGGCAAGACCACCCTGCTGCGCCTGCTGCTCGGCCAGCTCGCACCGCAGTCGGGCGAGGTGAGGCTCGGCACCCAGCTCGAGATCGCGTACTTCGACCAGCATCGCGCCCACCTGCGCGAGGACGCGAGCGCGCTCGACAATGTCGCCGAAGGCCGCGAGTTCATCGAGGTCAACGGCGCGCGCAAGCACGCGCTCGGCTACCTGCAGGACTTCCTGTTCGCGCCCGAACGCGCGCGCGCGCCGATCACCGCGCTGTCCGGTGGCGAGCGCAACCGGCTGCTGCTCGCGAAACTGTTCGCGAGGCCCTCGAACCTGCTCGTCATGGACGAGCCGACCAACGACCTCGACGTCGAGACGCTCGAACTGCTCGAGGAGTTGCTCGCGGCGTATCCGGGCACGCTGCTGCTGGTGTCGCACGACCGCGACTTCCTCGACAACGTCGTGACCAGCACGCTCGCGCTCGAGGGCGACGGTCGTGTCGGCGAGTACGTCGGTGGATACAGCGACTGGCTGCGCCAGTACCGGCCGCCGCGCGTGCGCAAGCCGGATCCGGCGCAGGCGCCCGCGACATCGCCCGCGGTGGTGGCGGACGCGGCGCCCGCGAAGCGCAAGCTCGGCTACAAGGAGTCGCGCGAACTCGAGGCCTTGCCCGCGCGCATCGAGGCACTCGAGGCGGATATCGCCGGACTTGGCGCCCGCATGCAGGAGCCCGCGTTCTACCAGCAGGACGGTGTCGCGATCGTTGCCGCGAACGCGGAGCTCGCGGCGCTGCAGGCCGAACTCGACGCCGCATACGCGCGCTGGCAGGCGCTCGAAGCGGGCTGAGGTCGACCGCGTTTCGATGCGCGCATGGGCCGGCGCGATGTCGTTCGCGCGAGGCAGGCAGGGCGTCGCGC
>JAEYZH010000075.1 GCA_023430685.1 Pseudomonadota bacterium | reverse complement strand
CCGCGACGCCGGTCTCCTTCGACAGCAGCGCCGCGAGCGACGCGGCCACCGTGCAGGCGAGCGTGAGCGTGCGCGGTCGTTCGCGATGACTGGTCGCCGCCCACAGCGCGAGCAGGCCGAACAGCGTCGCAAGCAGGTCGAAGCGCGCCGACCACCAGAGTGCGGTGCCGATCGCGAGGGGATGGAGGCCGAACAGCAGGCTCGCGAGTGCCGCGGGCACGACCGCCAGGCCCGCTCGCACGAGGCAGCCGAACAACGCGAGCGCGACCGCGACATGCAACGCAAGGTCGCACGCTGCATGCGCGGTGTAATCGCTGCCGAACAGCGCGGCGCCGAGCCACATCGACGCGACGCCGAGCGGGCGGAACACCGACCCCGGCACCGGGAAATGGTCGCGCACGAACAGCGGCCACGGCGACTCGAGCAGGCGCGCGAATGCGAGCTGGAAATAATCGTCGCGACCCCAGTCGCCGGCGAGGCCGGGCCAGTACGCGAACGCGATCGCCAGCGTGATCGCGAGTACGGCGAGCGCGGTCGTGCGGCGAGGCGTGGTCGCGGCAGGCGTCATGTCGGGCGGCAATGGCGGCAAGGTCGTCCCGTGTTGCGCGCTCGCGCTGCGCGTGGCGCACCTGCGGCGACGCGCGCGCCGAGCTCAGGCCAGCTTGATCTCGCGCAGGCGCTCGAGCAGGTAGTCGTGCGCGGTGATCGCTTGCGGATAGCGGTTCGGATTGGCTGCATCGACGCAGGAAGGCAGCACGTCGATCAGGAAGTCGGGATTGGGATGCAGGAAGAACGGCACCGAATAGCGCGGCTTGCGCGCATCGTCGCCGGGCGGATTGACGACGCGGTGCGTCGTCGACGGATACACGTGGTTGGTCAGGCGCTGCAGCATGTCGCCGATGTTGACGACGATGGTGTCGGCGTCGGCGGTGAACGGCACCCACTCGCCCTTGCGCGATTTCACCTCCAGGCCCTGCGCGCTCGCGCCGACCAGCAAGGTGATCAGGTTGATGTCCTCGTGCGCGCCCGCGCGCACGTTCGGCACGTCGGGCGTGGCGATCGGCGGGTAGTGGATCGGGCGCAGGATCGAATTGCCGGAATCGGTCTTGTCGGCGAACCAGTCCTCGGGCAGGCCGATATGCAGCGCGAGCGCCGCGAGCACGCGCGAACCGAGCGCGTCGAGCGCCTGGTACAGGCCGTAGCCACGCTCGCGGAACGAGGGTACTTCGGATGGCCAGATGTTCGGCGGCATCACGCCCGCATGGCGCGAATCGCGCGGGATCTCGCGCCCGATGTGCCAGAACTCCTTGAGGTCCGGGTAGCGTGAATCCTTCGCGGTCTCGATGCCGAACGGCGTGTAGCCGCGCGCGCCGCCGCCACCGGGTACGTGGTACCTGCGCTTGACCTCGTCCGGCAACGCGAAGAATGCGCGGAACGCCTCGTACGCCGCGTCGATCAGCGACGACGGGATGCCGTGCCCGCGGATGCCGGCGAAGCCCCATTCGCGATAGGCCGCGCCGAGTTCGGCGACGAAGTCGTCGCGGTCGCGCGTGGTCGCCGGAGCGTCGTAGCGGCGGATGTCGAGGGTCGGGATGCGCGCGCTCATGGTTCAGGCGTCCGCTCTGGAGGCGACCGATCTTACGGCGTCGGCGAGCCGCGCCGCGAGCTTCGCGACGAGCGCCTCGTCACCCGCCTCGATCGTCACGCGCACGAGTGGCTCGGTGCCCGACGGTCGCAGCACCACGCGTCCCTGCCCTTCGAGTTCGCCACGCACGTCCTGCAGCACGCGCTGCACGTCGGGATCGGCGACGAGTTCGGCGGCGCGCCCCTCGACGCGCACGTTGACCGTGGTCTGCGCAACCTTGCGCATGCCCGCGACCGCTTCGTCGAGCCGGCGCCCGCTGCGCGCGAGCACGTCGAGCACCTGCAGCGCGCTGACGATCGCGTCGCCGGTGCTCGCGCGATCGAGCGTCAGGATGTGGCCCGAGGTCTCGCCACCGAGCACGCCGCCCGCCTGCTTGAGCTGCTGCAGGACGTAACGGTCGCCGACGTTGGCGCGCTGGAACGGCACGCCGAGCTCGCCCATCGCGCGCTCGAGGCCGAAGTTGCTCATCAGCGTGCCGACCAGCGGGCCGCGCAGGCGACCACTCGCGTGCCAGTCGCTCGCGAGCAGGTACAGGATCTGGTCGCCGTCGACGAGAGCACCATCACGGTCGACCATCTGCACGCGGTCGCCGTCGCCGTCGAACGCGATGCCGAGATCCGCGCGCGCCTCGACCACCGCGCGCGCGAGCGCCTGCGGATGCGTCGATCCGACGTCGCGGTTGATGTTGAGTCCGTCCGGCTGGTTGCCGATCGCGCTGACGCGCGCGCCGAGTTCGGCGAACACCGACGGCGCGATCTGGTAGGTCGCGCCATGCGCGCAGTCGAGCACGAGCGTGAGCCCGCGCAGGTCGAGCGTGGCCGGCACCGTCGACTTGCAGAACTCGGCGTAGCGCGCGGCGGCGTCGCGCACGCGCACGACCTTGCCGATCTGCTCCGAAGCGACGGTCGTGAACGGCGCATCGAGCGCGGATTCGAACGCGAGTTCGAGTGCGTCGTCGAGTTTCTCGCCGTCCGCGGAGAAGAACTTGACGCCGTTGTCCTGGTGAGGGTTGTGCGACGCGCTGATCACGATGCCCGCGCTCGCGCGCAGCGAGCGCGTGAGGTACGCCACCGCGGGCGTCGGCATCGGACCGAGCAGGCTCACGCCCGCACCCGCCGCGACGAGTCCGGCCTCGAGCGCGGATTCGAACATGTAACCGGACACGCGCGTGTCCTTGCCGATCACGACGTTGACCGGCCCGCCGCGCGCCGCGAGTACGCTGCCGACCGCGCGCCCGAGACGCAGCATGAACTCGGCCGTGATCGGCCACTCGCCGACTCGGCCACGGATGCCGTCGGTGCCGAAGTAGCGCTTCGTGTTCATGGGAATGGGGAATGGGGAATCGGGAATGGTCGAGAAGCGGGCGCGTCCTGGCCACGGCACGCACGCGATAGCCGCGTGCAGCGTGCCGCCCGCTCCTTCGATTCCCTGTTCCCCATTCCCTATTCCCTGCCTCAGTCGCCCATCTGCTTCTGGCGATGTTCCCAGCGTTCCTGCGCGTCGAGGCTCAGGGTCGCGATCGGGCGGGCTTCGAGGCGGTCGATGCCGATCTCCTCGTCGGTTTCCTCGCAGAAGCCGTAGCGGCCTTCCTCGATGCGCTTGAGCGCCTTGTCGATCTTCGCGATGAGCTTGCGGTAGCGGTCGCGCGTGCGCAGCTCGAGCGAGTTTTCGGTCTCGCGCGTGGCACGCTCGGCTTCGTCGCCGACGTCACGCACTTCGTCGCGCAGGCTCTCGATCGTCTGGCGGCTTTCCTCGACGAGGTCGGCGCGCCAGCCGGACAGCTTGTTGCGGAAGTACTGGAGCTGGCGCGGGCTCATGTACTCCTCTTTCGCCAACGGCTTGTAGCCGTCGGGCAGTTCGATCGTGACGGTCGGCGGCAGCGCGTAGCGGCCATCCTGCATCGTCACGCCCGCTTCGATCGCGGGGGGCGTCCGGGGCGACTTCTCGGCCCTGGCGGTGGTTTGGGGCTTGCTCGTGGTCACTGAATTCCCGACTGATGGTGCACTTCGTACCGATGGCGCCGCGCTCGGCGCCGGTGTCTTCTGCGGCGCCGCCTTCGCGGGCGCCGGCTTCCTGGCGGCTGCGGCCTTCGCGGGCGCAGCCTTCTTCGCGGGCGCCGGCTTGTTCACCGGAGCGGCCTTCTTCGCAGGCGCGGCCTTCGCGGCCGGCTTCTTCGCGGGCGCCGCCTTCTTCACCGGTGCAGGACGCGTGGCCTTCGCCGCGGGCTTCTTCGGCGCGACCGGCTTCTTCGCCGGCTTCGCCGACGCAGCGGATTTCGACGTCGCCTTGCGCGCGCTGCCAGCGGCGGGACGCGCAGGCGCCTTCGACGCCTTCGCGCGAGTGGCTGCAACCGGTTTGCTCTTCGCCATTCCGAAATCCATCTTGTGACGCGGCGGTCGCGTGTTATAGCCTAAGTCCCGAACCCCGGCAACCGCCGAAAAGCCTCGTCGTGGCGCGCGCTTGCGCGCGGTCGCCGCGACCGCACGATGGCCAGTCCGCTGATCTTCCTGATCCATTGTTACCAGCGCATGCTGAGCCCGTGGCTGGGCAATCGCTGCCGGTTTCATCCGAGTTGCTCGGAGTATGCGCGCATCGCGATCGCGCGGTTCGGCGGCGCGCGCGGCAGCTGGCTCGGCTTCTGGCGCATCCTGCGTTGCCAGCCGCTGTGCACGGGCGGACTCGATCCGGTACCGTTCCAATTCAGCCTGCGTCCGCAACGCTGCCATCCCCACTCCGAAGAAGCCGCCGATGACTGACTGGCTGATCACGCACGCCGAACTCGTCAACGAGGGACGGCGCCGCCGCGCGGACCTGCGCATCCGCGACGGCCGCATCGTCGAGATCGGCGAAGCGCTGCAGGCACGCGATGGCGAACGCGAGTTCGATGCCTCCGGCCTGTGGCTGCTGCCGGGCATGATCGACGACCAGGTGCATTTCCGCGAACCCGGCCTCACGCACAAGGCCGACATCGAGAGCGAATCGCGTGCCTGCCTCGCGGGCGGCATCACGAGCTTCATGGAGATGCCGAACACGAAGCCGCCGGCGACCGATCATGCCGCGCTCGAGGCGAAGTACGCGCGCGCCGCGGAAGTGTCGCGCGTGAACTACGCGTTTTACCTCGGCGCCACCAACGACAACCTCGAGGCGATCCGCGCGCTCGACCCGAAGTCGGCGCCCGGGATCAAGGTGTTCATGGGCGCGTCGACCGGCAACATGCTGGTCGACGACCCGGCCACGCTCGACGCGATCTTCCGCGACACGCCGGTGCCGATCATCACGCACTGCGAGGACACGCCGATGATCCTCGCGGCCGAGGATGCCGCGCGCGGGCGCTGGGGCGACGACATCCCGGCCGCGCAGCACCCGCTGATCCGCTCGCGCGAAGCCTGCATCAAGTCGACGCAACTCGCGATTTCGCTCGCGCGGCGCCACGGCACGCGCCTGCATGTGCTGCACATCTCCACTGCCGACGAATGCGAGCTGTTCGAACCGGGCCCGCTCGCGGGCAAGCGCATCACGGCCGAGACCTGCGTGCATTTCCTGCACTTCAGCGATGCCGACTACGAACGCCTCGGGCACCTGATCAAGTGCAATCCCGCGATCAAGACCGAAGCCGATCGCGTCGCGATCACGCGCGCGCTCGCCGAAGGCCGCCTCGACGTGCTCGCGACCGACCATGCGCCGCACCTCGCGGAGGAGAAGGCGCAGCCGTACACGCGCGCGCCATCGGGCCTGCCGCTCGTGCAGTACGCACTGCAGTGCGCACTCGAGCGCGTGTTCGACGGCGAGCTGCGGCTCGAGCGCGTGGTCGAGGCCGCGATGCACGCGCCGGCGACGCTGTTCGACGTGCGCGAGCGCGGTTTCCTGCGCGAGGGTTACCACGCCGACCTCGTGCTCGTCGATCCGCACACGCCGCATACCGCGCGCGCTTCCGAGGTGCTGTCGAAATGCGGTTGGACGCCGTTCGACGGCTACACATTCCGTTCGACGATCGCGGCGACGTTCGTCAACGGACAGCTCGCGTATCGCGACGGCACGATCGACGACGGCGTGCGCGGCCAGCGGCTCGAGTTCGCGCGGTGACGCGCCCGCACGCGCGGCGCATGCGCGGCCTGGCCGTCGCATGGCTGCTCGCGCTGTCGGCGCAGTGCGCGAGCGCCTCGCCGACGCCGCCGACCGCCGCGTGGCCGCGCGAGGTGCCGCAGGGCAGCCTCGTCGTCGCACGGGTCGAACCCGGCAGCCGCGTGCGGTTCGGCGACCGCGACCTGCG
>JAEYZH010000066.1 GCA_023430685.1 Pseudomonadota bacterium | reverse complement strand
GATTCGAACGGCGCTGGAACCGGCACCGCCGCGCGCGGCTCGACCCGCGACGGCTTCGCCGCCACCGTCGCGGGCGCAGGCCGCGTGGCCGGCGCCGACTGCGCGGACACACGCGCACCCGCGGGCGCCTGCGTCAGCAGTTCCTGGCCTACATAGATCGTGTACGGCGGACCGATGCGGTTCCACGCCGCGAGGTCGCGGTAATCCACGCCGTTGCGGAACGCGATGCTGTAGAGCGTGTCGCCCGCGCGCACGCGGTGGCTGCCTGCGCCGGCCGGCGTCCCGCGCACGGACTCGACCGGCACGACCGCACGCCGTGCACTGCCGCCACTGAGGTCGTCGACCGGTGCCGGACCGGTCGAGGCGCACGCTGCGAGGATCAGGGTCGCGCTCGCGACGCAGGCATGGACGAGCCGAGAAATGCGTTCCATGCCGAGATCTTACCGCAGGAACTTGAAGTAAATGATGGCCAGTGCGATCAACGCGAGAAGGCTCCAGCCGATCCACTCGACCCAGCGATGCAGCGCCTCTTCCGCGCGCTTGCCGCCGAGACGGATCACGCCCGCGAGCAGGTAGACGCGCTTCCCGCGCCCGATCAGCATGCCGAAGAAGAACGGCAGCAGCGGCATCCCGACGATGCCCGATGCCCAGGTGAACACCTTGAGCGGCACCGGCACGAAACCCGCGAGCACGAGCATCCAGAACGCGCGCCATGGATGCGCGACGACGTCGGCACTGAGCTCGGCGACGAGCGCATCGATGCGCGGCAACCAGCCGAGCACGTCGAACAGCGGCCGCACGAGATGGAACGCGTAGTGCCCGAGCGCGTAGCCGACGAACGCACCCGCGAGCGAATAGGCGAGGCTCACGGTCGCATATCGGAACCACAGGTGCGGCCGGGCCAGCACCATCGGTGCGAGCATGACCTCGGGCATCACCGGAAAGATGATCGCCTCGACGAAGCTCAGCAAGGCGAGATAGCGCTCGGCGAGGCGATGCCCGGCGTAGCGCAGCGCGCGTTCGTACAACGGCTGGAACAGCTTCACGGCCGCGGCCTCCGCGCAGGGATTGCAGGGTTCATCCGGTGCCACCGAGCAGCGGCACGAAACTGACCGCTCCGAGCGTCTCGGACACGAGTCCTTCGGCACCGGCGCGCACGCGCAGCAGCGTCTGCTGGCCGGGCGGGCCGACCGGTGCGACGAGGCAGCCGTCGGGCGCGAGCTGGTCGAGCAGCGCGGGTTCGAGCGCCGCGCCGGCGGCGGTCACGATGATCGCGTCGAACGGCGCCTCGTCGGGCCAGCCGAGCCGGCCATCGTCGTGGCGAGAGCGGATGTTCGCAAGCCCGAGCTTGCGGAAGCGGCGCCGCGCATTGCGCAGCAGTTCGTCGATGCGCTCGACCGTGAACACCTGTTCGACCAGCATCGCGAGCACCGCGCACTGATAGCCCGAGCCGGTGCCGACTTCGAGCACGCGGCGCGGCAGGCGATGCTCGATCAGCGCTTCGGTCATGCGCGCGACGACCCACGGCTGCGAAATGGTCTGGCCCTGGCCGATCGGCAGCGCGGTGTCCTCGTAGGCGCGCGACGCGAGCGCCTCGTCGATGAACAGGTGGCGCGGCAACTGGCGCATCACGTCGAGCACGCGCCGGTCGCGGATGCCATTGCCCGCCAGCCGCTCGATCAGCCGATCGCGCGCGCGCTGCGAGGTCATGCCGGTGCCGCGCGCGGCCGCGTCCGGACGCCGGATCGGGTTCACCGTGCGCGCCTCATGGCTGCGTCACCACCGGCTGCAACGCCGCGACCCAGCCGCTGACCTTTTCCAGCGCCTGGAAGCGCGTGAGGTCGACATGGATCGGCGTGATCGAGACGTAACCGTCGCGGATCGCATGGAAATCGGTGCCCGGGCCGTCGTCCTCGGCTTCGCCCGGAGGTCCGATCCAGAAGATCGGACGGCCACGCGGGTCGGTCTGGGCGATGCACGGCGCGGAGCGATGGCGGCGCCCGAGGCGCGTGACCGCGAGCCCGCGGATCTCGCCCCATGGGCGGTCGGGCACGTTGACGTTGAGGATCGTGTCGGCCGGCAGCGGGTCGACCAGCAGCCGGCGCATCAGCAGCAGCACCGCTTCGGCCGCGCTGTCGTAGTGCTCGCCGTGGTGGTTGCGCGTCGCGAGCGACACCGCGATCGCGGGAAAGCCGAGGAAGCGCCCTTCCATCGCGGCGGAGACGGTGCCCGAATAGATCACGTCGTCGCCGAGGTTCGCGGCATTGTTGATGCCGGAGACGACGATGTCCGGTTCGTGGTCGAGCAGGCCGGACAATGCGAGGTGCACGCAATCGGTCGGCGTACCGGCGACGCACCAGCGGTGTTCGTCGAGTCGCGTCGCGCGCAACGGCTGGTCGAGGGTCAGCGAATTGCTCGCGCCGGAGCGGTCGCGATCGGGCGCCACCACCGTGACCTCGCCGACCGCCGCGAGGCGCCGCGCGAGCACGCGTATTCCGGGCGCCTCGACGCCATCATCGTTGCTGACCAGGACGCGCATGGAACTCCCTGTGCGAGGCGCCACGCGGGGCGCGACGCGGCCGGATCCGGCGCTGGCCGGCCGGTCCGGATGAACACCGAATGATAACGGATTCGCGCCGCGCCACGCAGCCCGGAATCCCTCGCACGCGCGCATCGCAATGCATCGAAACCCGCGCACGGCGCCCGTGCGGAGACGACGCGGCGCCGGCGCGCTTCAATCGAGGCGGCCGTGCGGTTACGCTCGGACCATGGTCCCGCATGACGACCGCGACGACGAGGCGAGGCTGTTCCGCGAATCGATCGGGCGCGTGCGACCGCTGCGCGAACCGCGCGACGCGCCGCCCGCACGGCCACGCCCGCCGCCCGAACCCGTCCAGTCGCAGCTCGACGAGGCGCGCGTGCGCGACGAGCTGCTCGTGCACGCGCCGGATCCCGCGACGATCGAGTTCGGCGACGAGATCACCTATCTCAAGCAGGGCCAGCCTCCGCGCCTGTTGCAACGCCTGCGCCGCGGCCTCTACAGCGTGCGCGCGGAGCTCGACCTGCACGAGATGACCGCGGCGGTCGCGCGCGAAGCGATCGCGGGCTTCCTCGACGACTGCATCCGGCATGGCGAGCGGTGCGTGCGCATCGTGCACGGCAAGGGCCTGCGCTCGAAGGCGCAGGGACCGGTGCTCAAGCAATTGACCGACACCTTGCTGCGGCGACGCGCGGACGTGCTCGCGTTCACCTCCGCGCGTCCGGCGCAGGGCGGCACGGGCGCGGTGATCGTGCTGCTGGGCAAGGGCTGAGGCGCGAGGGCCGGAAGCGCAACGCAGCCATGCGAACGACCTTCGGCACGCTTCGCGCTGCGCGCGCCGGCCCGGACGCGCGAGAGCGTCGGCTCGCGCGCGCGCGGTCCTCCGTCGCCAGCCGCGCGGCGGCGGTCGTTCAGCCGTCGGTGTTGCTTTCGGCGATCGTCGGGTAGTTGATCCAGACGACATGGGCGCCGCGGCGCAGGGCCCACTGGTTGACCGCCACCACCTTGCCGACGTCGACTTGCGCGCCGACGTTGCTGTCGCGCGCGATGCCGTTCGGGCCCGAGGTGCCGGCGCATGCCGAGAGCGCGAGTGTGCCGAGGATCGCCAAGCCTGCTGCGAGGGATTTCATGCCGACCTCCGTTCCAGTGACGCGGCCGATGCGACGATCGCAGGCCGCGCGGCCACTATAGGCCGATGCCCGAGGGACCGCATGCCGGGCGTCGCTCGAAAAGCCCGCTTCGTCGCGCTCAGGCGGCCGGCGCGTGCCAATCGAGCAATTCGCGCAACATCGAGGTCGCGAACGCGCCGCGGTCGAGCGTGAAACCGAGTTCGAGCAGGTCGGGCGCCGGCCAGCCATGGCGCAGCTCGCGCACGCGCAGCCGCAGCGCGCGACGCTCCTGCGCGAGACCGGCGCCGGCGAGTCCTGCGGCCAGCGCCGCGTGTGCATCGGCCACCGCGCGTTCGAGCGCAGCCACCGCGCCGGCGCTTCGCAGGTCGCCCTGCCCCCACATCGGACCGGTCGGATGGATCGCGCCGGTCGCGAGGCGCTGCGCGAGATCCTCGCTCCAGGGCTCGGGGCCGAAGATCGATTGCGTGCCGTCGATCATCCAGACGTCGCCGTCGAGGCCCTGGTCCCAGTTGCCCTCGCCGACGCGCCGCGCGAGCACGGCATTGAACAGTGCCGACCGCGCCGCCGACAACGCGATGCTGCGTTGCTCGCGCGGCAGGCGCCGCCCCGCGAACAGGGCCTCGGCCAGCGCGACGTTGCCGCCTTCGCGACCGAAGCGTTGCTCGCCGAAATAGTTC
Organism: Pseudomonadota bacterium; assembly: GCA_023430685.1. Classification (GTDB taxonomy): domain Bacteria; phylum Pseudomonadota; class Gammaproteobacteria; order Xanthomonadales; family Rhodanobacteraceae; genus Dokdonella_A. Next base: position 23,175 of record JAEYZH010000066.1, on the reverse strand, counting down.
GGCACGCCGCACGCGGCGATCCGGGCGAGCCGGTGCTCGACCTCCTCGCGGTCGCCTTCGACGTCGCGCAGGCGGATCACGAATCGGTTCGCGCGATGCGCGCCACGCCGCAACTTGCGCGAATGACGCGCGGTCGAGAGCACTTCGACGCCTTCGATGCGCAGCGCCTGCCAGTCCGGCGCGGCGCGCCCCGCGAGTTGCACGGTGAAGGCCTGGCGTGTCACCGCATGGCGGTCCTTGAGCCCGGCATAGCCGACCGCCATCGGCGCGACGCCCGCGGCGCGCGCGAGCTGGCGCGCGACCCAATCGGTATTGGCGCCGGTCTTCTCGATCCAGAGGAGCACGTGCTCGCCGCTGCCGTCGGGCTCGAAGCCGAGCACTTCCTCGACCTCGAAATCGCGCGGATGCGCGCGCAACACGCCGCGTGCGACCGGTCCGCCGTGCGCAAGCGCCTGCGCGATGCTCACGCCTCCGCGTCCGGCTCAAGCCGGCGCGCGCCCGCGACCCGCACCGGAACCGAGGACGGCGTTTCCAGCGCCCCGGCCGCGCGACGCTGCAGCAGCACCACGGCCGATGCCGCGATACCCTCGCCGCGCCCGCAGAAACCGAGGCGCTCGCTGGTGGTCGCCTTCACGCTGACGTCGCCGACCGTGCAGCCGAGGTCGGCCGCGAGGTTCGCGCGCATCGCATCGATGTGCGGCGCGAGCTTGGGGCGTTCGCACACGACGGTGACGTCCGCATTCGCAAGCGCGTAGCCGCGACCGATCGCGAGCGCGGTGCACTCGAGCAGCAGGTGGCGGCTGTTGACGTCCTTCCAGCGCGGATCATCCGGCGGGAAGTGATGGCCGATGTCGCCGAGCGCGAGCGCGCCGAGCAATGCGTCGCAAAGCGCATGGATCACGACGTCGCCGTCGGAATGCGCGACGAGGCCGTGCGAATGCGCGATGCGCACGCCCGCGAGCACGACGTGGTCGCCGGGTCCGAACGCGTGTACGTCGATGCCTTGGCCGATGCGCATGGTGGAGCGTGGTGGCAAGGGAGTGGCCTGCATTGTAGGCCGGACGCGCGCAGCGCGGCTTGCGATCGGTTCGGGGTGGAGTGCGCCGGCCGGCCTCCGGCCGTCCAGCCTACGAAAAGCCCAGCAGGTACTCTGCGAGCAGCAGATCCGCCGGCGTCGTGACCTTGAGGTTGCTCTCGGCGCCCTCGACGAGCAACGGACGGTGGCCGGCGCGTTCCATCGCCATCGATTCGTCGGTGATCGCGATGCCGGCGCATTCGGCCTCGCCGAGCGCGGCCTCGAGTTCGCCGCGACGGAAGAGCTGCGGCGTCAATGCGCGCCAGCGCGATTCGCGCGGCTCGGTTTCGAGCACGCGCGCGCCGCCGTCGGCGCGCTTGAGCGTGTCGCGCAGCGGTGCGGCGAGCAGCGCACCGCCGGCCGGAATCCCGAGTCGCACCAGGCGCTCGATGTCGCCCGGCTCGACGCAGGGCCGCGCCGCGTCATGGACGAGCACGAACGCCTCACCGGCGACCGATTCGGGCAACGCGCGCAATCCCGCGAGCACCGAGCCGCTGCGTTCGCCGGCACCGGTGGCGACGCGCACGCACTTGCCACCGACGTGCGTCGCGCCGGGCCAGTGCGCGTCGTCGCGCGCGAGCACGACGACGAAGCCGCCGATCACGCTGCACGACGCGAGTCGCTCGAGCGTGACCATCAGCAAGGGCCTTCCGCGCAATGGCATGTACTGCTTCGGCACCCCGCCGCCGAAGCGCGTGCCGCTGCCGGCCGCGGGCACCACGCACCAGAGCGCCTCAGTCGGCATCGGTATCGGCTTCGGCCGCGCGCGTGCCGGCGATGTCGGGGTCCACCACGCGGTAGAACGTCTCGCCGGGCTTGACGAGGCCGAGTTCGGAACGCGCGCGTTCCTCGATCGCCTCGCTGCCCTGCTTGAGGTCCTCGACGTCGGCCGCGAGCTTGTCGTTGCGCTTGCGCAGTTGCGCGTTGGCGTCCTTCTGGCTGTCGACGCGCTGCTGGATGCGCCACATCTCGCGCAAGCCGCCCTGCCCCGCCCACAGGTGCACCTGCAATGCGATCAGCAGCACCAGCAGGACGAGGCAAGTCCAGCGCAGCACGTGCGCGCGGCCCTAGCGACCGAAATGCGCGAGGTTCGGGAATGCCTGCTTGCCGGCATAGCGCGCGTTCGCGCCGAGCGCTTCCTCGATGCGCAGCAACTGGTTGTACTTGGCGACGCGGTCCGAGCGGCACAGCGAGCCGGTCTTGATCTGGGTCGACGCGGTCGCGACCGCGAGGTCGGCGATCGTGGTGTCTTCGGTCTCTCCGGAGCGATGTGACATCACGGACGCATAGTTCGCGGCCTCGGCCATCGCGATCGCGTCGAGCGTTTCGCTGAGGGTGCCGATCTGGTTCACCTTGATCAGGATCGCGTTCGCGACGTGCCGGTCGATGCCTTCCTGGAGGATCGCGGTGTTCGTCACGAACAGGTCGTCGCCGACGAGCTGCACGCGCTCGCCGAGCGTTTCGGTCAGGCGTTTCCAGCCGTCCCAGTCGCCCTCGGCCATGCCGTCCTCGATCGTGACGATCGGGTACTTCGCGCACCAGCCCGCGAGGAAGTCGGAGAACTCGTCGGGCGACAGCACCTTGCCTTCGCCCTCGAGGTGGTACGCGCCGTCCCTGAAGAATTCCGAGCTCGCGACGTCGAGGCCGAGCCAGACCTCCGAGCCGATCGCATAGCCGGTCTTCGCGACCGCTTCGAGGATCGTCTCGACCGCTTCCTCGTTCGAACGCAGGTTCGGCGCGAAGCCACCTTCGTCGCCGACCGCGGTGTTGAGGCCGCGCGCCTTCAGCACCGATTTCAGTGCATGGAAGATCTCGGTGCCTGCGCGCAACGCCTCGGAGAAGCTTCCGAACCCGACCGGCAGCACCATGAATTCCTGCATGTCGACGTTGTTGTCCGCGTGCGCGCCGCCATTGATGATGTTCATCATCGGAACCGGCAATGCCGGTTCCAGGGCCGAGGGCCGAGGGCTGAGGGCCGGGAGGTAGCGCCACAACGGGAGTTTCCGCGAGGCCGCGGCCGCGTGTGCGTTCGCGAGCGAAACACCGAGCAGCGCATTCGCGCCGAGCTGGCCCTTGTTCGGGCTGCCGTCGAGCGCGATCAGCTTCGCATCGAGGCCGCGTTGATCGGTGGCGTCGAAACCCTTCAGTGCACCCGCGATCGTCGTGTTGACGTTCGCGACCGCGGTGCGCACGCCCTTGCCGAGGTAGCGCGCCTTGTCGCCGTCGCGCAGTTCGACCGCCTCTCGCGAACCGGTCGAAGCGCCGGACGGCACCGCGGCGCGACCGAACGAACCATCGGCCAGCGTGACCTCGGCTTCGAGGGTCGGATTGCCGCGGGAATCGAGGATTTCGCGGGCGTGGATCTTCGCAATCGCTGTCATGGGACGAAGCACTCGGTCAAGTCGGAAGGGAACGGAGAAACGCGATCGCGCACAGGGTGCGCTCCTACAACAGCTTCGAGCGCTTGGCGATTGCATCGAAGCCCTTGAGGTCCTCGAGCAGATCCGCCATCTGCGCGAGCGGCCACGCGTTCGGGCCGTCGCTGAGCGCCTTGTCCGGATCGGGATGCGTTTCCATGAAGATGCCTGCGATGCCGACCGCGACCGCCGCGCGCGCGAGCACCGGCACGAATTCGCGCTGGCCGCCGGACTTTCCGTCCGCGCCGCCGGGCAACTGCACCGAATGCGTCGCGTCGAACACCACCGGGCATCCGGTGTCGCGCATCACGCTGAGGCTGCGCATGTCCGACACGAGGTTGTTGTAGCCGAAGCTCGCGCCGCGCTCGCAGACCATGATCTGCGCGTTGCCGGTCGCCTTCGCCTTCGCGGCGACATGCTTCATCTCCCACGGCGACAGGAACTGGCCCTTCTTGATGTTGACCGGCTTGCCGGCCCTGGCGACGGCCTGGATGAAATCGGTCTGGCGGCACAGGAACGCGGGCGTCTGCAGCACGTCGACGACGCTCGCGACCTCGTCCATCGGCGTGTATTCGTGCACGTCGGTCAGCACCGGCACGCCGATCTGGCGCTTCACTTCGGCGAGCACCTTGAGGCCTTCCTCGATGCCGGGGCCACGGAAACTGGTCCCCGACGTGCGGTTCGCCTTGTCGAAGCTCGACTTGAAGATGAACGGGATCCCGATGCGGTCGGTGATCTCCTTGAGCGTGCCGGCCGTGTCCAGTTGCAACTGCATCGATTCGATGACACAGGGTCCGGCGATCAGGAACAGGGGTTGATCGAGGCCGACGTCGAATCCGCAAAGCCTCACGCGACCACCTGCTGCGCCAGGCGCGGTGCTTCGCGCATCGCTTTCTGCTCGCGCGCGGCGCGCACGAAGCCGATGAACAGCGGATGCCCGTCGCGCGGCGTCGAGGTGAACTCCGGGTGGAACTGGCAGGCGACGAACCACGGATGGTCCGCGATCTCGACCACCTCGACCAGCAGGTCGTCCATCGACTTGCCCGCGATGATGAGCCCGAGGTCCTTGAACTGCTGGCGGTAGCGGTTGTTGAACTCGTAGCGATGGCGATGGCGTTCGCGGATCACGTCCTGGCCGTACATCTCGCGCGACAGCGTGCCGGCCTTGAGGCGGCACTCCTGCGCACCGAGGCGCATCGTGCCGCCGAGGTCGGACGCCTCGTCACGGCGCTCGACTTCGCCCGCGACGGTCTTCCACTCCGCGATCAGCGCGATCACCGGGTGCTCGGCGTTGCGGTCGTTCTCGCTCGAGTTGGCGCCCTCGAGCCCTGCGATGTGGCGCGCGAAATCGACCACCGCCGCGTGCATGCCGTAGCAGATGCCGAAATACGGGATGCGGTTCTCGCGTGCGTAACGCACCGCCGCGATCTTGCCTTCGAAACCGCGCTTGCCGAAGCCACCGGGCACGAGGATGCCGTCGGCATCGCGCAGCAGGTCGGCGCCCTTGCGCTCGATCTCCTCGGACTCGACCCAGCGCAGGTGGACACGCGTCTTCTGCTTGATGCCGCCGTGGCGCAACGCTTCGCCGAGCGACTTGTAGGCGTCCTTGTGCTCGACGTACTTGCCGACGATCGCGATCGTGACCTCGCCCTGCGGATTCTCTACCGCGTCGACCGTGCGCTCCCAGCCGGACAGGTCGGCCGGCTTCGCGTTCAGGCGCAGCTTGTCGACGACGATCTCGTCGAGCCCCTGCTGCTGCAGCCACAACGGCAACTTGTAGATGATGTCGACGTCGATCGCGCTGATCACGGCCTTTTCGGGCACGTTCGTGAACAACGCGATCTTGCGCCGGTCGCTCTGCGGCAGCGGCTGCTCGCAGCGGCAGACGAGGATGTCGGGCTGGATGCCGATCGAGCGCAGTTCCTTGACCGAGTGCTGGGTCGGCTTGGTCTTGATCTCTCCGGCGGCCTTGATGTACGGCACCAGCGTCAGGTGCATGAAGATCGCCTGCTCCGCGCCGTGCTCGATGCGGATCTGGCGGATGGCTTCCAGGAACGGCAGCGATTCGATGTCGCCGACGGTGCCGCCGATCTCGACCAGCGCGACGTCGTAGCCCTGGGTCGCCTCGTAGATGCGGTGCTTGATCTCGTCGGTGATGTGCGGGATCACCTGCACGGTCGCGCCGAGGTAGTCGCCGCGGCGCTCCTTCGCGATCACGCTTTCGTAGATCTTGCCGGTCGTGATCGAATTCTTGCCGGTGAGCCGCGTGCGCACGAAGCGCTCGTAGTGGCCGAGGTCGAGGTCGGTCTCGGCACCGTCGTCGGTGACGTAGACCTCGCCGTGCTGGAACGGGCTCATCGTGCCCGGGTCGACGTTGATGTAGGGGTCCAGCTTCATCATCGTCACGCGCAGGCCGCGCGCTTCGAGGATGGCGGCCAGCGACGCGGCGGCGATGCCCTTGCCTAGCGAGGACACCACGCCGCCGGTCACGAAGATCAGGGGGGTCATGGGCGAACGTTCCGCTCGAAACCCGTATTCTAGCGGGTCCATGCCGAACCGGCGAGTGCGCAGCCGGTTCCTCCGTCGCTTGCGACGCTGGCGAAGCAGCGTGCAGCCGGGGCGATCGATCCCGGAGCCGCGGGGGCTGCGCCGGAAGGCGCACTGCCAGGGACGGCCGGGTGCACGACGACGTGACGTCGCAGCCGGGCGCGATGATAGGAACGGCGTCCCGCCGCCGTTATCTCCGCCATCGACCGACCTGGACGGTCATTCCGGAGCATCCGATGCGCATCCTCCCGTTCCTGCCAGCGCTCGCGCTGGGCTTCAGCCTGTCGGCCCAATCGGCCGACATCAGCGTCGGCGCCGCCGGCACCTGCAATGCCCACTCGATCGCCGAGGCGATCGCGCTCGCGAAAGCAACGCCCGAAGCCGACACGATCCGGCTCGCGAACGACCAGGCGTACCTCGACCAGACCGCCTTCATCGATACCGCGGTCGACCTGATCGGCGGCCATGCCGCGTGCGGAGACACCGTGCCGACGGGTCGCACCGCGCTCGTCGGCACCGGCGAATGGGCGACGCTGTCGATCTGGGGCGGCGAAGGCATCGACAGCTTCCCGGTGCGCATCGAGCGCCTCGACATCAGCGGCGGCGGCGCCAGCGGCGACATCGGCACCTGGGGCGGCCTCAACATCGCAGGGCGCGTGCTCGTCCACGTCGCCGACACGGCGATCCACCACAACCACAACACGCATGGCGGGGGTCTCGCGGTCTCGTTCAACGCGATCGTCACGCTCGAACGCAACGTCGAGATCCACGACAACCTCGCTTCGGTCGGTGGCGGCATCCTCGTCGCGGACGCGACGCTGCGCATGCAGCCGAGCGCGGTCGTCGTGCGCGACAACCAGGCGATCGACGGCGGCGGCATCGCGGTGCTCTCCAGCGGCCTCGCGAGCGCGGGCAGCGATCCGAAGGATCCGCTCACGCCGGTCGACGGCGTGCTCGTGCGCGCGAACCACGCGTCCAACCGCGGGGGCGGCCTGTACGTGGGAGGCGCCAATTCGAAGGCGCTGCTCGATGACGTCGTGCTGCGCGACAACAGCGCGGCGGAAGGCGGCGGCGCGTTCGCGGGCGACGGCGGCTACGCGCAGTTCGCGCGCTTCCGGCACGGCCCGTTTCGCCACTGCCCGTCTGAACTCGAGTGCCTGCGCCTGTCCGGCAACATCGCCGAACGCGGTGGCGCGGTCTCGGTCCGCAACGGCGGTTCGGCACACCTGAGCGAGGCGATCGTGCGCGACAATGCGGCCGCTGGCGGCAGCGCGATCTGGATGCACGGCGAGGGCTCCTCGGTGCGCCTGTACTCGAGCCTCGTGGTCGGCAACGGATGCATCGAGGGAGCGCCGGGCTGCGCGCCGATCTTCACGATGGGCGGATCGCTGCGCTTCGAGCACTCGACCTTCGCCGACAACGACGGCGGGGCCGCGCTGATCTTCGGTGACGGCGAGCAGGGGGCGTTCGTGACCGACATCCTCGGCCTGTCGAGCCTCGTGTCGGGCAAGGATCGCATCTTCGACTTCTTCGGCGCGCTGCCGACCGTGCGCTACGACTGCATCCTCAAGGACCAGGGTACGTTCGAAGTGGCGGCCGAGCGCAGCGACATCCTGCCGATCGCGTTCCAGGCACCCGCACGCGGCGATTATCGCCTGCTGCCCGGCAACGCGGCGATCGACTTCTGCGACGACGCGCCGGTGTCGGCGAAATCGCCCGACATCGATGGCAACCTGCGCGGCATCGACGACCTCGCCGCGCAGGATCGCTTCGGCACCTACGACCTCGGCGCCTACGAATCGGACCGCATCTTCGCGAGCGGCAGCGAATCGAAGCGCTGAGGCGGCTCCGGCACTTCACCTCGCATCGCCGGCATCGACCCCATCGGCGAGCGTCCTTCGCGGCGCCGCCCTTTCCGCGTCACGAAGGTTCCGGCGTGCGTCCCGGCATCGACGGGGCGCAGGCGGCGCGACGTCAAACCGTCTCGCCCGCCTGCGCCGCCACCGGCGCGAGCAGAGGCGCGAGCTGCCAGAAGATCCACGCCGAAAGCGCGGTGACGAAACCGACGCAGAGGAAGGTCGCGCGGAACGCGAACAGCACCTCCGCCGCATCGATCGCCGCGCCGGCTTGCGTGAATGCCGCGAGCAGGCCGCCAGCCAGTGCGACGCCGAGGCTCGTCGCGAGCATCATGACCATCGACAGCAGGCTGTTGCCGCTGCTCGCGAGATCGGCCTCGAGCTCGGACAGCGTGACGGTGTTCATTGCGGTGAACTGCAGCGAGTTGACGAGGCCGAACGCCGAAAGCTGCGCGACGCGCAGCCACGTCGGCTGGCCGGGTTCCATCAGGGCGAAACCCGCCATCGCGAGCCCGACCAGCAGCGTGTTGCCGATCAGCACGCGGCGGTAGCCGAGCCGCCCGACCAACGGCACCACGAGGCGCTTGGACGCCATCCCCGCGAGCACCACCGGGATCATCATCATGCCCGCGTCCATCGGGCTGTAACCGAGGCCGAGCTGCAGCAGCAATGGGATCAGGAACGGCATGCTGCCGCTGCCGATGCGCGCGAACAGGTTGCCGAGCACGCCGACGCGATAGCTGTGGATGCCGAACAATTGCAGCGGGAACAGCGGCCGGGGCGCGCGTGCGGCGTGCAGCCAGTACGCCGCGAGCCCCGCGAGGCCTGCGAGCATCAGCATCAGGACGCCCGCGTGGCGCGCTCCAAATCCCGACAAGCCGTCCAGGGACAGCGAGATCGCGACCATGCTGAAGGACAGCATCAGGTAGCCCGCGAAATCGAAGCGCGCGACGTCGCCGCGCAATGCGGGCATCACGCGCAACGCGGCGGCCACGGCGAGCACGCCGACCGGCAGGTTGATCAGGAAGATCCAGTGCCAGGACGCGACCTGCACGAGCCAGCCGCCGAGTGTCGGCCCGATCAACGGTCCGAACAGGCCCGGGATCGTCACGAAACTCATCGCCGCGAGGAATTGTGCGCGCGGCACCGTGCGCAGCACCGCGAGGCGCCCGACCGGGAGCAGCATCGCACCGCCGACGCCCTGCACCACGCGCGCGGCGACCAGTTGCGCGAGATCGCGCGAAACCGCGCACAGCAGCGAGCCCAGCGTGAACAGCACGATCGCCGACAGGTAGACGCGCCGCGTGCCGAAGCGATCGGCGAGCCAGCCCGAAGCCGGAATCAGCGTCGCCATCGTCAGCGCATACGCGACCACCACCGACTGCATGCGCAGCGGGCTTTCGCCGAGGCTCCGGGCCATCGACGGCAGCGCGGTGTTGACGATCGTCGAGTCCAGCATCTGCATGAAGACGCCGACCGCGACGAGCCAGAGCAGCGACCTGCTGGAGGCGGTGTCCCGCATGGATGCTTCCTCGGCCGCTCGCGGGCGAGTGTACCCGGTGATAGGAAAACGCCGCACGCTGCGTTCTAGGAAGGACATGCGCCGCCGTTCCGGATTCCCGGAGCACGCCGGCGCCCAACCAGCCAGGAGTCGCCCGTGAAATCGCTTGCCCCGCTCGCCGCCGCCCTTCTCTGCGCGTTCCCCGCCGCGCACGCCGCCACCTTCACCGTGACCAGCCTCGCCGATGCCGGCGCCGGCAGCCTGCGCGCCGCGATCGCGGCGGCGAATGCCGCGAGCGGCGCGGACACGATCGCATTCCAGACCGGACTGACCGGCACGATCACGCTGGCCAGCGGCGAGTTGCTGGTCAGCGACAGCCTCACGATCGCGGGTCCCGGCGCGAACCGCATCACGATCGATGCGAACGACGCGAGCCGCGTGTTCCACATCGACGACAACGGCCCCGACGATCGCGCGTTCGCGTTCAGCGGACTCACCGTGACCGGCGGCCGCGCGGTCGCGGCGAACGACGACCAGGGCGGCGGCCTCTATCTCGCGCCCTCGTTCGACCAGGTCCCGCTGCGCCTCACCAACATGGTGTTCACGGCCAACCATGCCGCGCGTCGCGGCGGCGCGATCAGCACGTCGGGTTCGGCGTTGACGCTCGTCAACGTCCACCTCGTCGGCAACTCGGTCGCGGGCGGCTTCCAGCCTTCGGGCGGCGCCCTCTACGCCGATCGCACGTCGCTCGTGATGGAACGTTGCCGCGTCGTCGACAACGACGCGGAGCTGTCCGGCGGCGGCATCTCGATGTCCTCGCCGGGCATCAGCGCGTCTATCAGCGACACGCTGGTCCAGGGCAATACCGCGACCCACACGGGCGCGGGCATGAACGTCGGCACGATGACCCAGCTGACGGTGCGCCGCAGCGCCTTCGTCGAGAACTGGCTGACCAGCCAGACCGAAGGCGGCGCCATCTACTTCGCCGGCGTGACCGACGCAGGCTCGCCCGAGAACGTGATCGAGAACACCACATTCTCCGGCAACATCTCGCAGCACGACTCCGGCCGCGGCAGCGCGCTCGCGATCGCGTCGGGCAACATGATCGTGCGCAACAGCACGTTCGCGCACAACCGCACCTCGCCGGATGCAGCCGGCACGCCGAACGCAGGCGGCGCGTTGTGGGTGGCGAACGGCACATCGACGCGCGTGACGGTGCAGAGCACGCTGTTCGCGGACAACACGCACGGCAACGCATCGACGCCACGCGACCTCACGCGCCTGACCGGCGGCGGCGGCGAGAGCACGCTCTCGGTCGACCACTCGCTGTTCGAGGTGCTGCCCGCGATCGGAGTCATCACGAATCCGGGCAGCGGCAACTTCGAAGCCGACGCGCAGCTGATGCCGCTCGCGTACTCGGGTGGCGCGACGCCGGTGCACGCCTTGCCGCTCGCAAGCCCCGCCGTCGATGCGGGTGCCAATCCCGCGAACCTGACGACCGAACAGCGCGGGCCCGGCTTCGCGCGCGCGATGGACGCCAATCCGTGCCGCCGACCGCTGGTCGCACGCGCCGACATCGGCGCATACGAGTACCGCTCCGACACGATCTTCTGCTACGGCTTCAACGACTGACGAACGCCGCGCGCCGTTTCCGTTCACGGCCCTCCTCCCCGGGGCCCGCCACGCCGCGTGGGTGCGACCACGCGGCGTGGCACCTGCGCGCCACTGCGTCCCGCGCGAGCGCGCGACGAACTCCGCGACAAGGCCCGAGCAAGCACCAGGCGGGATCGCTTCGTGCTTCGCAAGAACTGCATCACGCTCACATGGGCGACGGGTTCCGCGACCTCGCTCGCGATGCCGTGCATCCTGCGCCGTCGGTCGCCCCGCGCGACGCCGTGAACCTGCTGGAGCTTCCATGCAACGATTGCTGTGCCTCGTTCTGTCGCTGACCGCACTCGCCTCGCCGGCGGCGGCTGCCATCTTCAACGTCACCTCGCTCGCGGACAGCGGCCCGGGCAGCCTGCGCGCGGCCGTGGCGTCGGCGAACGCGACGCCGGGTGGCGACACCATTCGCTTCCAGCCCGCACTCGCCGGCACGATCACCCTGGCCGCGGAAATCCTCGTCTCCGACGCACTCGTCATCGAGGGCCCGGGGCCGGAGGTACTGGCGATTTCCGGCGCTGGCCATCACCGCATCCTCGTGCTCGATCGCGCGAGCGGCACGCGCACCACGTCCGTGCTCTCGGGCATGGCCTTCGAGCATGGCGCGGCGTCCGACGGCGGCGCGATCTTCGCGGACGACGAGAACCTCGTCGTGCGCAATGCCGTGTTCCGCGACAACGCATCGGTCTCGCGCGGCGGCGCGATTCGCCTTGTCGGCGGCGACCTCACACTGGAGGACGTCACGTTCACCGGCAACCAGGCCGGTCCGGGCAACAACGACTCGGGTGGCGCGATCTACCACAGCAACGGCCGCTTTCGCATGACGCGCGGCCTCGTGCAAGGCAACCGCGCGAACTACGGCGGCGGGTTCTACTTCGGCACCCCGGCCCCGGAAGTGGTGATCGAGGACAGCGCGTTCGTCGACAACGCCTCGTACTTCGCCGGCGGCGCGATCAACGCAGGCACCACGATGCCGTCGTTTCGGGTGGCGCGCAGCAGCTTCATCGGCAACTCGGTGCAGCAGCCTCTCGGCGCGGCGATCAGTTTCGGTGGCTCGACCAGTCCGGGCAGCGCGCCCGGCGTGATCGAGAACAGCACGTTCTCGGGCAACTTCACGCCGCACTCGGGTGGCCGCGGCATCGTCGCCGTCAACAGCGGGACGCTGCACCTGCGCAACTGCACGCTCGCGCACAACCGCACCGCGACCGCGGGCAGCGCATCGGCGAGCGACGGCGGCGCCGTATGGGTAGGCGGGGCCGAGTTGCACGTGGAGAGCACATTGTTCGCGCACAACACGCACGGCTCGGATGCGGAGTTCGCGCGCGTGGACATCAGCCCTTCGTCGTCGCCGCTGCGCACCTTGAACGTGTCGCGGTCGCTGCTGCACACGACGCCCGCGGTCGGGCTCGTCAATGGCGCGGACGTCGACAACCAGTACGGGGTCGACGCACAGTTGCTGCCGCTCGCCATCGACGGACCCGCATTCGCCGCGGTGCACCCGATCGCGCATGACAGCCCTGCGATCGATGCCGGAGCGAACCCTGGCGCACTCGCAACCGACCAGCGAGGCCCCGGCCATCCGCGCACGGTCGACCTCGTCGCCTGTCGCCATCCGTCGCTCGCGCGCACCGACGTCGGCGCCTACGAGTACCGCACCGACACGCTCTTCTGCCACGGCTTCGAGCATTGAGGAATGGCCGCGACGGGGCGGCCTCGCCGCGTCGCGGGACTTGATCGCGTAGGCGACACTCGCCATGCTGCGGTGTTCGCCATCGCACGGATCGCCCACGGATGAGTTCCCGCTACAACGCCGCCGACATCGAAGTGCTGTCGGGCCTCGACCCGGTCAAGCGCCGGCCCGGCATGTACACCGACACCTCGCGCCCCAACCACCTCGCGCAGGAAGTCATCGACAACTCGGTCGACGAGGCCCTCGCGGGCCACGCGAAGACGATCGAGGTGATCGTGCACGCCGATGGTTCGGTCGAAGTCGCCGACGACGGCCGCGGCATGCCGGTCGACATCCATCCCGAGGAGAAGATCGCCGGCGTCGAACTGATCCTCACGCGCCTGCACGCGGGTGGCAAGTTCTCCAATCGCAACTACCAGTTCTCGGGTGGCCTGCACGGCGTCGGCGTGTCGGTCGTCAATGCGCTGTCGCAGCGCGTCGAGGTCGCGATCCGGCGCGATGGCCAGCAGTACCGCATGGATTTCATCAATGGCGACCGCGCGAGCGACCTCGCGGTGACGGGCACCGTGCCGAAGAAGCAGACCGGCACCACGCTGCGCTTCTGGCCCGACCCGAAGTACTTCGATTCGCCGAAGATCTCGCTGCCGCGCCTCAAGCATGTGCTGCGCGCCAAGGCGGTGCTGTGCGCAGGCCTCAGCGTGCGCCTGTTCGACGAAGCCAGCGGCGAACGCCTCGAGTGGTACTACGAAGACGGCCTGCGCGACTACCTGCGCTCGATGCTCGGCGCGACGGAGTACCTGCCGCCCGACCTCTATGTCGGGCACCACCAGCGCCCCGACGGCGCGGTCGAGTTCGCGGTCGCATGGCTGCCGGAAGGCGAGCTGACGCAGGAAAGCTACGTCAACCTGATCCCGACCGCGCAGGGCGGCACCCACGTCAACGGCCTGCGCTCGGGCCTGACCAATGCGCTGCGCGAGTTCTGCGAGTTCCGCAACCTGCTGCCGCGAGGCATCAAGCTCGCGCCCGACGACGTCTGGGACCGCCTCTGCTTCGTGCTCTCGCTGAAGATGACCGATCCGCAGTTCTCGGGCCAGACCAAGGAGCGGCTGTCTTCGCGCGACGCGGCCGGGTTCGTCGAGAACGCGGTGCACGACGGCTTCTCGCTCTGGCTCAACCAGCATGTCGAGATCGGCACGCGCATCGCGCAGCTCGCGATCGAACGCGCGACGCTGCGACTGAAGGCCGAAAAGCAGATCGTGCGCAAGAAGATCACGCAGGGTCCCGCGCTGCCGGGCAAGCTCGCCGACTGCGCCTCCAGCGACCTCTCGCGCACCGAGTTGTTCCTCGTCGAGGGCGATTCGGCCGGTGGCTCCGCGCGCCAGGCACGCGACAAGGACTTCCAGGCGATCCTGCCCCTGCGTGGCAAGATCCTCAACACCTGGGAAGTCGAATCGGGCTCGGTGCTCGCATCGCAAGAAGTGCACGACCTCGCGGTCGCGATCGGTTGCGATCCCGGCAAGGACGACATCTCGGGCCTGCGTTACGGCAAGGTGATCATCCTCGCCGATGCGGATTCGGATGGACTGCACATCGCGACGCTGCTGTCGGCGCTGTTCCTGCGCCACTTCCCGAAGCTCGTGCGCGAAGGACACGTTTTCGTCGCGATGCCGCCGCTGTTCCGCGTCGACGTCGGCAAGCAGGTGTTCTATTGCCTGGACGCGTCCGAGCGCGACGCGATGCTCGAGAAGATCGAACGCGAGAAGATCCGCGGCGCGGTCAGCGTGACGCGCTTCAAGGGCCTCGGCGAGATGAACCCGTCGCAGCTGCGCGAGTCGACGATCGACCCCGACACGCGCCGCCTCGTGCAGCTCACGATCGAACCCGACGACGGCACCGCCAGGGTCATGGACATGCTGCTGTCCAAGAAGCGCGCCGCGGACCGCAAGGACTGGCTCGAAACCAAGGGCGACCTCGCCTCGCTCGAAGTCTGACTGCTGCGGCTCGCCGTTCCGCTCCTGCTCTTCCGCTTCTGCTCTTCCGCTTCTGCTTCCCCCGCTTGCGGGGGAAGTTGCCGCGCCGGGGCAGAAGGGGGCCGCTCTTGACTTTGATCTTGATCTCGACCTTGCCCTAATCGTGGCCTGACGAACCGCGCGAAGATCAAGAGCGCCCTCATCCGCCCCTGCGGGGCACCTTCTCCCGCTAGCGGGAGAAGGGATCCCAGGCACCTTTGCCCCGCGCGCGTGAGAAATCCGTTCAGCCATCCTCGCCTGCGTGCCCCGGTGCGCGCGTCGCGCGCAACAGTTCGCGCATTGTGTACAAATCGCCGCCACTTCGAACTGCGGCGCCGTCGGCGGTTTCGCGCCGGCGGTCGCGGCACAGTGCGCGCATCCATCGACAAGGGAGCCACCATGTCGCGCATGTTCGTGCTGATCCTTGCCTTCGCCAGCCTGCCCGTCCATGCCGCGACGTACCGCGTCGGTCCGTCGCGCCCTTACACGACGCTCGGCGCCCTGCTCTCCGCGGTCGACCTCGGCCCCGGTGACATCGTCGAGGTCGACGGCAACGCGACCTACCCCGGCAACGTCGTGATCGACGCCGGCGATGGCGGCAGTGCGGGCAATCCCGTCGTGTTCCGCGGCATCCGCGTCGCGGGCCAGCGCCCGCACATCCAGGGCGGCACCAACACGGTCGAGTTCCGCCAGTCCGACCACGTCGTGTTCGAAGGGTTCGAAGTCACCGGCGGCAGTTCGCGCTGCATCCTGCAGGGCGCGCACGACGTGACCGTGCGCGATTCGGAGATCCATGCGTGCCCTGCGCACGGCATCCTCGGCACCGACCAGTACTCCGGCTCGTTCACGCTCGAGTACAGCGAGATCCACGACGCGGGCAACGGCACCTCGCAGCATCCGCTCTACATCCAGAGCGACGAGATCGCGCATCCGGGCTCGGTGTTCCGCATGCGCTTCTGCTACGTGCACGACGGCAACGGCGGCAACCTGCTCAAGAGCCGCCACGAGCGCAGCGAGATCCACTACAACTGGTTCGAGGGCGCCGCCTATCACGAGCTCGAGCTGATCGGACCCGACGAGGCGACCCAGCAACCGGGATGGTCGATCGATCTCGTGCGAGAGGACCAGGACGTGGTCGGCAACGTGATCGTGCACACCAATCCCGGCTTCGGCGCGGTGATCCGCGTCGGTGGCGACGGTTCGGGCCAGAGTCGCGGCCGCGTGCGTTTCGCGAACAACACGATCCTCGTCACCTCGGGCGAGGACGCGACCGTGTTCCGCATCTTCGACGGCATCCAGGCGGTCGAAGCGCACAACAACGTCCTGTATGCGAGCGCGGGCGGGACCCTGCGCGTCGAGCGCACGGTCGAGGCCGTTTGGACGAACGGACGCCAGGTCGGCGGCAGCAACAACTGGATCCCGGACGCGGCGACCTTCGTTCCGCCCGAATGGATCGGCACCCTGCAGGGGACGGCTCCCGGCTTCGCCGACATCGCGCAGCTCGACCTCGTGCCGGCGCCCGCGGGCGACCTCGTCGACGCGGCCAATCCCTCGCCGCAGCCGATCCCGGGTTACGCGGTGCCCGGCACGACCTTCCCCCCGCTGTACCAGCCGCGCCGGGCGCACGTGCTCCCGGGGGCCGCGATGCCTCGCCCGGCCAGTGGCTTGCTCGACATCGGCGCGCTCGAACGCGCGGGCGACGCGATCTTCGCGGACGGCTTCGAGCCATAGCGCGAACCGACCGCGCCGTGCACCGTTCGCACGCGCATGTCGGAGATCGCGACGCAATGGCGTTGTGCTTGGGGGACTCCCTGCATGGACCCAGCCGATGCGCCGCCGCCGACACGCGACCCCCGTTTCGACCTCCCGACACGCACTGCTCGCCGGCGCGATCCTCGCCGTGCTCGCCACCAGCGGCGCCATCGGCGCACCGCAGGGCCCGCTCGCAGGCAGCGTGAACGCCGCCGCGCGTTGGATCGCGTACCAGGAAGGCCGCAGCGCGAGCCTGCGCTCACCGCTGCTCGGCGGCACCGTGCGCACGGTGCAGAACTGCAACGACAGCGGCAACGGCAGCCTGCGCGAGGCCTATCTCGCTTCGGTCGACGGCGACACCGTCGACCTCGGCCAGCTCGCGTGCAGCACGATCACGCTGACCTCGGGCGAGTTGCAGTCGAACGGCGTGGTGGCGTACGTCGCGATCACGGGCAACCGGTACACGCACACGACGATCGACGCGAACCTCGCGGGACGCGCATTCCACCATGCGGGCGGCCGCTTGCGACTCGCCTACCTGGAGGTGCGCGGCGGCCGCGTGGCCGACGCGTCCGGCGGCGGCTGCGTGCGTTCGTTCGGCGACGTCGTCGTGCACGCCTCGAGCCTCACCGATTGCGAAGTCTCGACCACGGGCACGACGCCGGCTCGCGGCGGCGCGATCCAGGCGGATGGCGTGGTGTTCCTTTCCGACAGCGTCGTCAGCGGCAACCGCGCAACGGCCGAGGGCGCGGATGCCGACGGCGGGGGCGTGCACGCGCGTTACATTGCCGGCGCGAACGGTTGCACGATCAGCGGCAATACCGCGTCCGGCGACGGCACCCATCATGCACGCGGCGGCGGGCTGCACGGTCGCGAGGGCGTGCGCATCGACGAGTGCACGATTTCCGGCAACCGCGCGATCAGCGGCGGCGGCGCCTATGTCGGCGACGCCTCGTACTACAACTCGAGCTTCACCAACGTCACGATCTCGGGCAACGAGGCGCTCGGTGCGGGCGGCGGCGTGTTCAGCTGGTTCTCCGTCCGACTCGACAACAGCACCGTCACCGCGAACCGTGCGGTCTTCGACTTCGGCGCCGGCGTCTACCTCGCCGCCGGCAATGCGACGTTGCACAGCGCGATCGTCGCGGGCAACACCTCGGGCGACGGGCTCGTGGAATCGGATATCGGCGGGCATCCCGGCGCCGTCGTCAACGGCGGGCACAACCTCGTGCGCGCCTCGACCCTGCCATTGCCGCCTGACACGCTGGCGTCCGACCCCATGCTCGGTCCGCTGCAGGACAATGGCGGCCAAGTCCGGACCCACGCGCTGCTGCCGGGCAGCCCCGCGATCGACGCCGGCGACAACCCCCGCAGCCTGTGGACCGATGCACGCCAGTACGCCTGCTCGGATTCGGGTTGCGTGCAGTACGAGCGCACGCTCGGCGCAGGCACCGACATCGGCGCGTTCGAACTCGGCGGGCCGGACCGCATCTTCGATGATGGCTTCGACAGCGAAGCCTGAGTCCGGCCCGGGCCCGGCAGCGCTCAGCCGCGACGGACCAGGTCCAGCACCTTCGACGGCGTGAGGCTGCGCGCCTGCTCCTGCATCTGCGGCAGGTAGCGTCCCTGGATGTCTTTCGCCTGTCCGAGTGCCTGCTGGAATCCGTCGCGCAACATCTGCGTCGTGAACGTGCGACCACCCGCGTAGTAGCGCTGCGCGACGTGGCCGAGTGCATACGTGCTCGCGAAGCTCATGCCCGAACTCACCGCCTGGCGGCCGATGCCGCGCAGCAGGCCGCCGCCGATCGCGCCGAGCAGCCCGCCGAGCAGCTTGCGCCCCGCTTGTTCGAGGTACTGGGACGTCAGGCCGACGCCTGCGGTCGCGAGAAAGTCCTTGAGGTGGCCCTGGTCGAGTTCGTAACCGTGCGACTTGCCGATCCGGTACACGAGGCGCATCTGCAGCGGGATGATCGCCATCGTCGACAGCGACTCCGGCAGCAGTTCGAGCGCGCCGTTGAGGATCGAGGCGTCGAGGATCATCTTGTCGAGTGCAGCTTGGTCCAGCGAGGACGTCGCGGCGACCGGCGCGCCGTCGCCGACCGCAGCCGGCGTCGCCGCGATCGCTTCGGCGCGCTCGCTGAACGACCGGCTCGCACCCGCATCGAGGCCGAGCGTGGTGCCGAGATCGGCGATGAACGCGCGTTCCTCGTCGGACTGCACGCCGTCCGCGTCGCAGACGCACACCGCCATCTCGTAGGCGAGCTGCCGGGCCGCCTGCGACTGCAGACCGCCGACCGCGTCGGCGACGCTGACCCGATGCAGCAGCACATCCTGGTACATGCGCGCGAGGTCCATGCCCGACTCGCTCGCGAGGCCTTCGGCAATGCGCCGGATCTCTTCGCGCTCGCGGTGGTGGCTGCCATCGGCGAACGCGGCCATCATGCAGACGGTCAGGATGGATTGGCGCTCCTGGTCGGTCAGGGTCGGATCGGTCATGCGCAGGATTCCGTCGCGAGGGGATGGCCGCATAATGTCGGGATGGATGACCGCGTGTCCAACCCCTTGTCCCCCGCCACCGCCGACGCGCCGGTATCACCGCAGGACGCCGCCGCGCCGCCGATGCCCGATGCGGCCGCGACCGCGCTGCCGATCCTGCTGATGCTGAGCACCTGCCACCTGCTCAACGACATGATCCAGTCGCTGCTGCCGGCGATCTATCCGTTGCTGAAGGAATCGTTCGCGCTCGACTTCGGGCAGATCGGGCTGATCACGCTGACGTTCCAGCTCAGCGCCTCGTTGCTGCAGCCGTTCGTCGGCATCTACACCGACCGCCATCCGCTGCCGTGGTCGCTCGCGCTCGGCATGGGCAGCACGCTGTGCGGCCTGCTGCTGCTCTCGCGCGCGGATACCTTCCCGATGCTATTGGTCGCGGCCGCGCTGATCGGCACGGGCTCGTCGATCTTCCACCCCGAATCCTCGCGCGTCGCGCGCATGGCCTCGGGCGGACGGCACGGTCTCGCGCAATCGGTGTTCCAGGTCGGCGGCAACATCGGATCGGCCATCGGTCCGCTGCTGGCCGCGTTCGTCGTGATGCCACGCGGCCAGCGCAGCGTCGCATGGTTCGCGCTCGCGGCGCTGGTCGCGATCGTGCTGCTCACGCGGATCGGCGCCTGGTACCGCAGCCAGGTCCCGGCCCAGCGCGCCGCGCACGCGGCCGCGCGACACGCGCGGCTGCCGCGACGCACCGTCGTCGTCGCGATGGCGCTGCTCGGCCTGCTGATCTTCTCGAAGTACTTCTATCTCGCGAGCCTCTCGAGCTACTACACGTTCTACCTGATGCACACGTTCGCGATCAGCGCGCAGTCGGCGCAGCTGCACCTGTTCGTGTTCCTCGGGGCGGTCGCGGCAGGCACGCTCGCGGGCGGACCGATCGGCGACCGCATCGGCCGCAAGTACGTGATCTGGGGCTCGATTCTCGGCGTGCTGCCGTTCACGCTGATGCTGCCGCATGCGAACCTGTTCTGGACCACGATGCTCACGATCGTGATCGGCCTCGTGCTCGCATCGGCGTTCTCGGCGATCATCGTCTATGCGCAGGAACTGGTTCCCGGCCGTACCGGCGTGATCGCGGGACTGTTCTTCGGCTTCGCGTTCGGCATGGGCGGCCTCGGCGCCGCGCTGCTCGGCCAGCTCGCCGACCAGATCGGCATCACTGCGGTCTATCGCATCTGCGCGTGGTTGCCCGTGATCGGCCTCGTCGCGTGGTTCCTGCCCGATCCACGGGACTCGGGGCCGAGGGCCGAGGGCTGAGGGCTAAGGGTCGGCGACGAGGGCGAGCGAACGCGAAGAGGGTCCCCGCGTGCTCCGTTTTGAAAACTTCCTGCGTGGAATCCGGCGTGGTGCAGCGAAGGCCGCGTGCATCACCACGCGCGACGGTATTGCGGCGGCGCTTCGATCGCAACGCCGAGTTCGGCGGCCGCGCGGCGCGGAAAGTAGGGGTCGCGCAGGAACTCGCGTCCGACCAGCACGAGGTCCGCATCGCCGCGCGCGAGGATCGTTTCGGCCTGCCGTGCATCGGTGATCAGGCCGACCGCGGCGGTCGCGATGCGGGCATCGCGACGGATGCGCGCTGCGAACGGCACCTGGTAGCCCGGCGCCACCGGCACCTTCGCATGCGCGACTGCGCCGCCCGACGAACAGTCCACGAGATCGACGCCGTCGTCCACGAGACAGCGTGCAAGTTCCACGCACTCGTCGATGTCCCAGCCGCCCTCTACCCAGTCGGTCGCGGAAACGCGCACCCACAGCGGGCGCGGTGCTGGCCACGCTTCGCGTACCGCCGCGACCGTTGCGCGCAGCAGGCGCGCGCGATTCGCGAGCGAACCGCCCCACTCGTCTTCGCGCCGGTTGCAGAGCGGCGAGAGGAACTCGTGCAGGAGGTAACCGTGCGCCGCATGGATCTCGACCACGCCGAAACCGGCTTCGCGCGCACGCCGCGCTGCCGCGCGAAAGTCGTCGACCACGCGCGCGATGCCGTCGGCATCGAGCGCGCGTGGCAGAGGATGCCTGTCGTCGAATGCGAGCGCACTCGGCGCGACCGGCGTCCATCCGCCCTCGGATGGCGCCAGCGGCACGCCGCCGCGCCACGGTGCATCGGTCGATGCCTTGCGCCCCGCGTGCGCGAGCTGGATGCCCGCGACCGCTCCCTGCGCCGCGATGAACGCGGCGATGCGTGCCCATGCGTCGCACTGCGTGTCGTTCCAGAGGCCGGTATCCCCGGGCGAGATGCGCCCCTCGGGTGACACCGCGCTCGCTTCGGCGAGCACGAGACCCGCGCCACCGACCGCGCGGCTGCCCAGGTGCACGAGGTGCCAGTCGCCGGGCACGCCGTCCACCGCGCTGTATTCGCACATCGGTGAAACCGCGATGCGGTTGCGCAGCACCAGGTCGCCGGTCGCGAAGGGTTCGAACAGGTGCATGCCATTCCTTGTTGGGTTCGACCCGCGGAGGGCCGCGGGCGATTGAATCATGAACGCAGCGAAGCCGCCCACTCGCACACCGGCCGTGGCACCGACGATGCGCGCTTCGATCAATCAACGACATGCAGCGCATTGCTCGCGCCGATCCTCCGGGCGGTTGCAGCGCGGCGAAACAGGTTAGCGGGACTTTAACGAGGACTGTGGTCCAGTGCCGGCCGCGGGGGAACGCAGCAGGGTGACCCAATGATGCCGATCGATCTGGACGTCACGCGCAGTGTCCGCGACTACATGCGCGACTGCATCGGCAATCCCGGATATTCGCTGCAGCGCGTGCACGCGGGGTTGCGCGATGCACTCTGGTATTCACCGCGCGACCGCCGCGCGTTGCGCGCGCTGTGCGACCGGCAACCGGATGCGTTCACGCGCTGGTTGTTCGAGCGCGAGTGCGACGGCCGCTACACCGGCCTCGTGATGGCGTGGCCGGCCGGCCATTCGACGCCGATCCATGACCATGCCGGCCTCTGGGGCATCGAACTCGTGCTGCAGGGCAGCCTCGGCGTCGACGATTACGAGATCGACCCGGCCACCGGGCAACCGCACTTCCTCGGCACCACCGTGCTCGAGGAAGGCCAGTCCTGCGCGTTCGAAGGCACGACGGGCCACGCGCACCGCTGTACCAATCTCTCCGGTCGCCGGCCCGCGGTGACGCTGCACCTCTATGGCGGCCTGCTCGAGGACTACCGCAACTTCGACCTCGTCGAGGGCGGACGCTATGTCGCGCTGCCGGCTGTCGCGCGCATCGAAGGCAGCATCGGACCCGCGCGCGTGCGCGGCGCCTGACCGAGATCGCGCGTCGATTCGACGGCTGCACCGGCGTGGACGTACTGCGATTCGTCATCGGATTGCGCGATCATCGCGGGTCCCGGTCGAACGGGGAGTCCGTGCATGCGCCTGTTGTTGCTGCTGTGCCTCGTGGCGGTGTCAGGATGCGCGTCCCGGCCCGTGCGCGATCCGGCCGGCGACACGCTGATCCTCGTGTCGATCGACGGCTTTCGCAGCGACTACCTGCAACGCGGCCACACGCCGACGCTCGCGAAGGTCGCGCATGACGGCGTGCGCGCCGAGTGGTTGCAGCCCGCATTCCCGACGCTGACGTTCCCGGCCCACTACACGCTCGTCACCGGACTGCACCCCGACCACCACGGCATCGTCAACAACCGCATGACGGATCCGCTCAGCGGCAAGCGCTTCGTCTACAAGGAGCGCGCGTCAGCGAGCGATTCCGCATGGTGGGGTGGCGAGCCGCTGTGGGTCACGGCCGAGCGGCAGGGCGTGCGCACCGCGACGATGTTCTGGCCCGGCTCCGATGTCGAAATCGCGCGCGCGCGACCGGGCCACTGGTTGCCGTTCGACGGCGAGATGACGCCGACCGCGCGTGTCGACCGCGTCCTGCAATGGCTGGACCTGCCGCCCGCACGGCGACCACGGTTCCTGACGCTTTATTTCGAACAGGTCGACCATGCAGGGCACCGCCACGGGCCCGACGCGCCGGAAGTCGACGCCGCGCTGCGCGTGGTCGACGACGCGCTCGCGCGCCTGCTCGATGGACTCGACAAGCGGGGTCTCGCTCGCACGACCAACCTCGTCGTGGTGTCCGACCACGGCTCGGCGGCCACGGATCCGGACC